>CAYNXG010000020.1:0-24468 GCA_964401095.1 uncultured Bacteroides sp.
CAGACCCTGGTTCTGATACTGCTTGGCCACCGACACTACGAATCGCAGATTGGCACGGGTAAGTTTTTCGAGAGCAGCCTGGTCACCCTGCTTGATGCGCTGGGCCAGCTCGACTTCCTCTTCAACAGAGATAAGTTCTTCACGGCCAATCTCCTGGAGGTATTTATCCAGCGACGCGCTCTCGCGATTGGTGATTGATTTGGTAATTTTTAATTGTCTCATGTCTCTTTTTAATACCGAATAGATGCTAAATCGTGCAAAGTTACTGTTTTTTATTGATATGACAAAATATATATCGCAACTTTAACGTATTTTCCCAAATGATTGTTGCAGGCTTTTTAATAAAACCTCTTTTTTTGCCCCGCTATTTGATTTTTTTAGTAATTTCGCGTCATGGCAAGTTTTTTACAGATCGAAGACCTCACGAAAAGCTACGGCGACCGCATGCTGTTTGACAGCGTGACTTTCGGAATCGAGGAGGGCGACAAGGTAGGCATTGTGGCCAAGAACGGAACCGGCAAATCGACATTGCTGAGCATCATCGCCGGGCGTGAAAGCGCCGATTCGGGATCGGTGGTATGGCGCAACAATCTGTCGGTGGGATATCTGGAGCAGAAGCCCGAGTTTGAAGGCAACCCCACCGTGGCCGAGGCGGCCCTGCAGAGCGACGACCCGGTGTCGGAAATCGTGCGGCGCTATGAGGCTGCCGTGAACGCCGGCGACCCGGCCGCCCTTGCCGAGGAAATCCACCGCATGGACGCCGCAAACGCATGGGACTACGAAGACCGCATGCGTCAGCTGCTCACCAGGCTTAATATCACAGACCTCAACGCACGCGTCGACACCCTTTCGGGCGGGCAGCGCAAGAGAGTGGCCCTGGCCGGAGTGCTGATACGCGAGCCGGACATCATAATCCTCGACGAGCCCACCAACCACCTTGACATCGACATCATTGAGTGGATTGAGAATTATCTGAAACGCTCGCGCACCACCCTGCTCATGGTGACACACGACCGATATTTCCTCGACCGCGTGTGCAACAAGATAATCGAAATCGACAACCGCACAATATATACCTACAACGGCAATTACGACTATTATCTGCGGCGGCGTGCCGAACGCATCGAGGCCATGACGGCCGAGCTGGCCAAGGTGAGAAACACCCTGCGCCGCGAACAGGAATGGATGAGCCGTCAGCCGCAGGCAAGAGCCGGAAAGGCGAAATTCCGCATCGACGCCTTCTATGACCTCAAAGACCGCGAGAGACACGGCATACGCGCCGAAAAAGATGTAGACCTCGATGTGAAGGCATCATACATAGGCTCCAAGATTTTCGAGGCCGAACACGTGTGCAAGCGGTTTGACGACAAGGTGATTCTCGATGATTTCACATACACGTTCGCGAGATACGAGAAGGTGGGACTTATCGGCGCCAACGGCGTGGGAAAGTCGACGTTCATTAAGCTGCTGCAAGGCATAATCCCGGCCGATTCGGGACGGTGGAATGTAGGCTCCACGGTGCGGTTCGGATATTACAGCCAGGAGGGTATAAAATTCCCGCCTGATAAAAAAGTCGTCGATGCCATCACCGAACTTGCCGAAGAGATAGACATGGGCCAATACAAGCTGTCACCCATGCAATTTCTCAACCGCTTTCTTTTCTCGGCCGCCGACCAGCAGAAATATATCCACACACTCAGCGGAGGCGAACTGTGCAGGCTCCACCTCGCCACGGTGCTTATGCGGCAGCCCAATTTCCTGATTCTCGACGAACCCACCAACGACCTCGATATCGTCACTCTCGGCATACTCGAGGAATACCTCGCCGAATTCAAAGGTTGCCTTATTGTGGTGAGCCACGACCGTTACTTCCTCGACAACATAGTCGACCACCTCTTTGTCATGGAGGGCGACGGCGTCATCAAGGACTTCCCGGGCACGTACTCGGAATATGCCGAGTGGCGACGCGAAGCAGAGGCGGCGAAGCCCCGCGAGGAATCGGCAGCAAAGCAGCAGCCCCGGCGGCAGAAGACCGAGCGCCCCGCCAAGCTGTCATTCAAGGAGCGCAAGGAATTCGAGGCGCTCACCGACGAGATAGATGCGCTGAACAACGAGAAGGCCGAGCTCGAGGCCAAATTCAACTCCGGCGACAAGCTTGACGACATCGTGGCTTTATCGGCTCGATACGAGGAGGTGAAATCGCTTCTCGATGAAAAGGAGATGCGCTGGCTCGAACTCGAAGAGCGCAGCTGACACAGGCACATGACACTAAGACTCCGGCCCGAACCGCAAATGCGCGTCCGGGCCGGAGTTGTATTGTAGCTCTACCGATTATTATTCGGCTTTGGAGGGAGCAAGAGCCTTCCAGGCCACAGCGGCGATGATGGCGCCGATGGCGGGACCTACGAGCATGATCCAGAAGTCGCCCCATGCGGTGGAATCAAATACGGCGGGGCCGAAAGAACGGGCGGGATTCACCGAGCAGTTGTCAACGGGAATGCCGACGATGTTGACGAGGCCCAGGGCAAGACCGATGGCAAGACCGCCGAACTTGGTGAACGAGGTGCGGCCGTCGGTAGCGCCGAGGATAACGAGAACAAAGAAGAATGTGAGCAGGCCTTCGGTAAGGAGAGCCATCATGGGAGTAGCGCCGGGCTGCAGCACGTTGGTGGCGAGGAAGCTGCCCGAAGCGGCTGTTGTGCCGCCATAGTTAAAGTCAACGCCCATGCGGGTGAGACAGTAGAGGAAGCCGGCACCGATGGTGGCACCGATGAGCTGCGACACTACATAGCCCACGAAGTCGCGGCCGTTCATGCGGCCCGAGAGGAGCATGGCAAGCGACACGGCCGGATTGACATGGCAACCCGACACACCGCCGATACAGTAGCAGAGACACAGCAGCACAAGACCAAAGCAAAGGCCGATGCCAAGCACACCGATGTGCGGGCCTGCCAGAACGGCACTGCCGCACGCGAGAATCACCAGAAACATTGTTCCGATACCCTCAGCAAGATATTTTCTCATAGTTCAGGATATAATATAGATTAATAACTGATAATACAACAAATGTTAAAAACGGATGGTTCGGCCTTGGGGAGCATCCTCTGTAAAAATAAAAAGCCCCGGCTTCAGTTCCGGGGCCCAAGGTTGGTTTTTACAGACTGTTACTTTTTAGGTTTCGTCGCCACATCCGACGAGTAACCGTAGCCGTAGGTTGAAACACCTCCATGATAGTAGTGTCCATACTTGCGGTAGGTGTACGAGCCCGAGGTCATGTCAACACCGTTGAGCACGATGTACGGGTCGGACAGGCGGTTGTCGCGGATAGCCTGGTGAAGCACCTTGAGACAGCTCTTGGTAGAATATCCGGCACGGGTAACGTAGAGCTGGATATCCGAATGAGGTATGATCAAGAACGAGTCGGAAATCACACCGATAGGAGCGGTATCGAGTATCACGAAGTCGAAGTCGTGGCGGAGCTGATCCATAAGGCGTGTCATGTTCTCGCTCAGAAGCAGCTCGTTGGGGTTCGGCGGAACGGGACCGGCGGGAAGGATGTAGAGGTTTTCGCTTTCCTTGCTCTGGTGGATGAGCGAACGCACATCATTTACCTGACCCGACAGGAAGGTGGTGACACCCTGCTGGTTGGTGAGGCCGAACTGATGGGCGAGCACGGGGCGGCGGATATCAAGACCCACGACAATCACCTTCTTGCCTGTAAGCGCATAGGTCATGGCCAGGTTGGTGGCGATGAATGTCTTACCTTCGCCGGATATCGACGAGGTGACGAGAATCACCTTCTTATCCGCGCCGTTCTTGGTGAAGCCGATGTTGTTGCGGAGCAGTCGGAAGAGCTCGGCGATAGCCGTAGACACATTCACGCCAACCACGATGGGCGATGCCTTCTTGCTCGTGTCGGCGGAAATCTCGCCGATGATGGGCACGTTGGTGAGGCGCTGCAGTTCTTCCTGGTCCTTGTAGATGGGGAAGAAGAAGCGCTTGAGGAATATGATTGCGGCGGGGAGGAGCAGGCCGAGAACAAGCGCCATGAGATAGGTGGTGGTGCGCTTGGGATATACGGGGCCCGAACCTACGGGGTTATCGATAAGACGTGCGGTAGGAGTGGCGAGGGTCTTCTGAAGAGCTATTTCCTCGCGCTTCTGAAGGAGGAAGGTGTAGATATTGACCTTGACCTGCTGTTCGCGGAAAATTTCCTGCAGGCCCTTGTCGATAGGAGGAAGCGATGCGAGTGTGCCCTGGCTGCGGCTCTCGATGGCGGCGATGTTGCCGCGGCGTACATTCAGGCCGTTCTTCACCGACGAGATTGTCTGAAGGATACGGGTCTTGTCGCGGGTGAGATCTTCCTGAAGACTGCGTACCACGGGGTTGTCGGGAGTAGAGCTATCAAGAAGACGGTTGAACTGGCCCACCTTTTTGTTATAGGCCTCAATAGCACCGTTAAGGCTGCCGTCGGATGTCGCGGCGGGAATCTGCGTGAAGATGTCGGCCTGTGTCACTATCGACTCAATCGACGACACCATCTGGCGCTGGGCCTCTACCTCGGCGAGCTGATTCTCGGTGCTCGACTTGGCGCTAAGCGATGCCGATACCTGCTGGTCGAGATTGGCAATATTGTGGGCCTGGCGATATTCCTGAAGGCGCTGTTCTACGTCGCGCAGCTCATCGTTAATCATCACGAGACGTTCAAGGATGAATGCCTCGGTCTGAATGGCCGAACGGTTTTTATCATCGATAATCTGACGGTTGTAGAAGTCAATAAGAGTGTTTATGACATCGACGCCTTCCTGTATCACCGGGGTGGTATAGGACACGCGCACGATAGTGGGTGCTTTTTCCGCAAAGGCGATGTTGAGGGCGCCCGAAAGCGAGGCGGCCACCGAACGGGGATTGCGGATGTAGGCCTTTTCGGTTCCTACCAGTGTGGGCACGTGGCTCACGCGTGATACTGAAACGGTGCCCTGGGAAAGTTCGATATTGAAGGGCAGCTCCACATTCTCAAACGATTGCTCGTCCTTGGCGCCGTTATAATAGGTTTCGGCCTTGACGGTGTATTTTCCCTTCTCGGTACCGTTGGACGTGAGAATCGTGATGGGGCTTTTAAGCTGATTGAGCGATATCGAGTCGAGGCTTACCTCTACGGCGTTGTTCTCGTACAGAGGGATATCGCGGAGATTGCCCACACGCCAGTATGAATACGACATCTTGAGCGAGTCCACGATGTCAATCACATTATTGCGTGATTTCAGGATTTCAAGCTCTGTCTCGTCGATGTATGTCTTCATTGACACCATCGTGTTCTTGGGGTCGATCATGGCGCCCTTGTTGGCTGCGGCCTCGGTCTTGTTGAGGTAGATCGAGGCGTTCACCTGATAGAGGGGCACAATCGTGGCGAGATAGAAATAAGCGCCTACAAGGAAAGCGATAACACTGAGTATAAACCACTTCCAGTTTGCAAGAAAGTCAAGCAAAAGGCCGGTGGTGTCGAACATTTCGTCGCCCGGCGCTTTTGAGGCGATATTGCTATTTTGGTTATTGTTTAAATCCGACATATATTATTTATTAGTGAGGTTCACAATACCTATCACAAGGGAGGCCAGTGAAGATATGCCGCCGAGATAAGTGAGAGCGGCCTGTACTCCGGGATTGATAGCCCATGCGGAGTGTGCCATGGACTTGTTGGGGGTAACGTAAATGATATCGTTCTGCTGGAGATTGAAATAGGGCGAGAGAAGGAAGTTCTTGTCGTGGATATTGAGACGGTGTACCTCGCGGGTGCCGTCGGCATTTACACGATACAGCATGATTGTCTCGCGTTCACCCTTGATGTCGAGGTCGCCGGCCATGGCAAGAGCCTCGAAGAAGTTCATACGCTCGTTGTGCGACTGATATACGCCCGGGCTGCGTACGGCACCTGTAACCACTACGCGGAAGTTCATCAGACGAATCTCCACTTTCGGACGCTCTTTGATGAATTTGGGATATATCATATCGGCTATTTCCGATGCAAGCTGCGACTTGGTGTAACCGGCGGCTTTGACGATGCCGAGACCGGGAAGGTCGATGTTGCCGTCTTCGCTGATGAGATAATAATCCGTCGACACGTCGGCGTTGGACGACATGTTGGTATTGTTCAGCTTGGAGATTGTTCCGTTCTCTGTGACATAATAGCCTTTGTTGAAGGGAACCACGGCCGCCATGTTGCTCGCGGTGATTTCTATATTCAGAAGATCGCCGGGACTGAGAACAGGGTCGGTAACATTTTTTACATCTGACAGTATTTCCTGGGGAATTACTTCGGCATCCACGACATAGGGGACTTTCTTAGGCGCCGACGAACAGCTGGCCATCGCCACTAAAGCGCTGATAACCAAAAAGTTTTTCAGTATCTTCATTTATCTCGCGAGTATTAAACTTTTCTATTGATACAATGTGACTTGAAATGCGATTGCAAAATTAACGCTTTTTTCACACAAATGCAAGATATACCACTCTGTTTATATCATATTTTATTTTTTCCACCCTCCTGCGTGCGATTTCATAAATTGCGTCATGTCGCAACAGTTTTAGGATTAATGTTGTTAGAATACTGTAACTAAATATATATAATTATGACATACGAAAATATCATCAATCAGTCGGGCGTGGTTTTAATCGAATTTTATGCCACATGGTGTCCTCACTGCAAGAGAATGATGCCCGTTATGGAGCAGGTAAAAGAACTCCTCGAAGGGTCTGTGCCGGTATATCAGCTCGACATCGACAGCGAGTCTGAAGCGGCCGACAAGGCCGAGGTTGAGACCG
Organism: uncultured Bacteroides sp.; assembly: GCA_964401095.1. Lineage (GTDB taxonomy): Bacteria > Bacteroidota > Bacteroidia > Bacteroidales > Muribaculaceae > CAG-873. The sequence goes on from CAYNXG010000020.1 coordinate 6,823, forward strand.
TTCCCACATTTATTATATATAAGGACGGCGACGAGCAATGGCGCCACAGCGGCGAAATAGACGGTAACGCACTGATGGCCAAGGTGCAGTCGTACATGTAGCGCGATTTCCCATGAAGGCGCGCGGCAAGACGATATTCTCGCGGTATCTCGAGGCTCTCGGTGTATCGTACACGCCGGTTTTTGCCGACGGGAAGTTCACGGCAATGACTTTCAAGTCGTTGTTCGGACTGTCCCATATCCTTAAGGACTACGGAGTGGAGAACGAAGGCCTGCGCATTTCAGACAAAACCGAATTCAGCAAGCTCACCCCACCCTTCCTGGCGCAGAACCGCAGTGGCATATTTTCCATAGTCCACAGTATCGACCCTGTCGCGGGCACCGTGGCATACGACGAGCGCGGTGTGCCGCACACGGCATCGCTGGCTGACTATACCGACAACTGGAACGGGATAGTCCTGCTGGCATTTCCCGACAAGAATTCGCGGGAGCCGGGATATATGCAGCACCGGGTATCGGACATAGCGCGCACGATGTCGCGGTACGTTCTGGTCATCGCCGCCCTGTGCGTCTTCATCTATTTTTTCATAACCCGCGGAGTATATGCGCATGTCTCCACCGTTCTTATCACGATGTTTGACCTCGCGGGGCTGTATCTGTCGTATCTGCTGCTTCAGAAGTCGCTGAACATACACACGGCGGCCGGCGACAAGGTATGCGGTATCCTTCAGAAAGGAGGCTGCGACGACATTATGGCCATGAGCGTCTCGAAACTATTCGGGGTGTTCAGCTGGAGCGAGGTTGGATTCGGCTACTTCGGCGTATCGCTCGTAACATTGCTTCTGTTCCCACATCTGTGGCCGAGCCTGGCGGTATGCAATCTGTGCTGCCTGCCATATACGTTCTGGAGTATATGGTATCAGCGGTTCAGAGCCCACCGCTGGTGCACACTGTGCGTGGGCGTGCAGTCGACGCTGTGGCTGCTGTTTTTCTGCTATCTGGGCGGAGGATGGTTTCACGGAGCGCTGCCTTTGCGCCTTGATTTCTTCATACTCGCCGGAGTCTATATATTCGCGGTACTGTTCCTCAATCTGATACTCGGAATTTTCAAAAACCTGCCATGTCATGCCGAAAATCAAGATAATAGCTAAGCCCGACCTGAAAAGCGCCACGATACTGAAAGCCGCCGAAATGAATTCGATTCACTTCGGCGGCAACGGAACGGTCATTGGCGGCCGTTAGGTCTTATCCGTTTACAATATCCTCTAAGTAATTCCTGAGAACAGGCCAGGGATAGAACGGGAACATATCTGTCTCCACAGGTATGGCTATCTCACGCTCATTGAGCATTATCTTGGCAATGACATCATCCTTGCCGTTGCGGAAGAATACAATCTGAAGATTCGACGCCATGGGCGAGATCTTGAAATCGGTCCACGCGGCGGCAAGCTTGTCGGGGTCCGTCTCGTCGGTATAGCAGTTCTCGAGTTTCAGCAGGGCGGTGAGGGGAATGATATTTCCGTCATGGCCGAATCGCAGGGTGGCGCCGTGGCTGCCGGAAGCCACTGCACGGTCGGCATTGACAAGGATGTCTTCCACGAGGTTGCGGGCATTGGCCGTGAAGCGGCCGCCGGCCGGGGCATAGCTTGAATTGCACGAGAAGAAATTGAAGTTGAACACCTGCCATAGATCATAAAGCTCCTCAGGCTCGAAGATATCGGTAAACTTCACGGGTGTCTCCATATTCTGCATATCCACGGCAACCCAGTAGAGCTGCCACATCAGTTCGTCGGGGTCGACCCATTTCTCAACATAATCGCTATCCGAGAAAAGCGACTTCACAAGTCGGTCGGGACGCGTATTGCGTTCGCGGAACTTTTTCCAGGTCTGATACCACGGGCCTTTGTCGCTGCTGTACGGGCCCGACTCGGGGCTGTGGTAATTGAGGAAATACATGTTGCGCTCGCTCGATTCCCGCGGAATGACCAGCGACGGATTCTGCTCTTTCAGTCCTTCGATAAATGCGAACATCGAATGTGCGCAACGCATCACCACGGTCGATGACGCCTTAACCTCCGCACCGTCGGCGAATACCTGTGGAAAGGCCTTGTACATACGGGTGGCGATGTCGTGGTGCTGACGGTTGCCGAGCGGTGTGAGTTCGCCGCCGCGGCCCCGCGCCTCAAGCCATACCGAGTCGATACGCTCCAGCACGTCGAGTCCCAGCGGCGTGAGGGCATCGTGGTCGGCGGCATCGCGCAGGCGGTCGCGTACCACGGTGTAGTCGCGGTCGCTGATCAGATAGCGCGAGCCGTGGCGTCCGTAATGGCTTATATAAAACGGCGTAAAGCCTTTGGGAGCGGGCGTATTGGCCGACTCCTTGACAGGATAGGCATAATATATGCCGCCGGCTTTCTCGGGCGTTTCGGCTATCTCGGCAAGAGAGGTCTGAGCCGCAGCCGAGGCAAACATGACCGCCATCAAGGCGGCCATGGCTGTTCTTTTCATTCTATACATAAATTACATTATACCTTTTTCACGCAGATGCTGCTGCCACTTCCATGCCGACAGCATGGTATCGGCCAGCGGGGTGTCGGCTTTCCAGCCGAGAACGGTATTGGCCCTTGTAGGCTCGGCCCACACCTGGATGATGTCGCCCTGACGACGGCCTACGACCTTATACGGCACCTTCACTCCGGTAGCCGCCTCGAACGTGTTGATGAGCTCAAGAACCGACACACCGTTGCCTGTGCCGAGGTTGAAGATTTCAACGGGCTCGAGGGTCTTTTCCTCAACAAGACGCCTTACGGCCACGACATGGGCCTTGGCAAGGTCTACCACGTTGATGAAGTCGCGGATGCATGAGCCGTCGGGCGTGGGATAATCGTTGCCGAACACGCTAAGTTCCTTGCGGATGCCGATGGCCGTCTGTGTGAGATAAGGAATGAGGTTCTGAGGCACGCCGTTGGGCAGCTCGCCGATAAGTGCCGAGGGATGCGCGCCCACGGGATTGAAGTAGCGCAGGATGATGGCGTTCCAGGGAGCGCCCGCATTCACGGTATCTGTGATGATTTCCTCGCTGATCTGCTTGGTGTTGCCATAGGGCGAGGTAGCCTTCTTGATGGGCGACTTTTCGGTGACGGGATTCTCGTCGGGCTCACCGTAGACGGTGCACGATGATGAGAACACAAAGCCCTTCACGCCGTATTCGGGCATAAGCTCGAGGAGGTTGATGAGGGTATTGAGATTATTGCGATAGTAGAGCAGAGGCTTCTCCACAGACTCGCCCACGGCCTTGCTGGCGGCGAAGTTTATGATGCCCTTGATGCCGGGATAGTCGTTGAAAAGCTTTCTGAGGGTGGCCATGTCGGTGCAGTCGCCCTTCACGAAGGCGGGACGCACGCCGGTGATGGCTTCTATGCCGTCGAGCGAGTCGGCGGTGGAATTGGACAAGTTGTCGATAATCACTACATCAAAACCTGCGTTAATCAGTTCGACAGCTGTGTGGGATCCGATATAACCGGTGCCTCCCGTAACAAGAATCTTCGTCTTTTCCATTTTTCCTTAATTGTTATATATTACATTCATATTACAGTTTTTACAATCGAATTCGAGGCGCAGGCGACCGGCGGGCGCGTCGAGATACAGCTCGCGCGGCAGCGAAGCTCCGGCGGGCGTTTTCAGGCACGCGCCGAGTTCGCGCCTTATGCAGTAGCGGGTGGTCATTACGCGCAGAGGGCCCGACGGGCGGCTTACCTCAACAGCTTTCTCCGCCACTTCGGCCCCGTGGGATTTGTAGAATCCGGCGGCAGCCGAGTTGGCCACATTGTCGTGATAGCTTGTCTTCATACCGGCAAGAGCGTCGGCGGAAAGCGACGACTTGCGGCGAAGGCGGCGCTCATAGCGTATACGCCACGAGGATTCGAGCCTGTCTATCGCCTCGCGGCGCAGGGCGGCAAGGGCCTTTGAAGGCAGGAACAAGTCGCCGAGGCGGTCGTCGAGGCTACATAGTCGGTATGGAGTGTCGCCGAGGCGGCCGAGCACCGAGCGGCGGGGCTCCTGCTGGGGCGTACGCGCCGTGTCGGAAAATGCTTCGCGGGTGGCTACGCTCACCATGCAGCCGCGCTCGTCGGATATGTCGAGAACCACGCGACCGTCGGGTACGACGCGCAGCGTCATGTCGAGGCCTATGGTGCGCCGGGCTGTGTCGGAGCGCCCGATGGCCGCTTCCCACGCCGTGTCATTGTTACGGTAAAGTACCGTGCCACGCGTCGAAGGCAACTCCGAGCCGGGGGCTGCGAAAATCATGTCGCCTTCGGTGCGGTTTACTCTGAATCCCTTGAACGAACCGTCCTTATCGAAAAACACCAGGCCGTCGCCGTTGTTGATAGGCTCATTCATGCGCGCCTTAACCAACGATTTGCCGACGGATTCCACGGTGGCCACGGCGCGCCCCACCCATTTGGGCGTGCGCCATGATGTGATTCCCGTACTGCTGTCCGATGTGAGGAAATAGGAAGTGAATCCACGGTTGAAGCTCTTGCCGACATCGGGCGTAAAGCCATATTCGACCTTTCCGAACGATGCACGGCCAAGTGTGCCGCCCGAAGCGGCGACTATCTCGTCGAGCGCACGGCTGTAGGCCGCGGTCACATTTTTCACATAACCGGCCGATTTCAGACGGCCCTCGATCTTGAACGACGTTGCACCGGCATCCACCAGCGCGCCCAGTGAGGCCAGGCGGTTCATATCGGCCATCGACAGCCAGTGGCGCACGGCCGGGCCGCCGTCGGGCAGGCCGGTTATATCATGGCCGGCGGCATCTGTAAGCCTGAATTGCAGGCGGCATATCTGAGGACATTCGCCACGGTTGGCGCTGCGGCCCGCAAGCACGGCCCCCGCCTGGCAGTCGCCGCTGTAGCTGACACAAAGCGCGCCATGCACGAACACCTCCACCGAGGCCGGCGAGGCAGCCTCGGCCGCTTCGCGTATCATGTCGAGCGAAAATTCGCGCGGCACCACAATCTGCGAGAATCCGGCACGGGCCAGCAGTGATATTTTCGCGGCGTCGCGGGCATCGGTCTGTGTACTGGCATGAAGCTCTACGGGTGGAATGTCCATGTCGAGAAGCGACATATCCTGAACTATCAGGGCGTCTGCTCCGGCCTGCCACAGCTCGCGCACCATGCGGCGCACGTCAGGCAGCTCGTTCTCATATATTATAGTATTGAGAGTCACATACACACGTGCACCGAACACATGCGCCCGCTCGGCCACACGCCTTATGTCGTCTATTGAATTCGTGGCAGCGGCGCGCGCTCCGAAAGCCGGCGCACCTATGTACACGGCATCCGCGCCGTGTTCTATGGCCACGATAGCGGTATCGGCGTCGCGGGCGGGAGCGAGAAGTTCGAGCTTGCGTATATTCTTATCCATGCAGAGTGTCCAATATTGAGAAAGCCTCGTCGCGGAACGCATCGAGGCGGTCGCGGTAATGGGCGTCGCTGTTCACGGCCAGCGGCACACCGGCATCGACGAGGCGTTTCCAGTAACGCTCGCCGGGGAAGAAGCGGCCATGTTCCTTGCGGGCCTTGGTGTTGATTTCCACAATCTTGCCCGACGAGATTATCTCATCGATATATGAATCGACAAGGTCGGTGTACCAGCCCTGGTCCTCAATGCCGGGGCAATAGCATGACGCATTGAGCCCAATCTTGTCAAAATGGCCGAGGATATCGAATCCGCCGGCGGCCAGCATCTCGGCCGAGGCATTGTAGAATTCCTCCACCACGTATCTTATGTCAGAGCGGAAATAGGCCGACATCTTGCGGTTGAACGAATCAAAGTGTCCGTCAATGTCGACATACCGGCCGTCCTGACAACGGATGAAATGAACCGAGCCTATGGCGTAGTCGAGGCCGTAATCGCGATATTCAGGCGATGCCGGGCCTCCGAGACTACCCAGATAGTCTATCTCCATGCCTGTATAAAAGCGGCATCTGTCGCCGTAGAGGTTATTGGTCTTCTCCACTTCGGCACGATAAGCGTCTATGTCAGAGGCGGCCATGTTGCAGGGCGATTCAATCGCCACGGGCGAGTGAGGCGAGAATCCGAAATGCACAAAGCCGGCCGAGACAGCCGACTCGGCCATCTCGGCCACTGTGCTGCGGCCGTCGCAAAATTGCGTATGGGCGTGAAAATTATATTTGTGTGTAGTTGATATAATCTCTTTTATGTTCATTTCTCAAGCGGATTGTCATCAGCGAGCGATGTGCGCATGCGCGTATCGGCCTCCACATTCTTCAGCCGATAATAGTCCATGACTCCGAGATTACCTTCGGTGAACGCACGTGCCATGGCGCGGGGCAGCTCGGCCTCGGCCTCTATCACCTTGGCCCGGGCTTCCTGGGCCTTGGCTTTCATCTCCTGTTCGAGGGCGATAGCCATGGCGCGGCGTTCCTCGGCCTTTGCCTGGGCTATGTTCTTGTCGGCCTGGGCCTGGTCGATCTGCAGCACGGCGCCGATGTTCTTGCCTATGTCGATATCGGCGATATCAATCGACAGAATCTCGAATGCCGTACCCGAGTCGAGGCCCTTGCTGAGCACAAGCTTGGATATGGAGTCGGGATTTTCAAGCACCTGCTTGTGGCTTGCCGACGAACCGATCGACGACACGATGCCCTCGCCCACACGGGCCAGAACCGTATCCTCGCCGGCGCCGCCCACCAGCTGGCGTATGTTGGCGCGCACGGTAACGCGTGCCTTGGCTATGAGCTGGATGCCGTCCTTGGCCACAGCGGTTACGGGCGGTGTATCTATCACCTTGGGGTTGACACTCATCTGCACGGCCTGAAACACGTCGCGGCCGGCAAGGTCGATGGCGGTGGCCATCTTGAATCCGAGGGGGATATTGGCCTTTGATGCCGATACGAGGGCATGAACCACACGCTCGGGATTACCGCCGGCCAGGTAGTGGGCCTCGAGGTCATCGCGGGTAACATCCTGCAGGCCGGCCTTGTGAGCCTCGATAAGGGCACGCACGATTACCGACGCCGGCACCTGACGTATGCGCATCAGCACAAGCTGTACCAGCGATATGCGCACACCGCTCACACGTGCCGATATCCACAGGAAAAACGGGCAGTAGTAGAAAAAAACGCATAGCAGCACCACGAGTGCCACCGCGAGGAGAATTGCTGTCAGTTCCATTATAAAGAAATTTAGAGCTTGTTTATATTTACCGCCCTGAAGGCCGGTTTAATTTCGATTGGATGTCTCGTCTTTTATAGCACGGTTTATATAGTCGGCCAGTTCGCCGCGGGCGTCTTCGAGCCGGTGTTCGAGATTGATGATGTCGGCGCCCGTGTCCTTGTATCCATTGCGGTATTTCTCACGCAGACCGTCGAGGCGGCTCTCAATCGATGCTATCTCGGCCTTGACATTTATGGCGCGGGCCATGGCATCGCGGGCCGAGGGCGAACGGAAATCCGACAGCGACGTGTAAATGACCGACGCCGAGCCCATGGGCAGCTCGAAGGCCGGGGCGCCCGCGTTGCCGCGGCGGACGGCGCCGGAAGCGCCGGCATTCTTCACACGCTCGAGCAAGGCCGCATAGTCCTTGCCGTCTTCTCTGGTGAGGGATATGTCGGAGAGCATGGCGAGCGACTTCAGGTCGGGATTGTCCTCGGGCACGTTGACACGTGTTTCCGAGGGCACGAAGATATAGATGGTGAGCTTGCCGGGAATACGGTTGCGGTCTGTGGCCCACCACCCTGCTCCGGTAGTCTCGTCGATTGCCAGCAGATAGTCGTCGTAGGGCGAGTTGTAGGGCATGCCAATGTTCTGCGGCTGCAGGAAACCATCGTCGCTGCGTCTGGTAAGGAATATGTCATATCCGCCCAGCGAGCCCTCGCCGTCATTGGCAAAGTAGAGTGTCAGGCCGTCAGACATCAGGAAGGGATATTCCGCATTGCCGCCTCCGGCAAGGTTCTCGCCCTCGAGCGGTGCGGGATGGTCGACGCTGCCGTCGTCAAGGATATCGGCGCCCATCAGCACGAAATTGCCCAGCGAATCGGCCTCGGAATAGAGTATCTCGGAATTGTTCTGCGGAACAAAGGCCACCTCGGCATCGGGCAGATGCACCATCTCGCCGGGCACGAGCCGGCCGGCCTCGGGCGACAACCTGTAATGCGAGAAGAAACCGTCGGCATCCACCACGAGTGAGTCGATAACCTCAATCTTCTCCACACGGCTCAGCATGTTTTCCATGATGATGAGGCGCGACAGCTTGTCGTCGATATCTTCGGGCACCTCCTTGCGGTTGCGCCGCATCAAGGCTTCGTATCTGTCATAATATTCGCGTGCGGCCTCGGGGTCGTAGTCGGCCGTAGCGATTTCGGCAAGGCGCAGGGCGGCCGCGGACACACGTCGGTCGAGAGCGGAGGTAAGCGGAGCCTTCGCCTCGGCGCCCCGGCCGAGAGCGGCCAGCGTGGCGCCATACCAGTAATTGATATTGCCGTCGCGGGGCGAACGTGCCGCCAGCGGGCGCAATATCTCGAGAGCCTCCTCATATCGGCCCTCGGCATATAATTGTTTGCCTTCGTCGACCGGCGCCGCGACAGCATGCAGCCCGGCTACAAAGACCAATAGATGCAATATGTATTTTCGCATTGATTACGTATGTTATCTCTTAAGGCCCAAAGTTACGAATTTTTTCTCATACGACAAAAATACATAACGACATACACAAAAACGGCGACAAATCCTCGGGTGGACTGCCGCCGTTTTTTTCATTCTATATATTAGCAGTGGAAATATTTCTCTACCATGCGCTGCATCTTTGCGGGATCGGCCTTGGCGCCTGCGGCCTCGGCGGGGTCATACGAACGCAGCTTATTGAGAATGCCGTCAATCATGCCTTTTGAGAATACGCCCTTGTCCTCAAAGATTCCGCGCACGGCCTCGAGCGCGTCGGCCGAGCCGGCGCAGTCGACGGGCAGCGAATCGAGCGTAGCCAGGCGGCCGGCGTTTTCCTCGGCATGGATGTTCACGTCGACATATGTGTCGCGTGCGATTTCGAGAGCGTTCTCAAGTTCAAATCCATATCTGAGAGCCACGGCAAGACCTGCGAGCAGCTGATATATATCGGCTGTGCCGTCGGCCGAGCGGATCTCGACGGTCTGCTTCTGAGTGGCGTCGATCTCCACGGGCGTGGTTTCGCCGGGGTTGACAGCGGCGCACATGTCGGCGTCGGCGGTCCAGCCCAGCGGCACGCGTACCAGCACCGAGCGGTTTCTGTCGCCCCAGCATACATTGGTGGGAGCCTCCTGATGAGGTACGAGACGGAAATAGCTGGTGGGATTGGTGTTGCCGAAAGCCGTGATGGCGGGGGCGAGCTTCATGAGGCCGGCGATGGCGCGGCGTGCCTCGTCGGAGATATGGCGGTTGCTGTCGAGCATGTGGTTCTTTCCGTCCTTCACCATGCGCATGTGGATGTGCATGCCCGAGCCGGCCTTTCCGGTAGTGATCTTGGGCGCGAAGGTGACGTCATAGCCAGTGCGCATGGCCAGGTTGCGTATCACCCACTTGGCTATCATGAGCTGGTCGGCGGCGTCCTCGGCGTCGACGGGGAGGAATTCAATCTCGTTCTGCTCGTAGACGGTGCCGTCGAGAGTAAAGTTACCCACTTCCGAGTGGCCATACTTTATCTGTCCGCCGGTGCGGGCTATGTAGCTCATGCACAGTGTGCGGAAGTCGTTGTATTTTACGAACGGGGCAGATTCGTGATAGCCCTTCTGGTCTGTGGCGGGGAAACGGTGAGTATCCTCGGCTATTACATAATATTCCAGCTCGCCCATGGCCTGGAAGGTAAGGCCGGTGGTGCGGGTGAATTCCTCGCATGCCTTGTGCAGGGTGTGCTCGGGCGACGAATCGAGGGGTTTGCCGTCCTTGTCGCAGAAGCTGCAGAGCATGGTGAGCGTCGGAATCTCGGCAAACGGATCGCGGAAGGCGGTGCGGTAGCGGGGTATCACATACAGGTCGGAGCTGCCCGCGCTGATAAATGGGAACAGCGATGAGCCGTCGACACGCTCTCCAAGGGTCAGTATTGTTTCAAGATATCTGAGATCGTTGATTACAAAGTTGAGTGTCTTAAGACGTCCGTCGGCAGCCGGATACATGAAGTTGACCATCTCGATTCCATTCTCGGAGATATATCTGATTATATCGTCGCGTGTGAAATCGCGCTGCGGTTTCTTCAAAAAACGCACGATGTCGTGTTTTGTCAGTTCAATTTCAGGGTTCATGGTTGCTTATATTAATTGTCAGATAGTTTTGAAACGCTAAGATAAGCGAAAAAGCGGCAGAAATGCCGCTTTTTGCATAATTTAACTAAATGCCGGACAGGAATCAGTTGCCGGATTCATTCATGAATTCTTTCACATTGATTTTACCGTCGATATATACAATGTTGAGCTCGTTGTCAGACACCTCGTATATAAGCAGATTATCAATATAATCCTCGTTCCCGTCTTCGGGCGTGCCGCCATAGATTAAGACCCTTTCATTATTCTCGTTGGTCTCTACAAGGACATCCATCTTGAATTGGGCGATTATCGCGTCGGCCTTTTTCTTTACCTCTGGAATAGCGCTCTTTTTCTCGCAGGATATTATCTCGAGAGAGTTGATTTTCTTTATGGCATTGGCACCTGCGAATTCACCCGACATGAATGAAGCCCCGGCGCCCAGGCGCATCGCAGCCTTGCCTATATATACCGATGTCACATCTGGCATCTTGGCCAAAGACTCGAACACCTTGGCCTGGCCTATGCAGCTCACAGGAAAAAGCAGAAAAAACACCGATACAACCGAAATAATAAATATGCGTCTCATAATTCCATTTTATTTAAATTGTTAATAATACCGATTTTACTGATTTTATTTATCTTATCGTTTACGGATGCTATGGCCATGTCGGCATCGCGCATACCCTCAACGGCTATGGTAAACGATGTGTCGAGCTTGCGCAGAACCATCTTTGTAATCTCCACCACGTCGGCCGAATCCGTAAGCTCGATATAAGGCGACGGGGTCTCGGTAACGGGGGCCACAGCGGCTGCGGCATGACGCCGTGAAGCCTTGGCGATATGCGGAGCGGGAGCCGCCTGTTTTTCAACAGTCTTTACAGGAATATTCTCCGGTATGTCGTCATCGGCCGATGCAAGCCTCAACACTGTCATACCCTGCTCCGGAGCGTCGGTCGTGGCGGGGCCGTCGGGCCATACGGCTATCATAAGAGCGACGGCGGCGGCAGCCGAGGCTATCGCGCCCCACAGCCTTACACGCAGGCGGCCACACCGTGTGGTGACATTCAGAATACGGCTTTCGAGGTCGGCGGGCACGTCGGGCACATCGGCGCGGGTGGCGGCCATGGCGCGGAACATCTCACGGTCGACCGAGAACTCGTCATCCACGGGGCCGTCTCCGGCAAAATAGGCCGTGAGCGCAGCCACATCGTCGGCCGAGGCCATCCCGTCGTAATATGCGTTCAGCATATCGCGGATTTTTTGTGGTGTCATATTTTGTGTCATGGCTCTATAATTTTCTGATACATTTCCTTGATTTTCTTGCGTCCCCGGCTCAGCAGCTGTCTTACATTCGCCGGGGTGAAACCTGTGAGGCGGGATATCTCGTCGGGCGGTGCGTCATCAAAGAGGCTGAGGCTCACCACCGTCTGCTGGTTTGGCGGCAGGGTAGCGATTATCTTCCTGATTATACCGGCCGCGTCTCCGTCATCGTTTGCAGCGCATATATCGGCCGTCCTTGCCGAATCTATGCTCTCTGTGTCGCGTCTGCGCCTTATCATGTCGATGGCGGTGGTGCGCAATATTCTCAGTGCGTAGCCCTCGGGATTGTCTATCTCCGCGAGCGTTCCCCGCCGGTTCCAGATTTTCACCATCGTTTCCTGCACGGCATCGGCTGCGTCGTCGGTGTCGCCGAGAATCGCGGCTGCAATACCGAACAGGCGTCGGTACTGGGGCACATACAGGTCAGTGAATATCTTTTCCGAGGTTTTCATACTTCAAAGACGCACGGCACACACCCTTTGTGACAGCCGCCGAAACTTTTTTATAAAAAAAGACAGTCGATGTAAAAACCGGCTGTCTCTCTAACGCAGGCCCGGGGAAGCGGGCCCTGTACTTTTATGTCTTATAACTCAGGCACCGACAACCGAGGCCACCTGATCAAAAGGTACGGTGGTCTGCGTGCCGGCGGCCATATCCTTTATGGTGACGGTATTTTCGCGCGCCTCTGTCTCGCCTATGATTGCCACGTAGGGGATAGACGACAGATTGGCATAGTTCAACTGTTTCTTAATCTTGGCGGGGTCGGGATAAAGCTCGCAGGAGATGCCGGCGCGGCGAAGAGCCTTGACAGCACGCAGCGAGGCGAGAGTCTCGTCACCGCCGAAGTTTACAAACATCACCCTCGCGGATGCACCGAGCTCGGCGGGATAGAGATTGAGACCGTTGAGCACGTCATAGATGCGGTCGGCACCGAACGAAATTCCCACGCCCGATACGCCCGGCATGCCGAACACGCCGGTAAGGTTGTCATAACGGCCTCCGCCGGTTATCGAGCCTATGGCAAAGTCGAGGGCTTTCACCTCGATGATGGTGCCGGTATAGTAGTTGAGTCCGCGGGCCAGCGACACGTCGAGGTCGAGCTCGGCGTCGAGTCCCAGAGCCACGGTGTTGTCGATTACTTCGCGCAGTTCCTTCACGCCGAGCAGGCCGGTCTCCGACGGAGCCAGCAGCTCCTCGAGCTTGGCGAGGCGTTCGTCGAGGGTGCCGTCAATCTGGAGGATAGGACGCAGGGCGTCTATCGCCTCTGACGACAGGCCGCGGTAGGCAAGCTCCTCGGTCACCTTGTCCATGCCTATCTTGTCGATCTTGTCGATGGCCACGGTGATATCGATTATCTTGTCGGGGGCGCCGATGAGTTCGGCGATACCGGCGAGCACCTTGCGGTTGTTGAGCTTGATGGCGATACGTATTTTCAAGCGCCTGAACACCTCGTCGATGAGCTGGAGCAGCTCCACCTCGTTGACCAGCGAGTTCGAGCCCACCACGTCGGCGTCGCACTGGTAGAACTCGCGGTAGCGGCCTTTCTGCGGACGGTCGGCGCGCCATACGGGCTGTATCTGGAAGCGGCGGAAGGGCATCTGTATGTCATTGCGGTGCTGCACCACGAAGCGCGCAAAGGGAACGGTGAGGTCATACCTCAGACCCTTCTCAGAAATCTGCGACGTGAGGCGCGTGAAGCTCTCCTCGTTGAGCAGACAGGGATCCACGCCGGCAAGATAGTTGCCCGAATTAAGAATCTTGAACAGAAGCTTGTCGCCCTCTTCGCCATACTTGCCCATCAGTGTAGACAGATTCTCCATGGCCGGCGTTTCTATCTGCCTGTAGCCGAAAAGACGGAATACCGAGCGTATTGTGTCGAATATGTAGTTGCGCCGAGCCATTTCGGTGGGCGAGAAGTCGCGTGTTCCTTTTGGTATGGAGGGTTTCTGTGCCATTATATTCTGTGTACTGATTTAGACGATAGTAAAAAATAGTATGACGATTTTTCAGCGCAAAATTACGATTTTTTTATGAAAATTGCTACTTTTGCCCAATAAATGACTGCCTGTATTATCATATTCATTATTCTCGCGCTGGCCGAGGTGTGCTATCTCCGTATTGCTGCCCGGCTCGGCATAGCGGACAAGCCCAACAGCCGCTCGTCGCACAGCCATGCCACCATACGCGGCGGCGGCGTGGTGTTCTATTGCGGCGCGCTCGCCTTTTTCATTTGGTCGGGTTTCCGTTATCCCATGTTCATGTCGGGCCTTACGCTGCTGGCTGTCATAAGCTTCATCGACGATATGCGAGGGCTGCCCGTATGGCCGAGGCTTCTGACACAGATTGTGGCCGTGGCGGCCATGTGCGCCGACATAGACACCGGCGGCATGCAGCCATGGCTGTTTGCGGCGGTGGTGTTTATCGGCGTGGCATTTCTCAACGCCTATAATTTCATGGACGGCATAAACGGCTCGGCGGGGCTATATGCGCTTGTGACGCTGACCACCCTGGCCGTGCTCAACGGGTCGATTCATTTCATCGACCCCAAGTTGCTGTGGTGCTCGCTTATGGCCGCCGTGATTTTCTGCTACTTCAATGTGCGCCTCAACGCGCGCTGTTTTGCCGGCGATGTGGGCTCGCTGTCTACCGGGTTCATACTGCTGTTCGCGATATCGGCCCTTATCGCGGCCACATCCCGCTGGGGCTGGGCGGTGCTGGCGGCAGTCTATGGCGTGGACGCGTCGCTCACCATAATCCGACGAATCGCCAACGGTCAGAACGTGTTCAGGGCCCACCGCATGCACTGTTATCAGATACTCTGCAACGAGCTGGGGTTTCCCCACCTCCGCGTGGCATCGGCCTATGCCGGCACACAGCTGGTGATAGACATGGGCGCGCTTTTCATGCGCGATTATCTTGAGGTGTATTTCGCGGGTGTCACCGCTGCCCTGTGCGTAGCATACTTTATAATATTGAAAAACGCCCGCCCCACTGAAGGGAACGGGCGCTGATATCTCGCACAGGGATTATCATTCGTTATCGTAATCGAGGCCGATATAGTGCTGATAGGGATGGTCGCACGCAGGACATACAGCGGGAGGCGTTGTGCCCTCGTAGACATATCCGCATACAAGACACTGCCACTTGATGGGCTTTTCGCGCTTCCATACGGTGCCGTCCTCCACCTGTTTGAGGTAGTGACGGAAACGTTTCTCGTGGCGTGCCTCAATCTCGGCAATCGAGCGGAAATGTTCGGCAATCTCATCGAAGCCTTCCTCCTGAGCCACCTTGGCAAAGCCGATATAAAGCTCCACGCCTTCGCTATGCTCTTCGTTGGCGGCTGTGAGAAGGTTCTCCGCGGTGGTGCCGATCACGCCGGCATCGGCTGTGACGGGGACAGTGATCGAGCCGCCTTCAAGCATTTTGAAATAAACCTTGGCATGGCGCATCTCGTTGTCGGCTGTGTCACGGAAAACCTGTCCAATGGGGAAGTATGACTCCTTATCGGCCTGCTGGGCGTAATACATATAACGTGTATAAGCCGTAGACTCGGCGATATAGGACACTACAAGATTCTTTTCGGTCTGTGTGCCCTTGATGCTTTTTTTTGCAGTTTTTTTAGTCATCTCAGTATGGTTTAGTGTTATGTGATTTATCTACTTTCTGTTATAAAACAACCATACATTGCCAAAAGTTCTCGAAAATAATCGCCGACACAATACGTAATCAGGGAGAAGACCGCGGTCTTCTCCCTGATTACGTACCCCGAAGGAGAATCGAACTCCTATCTAAAGTTTAGGAAACTTCTATTCTATCCGTTGAACTATCGGGGCGATGGCACAAAGTTACAACATTTTTGCCACACGGCAAAAACTTTTTACTTCGTCTCGGGCTACATCAACAGGTCATTTAGAGCTGTTCCACACACTTCACGCGCGACAGAAGTTCCTCGGCGAGGCTTGTCTTGGAAGTAATGTGATCGCACACCATGGTCACGAACGGATCTTCGTCAAACTCGCCGCGAACGTTTACAAAGTCCGAGTCGGCGGTCTCGTCGGGATTGTCGATGCCAAAGCCCGTGCGCGACTTGAGCGAATATTCCTTGCGTGCATCTTCGTGGAGCATCTTGTCGAGACACAGCACGCTCTTGAGCCAGCGGTCAACAATCTTGCGGATGTCGTCGGCGGTGATTTGGTCATAGCGCTTGCCGCACCATGATTCGAGATGCTCGGCCACCCATGTCCATTCCATGTCGTAATAATCGGCGTGGAGCTTTTTCCATTCGGCCTCGAGCACTTCGAGCGAAGTTATGGAGCCGTCGGCCACGGCGTGGGCCAGGCGGTCGACCTCGCTCTTGGGGGCGAACATGCCGCACACGTCAACCCATTCGCCGCTGCCCGACTTGTGGGTGGGCGTCAGAGCGGCGGTGATATCGGCATCGCTGTTGATGTCGATGTCGCGCAGACGGCTTATCACGGAGTTGCCCATGAACTTGTCCACGGCCAGGCCGTAATACTCACGGCCGCGACGCAGAGCCTTGGCCTCTATCACCATGGCCTGGAACGAGAAGCGCTCGGCGGTGACACCGGCAGTGCGCTCAAGGTCATTGAGCAGGCTGATGCCGCTCATCATCTTGCCTACGGTGAAGGGGCTGAGCAGGTTGAAGTTGATGGAGTCGAGTGTATCGGGATCCTTGCGCTTGTCGCGGCGGGGCCACTTCTGGGCGTCGCGGATTGTGCCCACGCTGCGCAGGTTCACGCCGGGCACCAGGAACGAGCCGTCATGATTCTCTATGAGATATGAGAACGGCAGGCGCGATGTGTCGGGGTGGTTGACATGGCGGCCCATCACCAGCGAGAAGGCGCCGATCTTGGCCGGCCACAGAATATATGAGTCGCTCGTGGTCTTGGAACCGCGCTCTACGACACCCTGGTGTATGGGGCCGAGCTTGTACATGTGGTTGCTCTGATTTGAGCCCGAGCCGGCGTTCAGGAACGAGAATATGCCGGCGATGAGCAGGCTCGACTTATGCATCGTCACGGTGTAGGGGCCGCCGAATATCGCGGCCGCCTCGCCGATCTCGCAGGCGCAGTTGGCAAAGAACAGCGAATCGTGGGCCGAGAAGAGATGCGACAGCGAGGTGGCCTGTCCCACAAAGCAGTGGTGAACCAGCGCGCCGTCGGACACACGGCTGCCCGATGCGAATATGAAGCCGTCGGCGATGACGTCGCGGCCCACCTTCACGGGGTCTGACTCCGAGCCCGAAATCGTGCCGTCGGCCAGGCGGGTGGCGCCGTTGATTTTCGCGAAATCGCCTACGTTCACGTCGGTCACCGTGCCGCAGTTGACAATCTCGGCATGGCGTCCCACACGCATACGCGAGCCACGCAGCGAATCGGCATGGTCGCGCACCATCTTGACAAGGCCGTCGACCATGCGGCGCTCGTGGCGGTACATGGCTATGAGATAGGCCACCTGGGCCGACATGCGCTCGTAGATGGGCACCTCGCGGCCGCCGGTCTCGTTGAGCACGGACACCTCAGTGCCGACGCCGAACGATGATTCGAGCGTGCCCACCAGGCGGTCGACATTCTCGATATACGCGCCGTCGTCAATGTCGCAGTTTGCCACATAATTGGCCACGTGGCGGATATACACGTCATCGCCAAGCGAAACATTGTGAAGCGTTACATTTTCAATGACAGACTTGCGAATCACTCCTCCGAGACGTGTGAACTCACCCGCGAGACGTCCGAGACGCACGTCTCCTGAAAATTCGACATTGCGGACACGCGTAGTGTCAAATTTGCCGTCGGGTACGGATACACGGCTCCAGTCTGCCGACGAACAGCCCTGCGCT
The DNA here is from genome assembly GCA_964401095.1 of uncultured Bacteroides sp. GTDB lineage: Bacteria > Bacteroidota > Bacteroidia > Bacteroidales > Muribaculaceae > CAG-873. The sequence goes on from CAYNXG010000020.1 coordinate 24,306, forward strand.
TCAAGCGCGCGGATCTCCTCGGGGCAGAGATTACGGTAAACTTTGGAAATCATAGTCAAAGCTTGAATTTTGGAATAAATCTTAACTATTTATTAAAATCACGGCCCAAAGTTATCAATAAAATCCGAAAATACAAAATAACGCAACAGTGCGTCTGCCATAA
>CAYNXG010000021.1:0-23490 GCA_964401095.1 uncultured Bacteroides sp.
AATTTAAAGCCAATTATTTACAGATTATTTTTGAATCAAACTCCCAAACTCCCGCTACATGTATCATATCGTCCGCAAAGTTACGTATTTTTGCGCGAATTGGAAGGTTTAACGAATTTTAAAGATATATCTGCGGAAAATTGAAAAATAAGGGCTACCTTTGTGGTGCGAAATAATTAATTCTGATGCAGGGACTCAGCCTAAGGGCGGGGTTTCTTCATTTTTTATTTTGTCCTTTCAAAACATCATCACCTACTACCGGCCTTAATTTAAAATCTCACAAAACACCTATTAAAAATGGCAATAACCTACATGACCCAAGAGGGTTATAAGAAAAAAATGGAAGAAATCGCTTACCTCGAAAGTGTTAAGCGACCCGAAATATCACGAGCCATCGCCGAGGCCCGCGACAAAGGCGATCTCTCGGAAAACGCCGAATACGACGCCGCCAAGGAAGCCCAGGGCATGCTCGAAATGAAAATCGCACAGCTCAAGGACCTCGTGGCAAACGCACGTATCCTCGACGAGACAAAGCTCAACTGCGACGAAGTGCAGATTCTCAACCGCGTAAAAATCAAAAACGTGGCCAACGGCATGATTATGGAATACACCATCGTGGCCGACTCCGAGGCTAACCTCAAGGAAAAGAAAATAGCATCGTCCACCCCCATCGCCCAGGGCCTCCTCGGCCACAAGATAGGCGAAGTGGTGGAAATCCGCGTGCCCTCGGGACTCATGAAATTCGAGATCGTAGAAATATCCTTCTGACCATGGCATCAATCTTTTCCCGTATAGTAGCCGGCGAGATTCCCTCCTACCGCGTGGCCGAGGACGACCGCCACTATGCGTTTCTCGACATCAACCCCCTGGCCGAAGGCCATGTGCTGGTAATCCCCAAGAAAGAAGTCGACTATATCTTCGACCTTACCGATGACGAGTTCGCCGCCCTAACGGTATTCGCCAAGCGTGTGGCCCGCGCCCTGAAGCTCGCCATACCGTGCACCAAGGTGGGCATGGCCGTGCTCGGCCTCGAAGTGCCCCACGCACACATCCACCTCGTGCCCATGCAGACAGAGGGCGACATGGACTTCCGCCGCCCCAAGCTCAGCCTCACCCCCGAGCGTTTTACGGAAATTGCCCGAAGCATCGCATCTCACTTCAATGAATAAGCTCCACATCACACTGGCTGCCGCCGCCCTGACCGCGGCGCTGGCCGCTTGCTCAGACCGCAACGCCGGGTGGTCGCTCTCGGGCGACCTCGTCGACGGAGGCGAGCACACTCTCCTCATAGAGGGATACAACAACGGCAACTGGTACACCGTCGACTCGGTGAAGACCAACGACCGAGGCGAATTCACCTACCGCGCCGACGCTCCCGCGCCTTATCCCGAAATCATGCGTGTGGGCCTCGACGGCAAGTTCATCTACTTTCCCGTCGACTCGGTCGACCGCGTGTCGATAATCACCAGCGCGGCCGATTTCAACCATAAATATTCACTCGACGGCACCCCGCAGGCCCGCAGCATCAAGGCCATCGACAGCATCCTCGACGAGTCGGTTACCCGCCACGGAGCCGCCGCCACCGTGGCCGACAGCGCCCTGAAGCACCACCTGTTCGCCAAGGCGTTCGACGACCCGTCGGTGGTGTCGGTGTACTATGTCATAAACAAATCTGTCGACGGCAAGCCCTTGTACGACCTCACACAGGCCCCCGACCTGCGCTTCTACGGCGCCGTGGCCCAGCGATTCGCCATGGAGCGTCCCGACGACCCCCGCGCCGAATACATGGCAGCCGCCTACAAGCGCGCACGCAACAACAACCTCGGCATCGTCCAGGAAATCTCCGCGCCCGAGACCGCTCTGTTCGACATCACGCGCTATGACAGCCGCGGCAAGTCGCACTCCCTGGCCGAAGTGGCCGGCAAAGGCGGCGTCACCGTCCTCAGCTTCACGGCCTACAACCTCGAGTCGTCGCCGGCCTACAACGTGCTGCTCAACAAGGTTTACGACAAGTACCGCGCCAACGGCCTGCAGATATATCAGCTGGCCTTCGACGCCGACGAAACTTCGTGGAAGCAGACCGCGCGCAACCTGCCATGGATAGCCGTGTGGAACTCCACCACCGACGGCAATTCGCCTCTGGTCAGCTACAATGTAGGCACCCTGCCCATGACCTTCATCATCGACCGCAACGGAGCCATCGCCGAGCGCGTTTCCGACCCCACCGAGCTCGAGAAGGCAGTGGCTAAATACATGTAATATTCGCTCATCACACCCTCCCCCATAACCCGCGGGGCGGCCACGCTACAATCGCATGGCCGCCCCGCGGAGTTTTTTCAGAAGGCTATGATTACAAAAAGAAAGAGGCAGTCTCACGATTGCCTCAGTCCGTAAAAACCTTAAAAATCTAATCCTATGAAAAAACTAATTCAAATTGTACTTCTTTCTGCTGTTGCTTGGTTGCTTGTTGTACTACTAATACGCTACAGAGCGTGAAAAGTTGCGAAAACTGGCCTCCGAAGCCGTTTTTTGACACTGATTAACTGTTATCACGAAGCGTTAAGACTCTATTGTTAAAGGGGTGTCGACATTCGCGCTGACCGCCCTTTGCGTTTTGTCGGTAAAAAACGCCGGTTTGTCTATTAAAATTGGCCGTTAGGAATATTGGGGCTATCTTTGTGGTGTAATAAAGAATCATGAACCGTTTATTTATCCTCTTCATAACGTTGTTTGCCGCGATAGGCGCCTTCGCCTATTCGATTAGCGGCGTAGTGACCGACACGGCCGGCGAGCCCCTTGTCTCGGCCTCCGTGAGGCTGCTTGCCGCCCGCGACTCGTCGGTGGTAAAAGGCGTGGTGTCTGACGCCGACGGCAAGTTCATATTCCCGTCGGTTCGCAAGGGCCGCTATATCGTGGAGGCGTCCTATGTGGGCTTCGAGCCGCAATACAAGCCCGCGCGCATGGCCGCCGCCAACATCGACCTCGGCAAAATCTCCCTCAGCGAGAATTCCATAATGCTCAAGGAGACCACCGTAGTGGGCATCAAGACCCCGATAACAGTAAAAGAAGACACTGTCGAATTCAACGCCGACTCATACCGCACGGCCCCCAACGCCGTGGTCGAAGACCTCCTCAAGCGCCTCCCCGGCGTGGAAGTGGGCTCCGACGGCAAGATTACGGCCAACGGACAGAGCGTGTCGAAGATTCTAATCGACGGCAAGGAATTCTTTGCCGACGACCCCACCGTGGCATCGCGCAACCTGCCCGTCAACATGGTAGACCGCCTGCAGGTGGTAAACCGCAAAAGCGACCTGGCGCGCATCACCGGCGTTGACGACGGCGAGGAAGAGACTGTCATCAACCTCACCGTGAAAAAAGGCATGCAGAACGGATGGTTCGGCAATGTCGAGGCCGGCTACGGCACCGACGACCGCTACAAAGGCAATTTCAACATCAACCGCTTCTGGAACGGCAACCAGTTCACCATCCTCGGCGGCCTCAACAACGTCAACGACCTCGGATTCACCGACGGCGCCTCGGGACGCTTCCGCAACTTCGGAGGCTCCAACGGCATCACCGCCAGCCAGGCCCTCGGAATAAATTTCAACGTGGGACGCGAGGAGATTCTTCGCGTGGGCGGCAACGTCATGTACTCGCGTTCAGACCGCGACACCCGCGAGCTCTCTGACCGTCAGTATCTGTTCACCGATTCCACCTCGTGGTATAAATCGGGCAAGACGGCCCGCGACATGACAAACAACCTCCGCGCCGATTTCCGCCTGCAGTGGAAGCCCGACTCGCTCAACACCATCGACTTCCGTCCCGTATTCAGCTACAACCACAGCAATTCGTGGTCGGCCGACTCATCCCTTACCCTGGCCGGCAACGCCGACCGCTCGCCCGTGGCGCGCAGCATCAACGAGCAGCACTCGCGCGGCAATTCATGGGAATTCGGCGGCACGCTCATTTACAACCACCGCTTCCGCTCGCGCCCCGGCCGCTCCATGTCGCTCTACGCCACCTACCGCTTCAGCGACGTGCGCGAAAAAGCCACAAACTACTCCTGGAACAAATTCTTCCAGATGAACGACTCGGTAGACCTCTACGACCAGTTTGCCGACAACCACACGTGGACCAACAACGTATCGGCCCGCCTCAGCTGGACCGAGCCCCTGGGCAAGCCCTCCAACGGCAACTTCCTCACCTTCGCCTACCGCTTCCAGTATCGCTGGAACGATGCCGACAAGCTCACCTACGACCACCCCGTCAGCTTCCCCGAAGGCTGGGACGGCCCCGCCGTGATAGACCCCGAGCTGATTTTCAGCGAAAGCCTATCAAACAGATTCCGCAACGACTACATGAACCAGGACATCCGCGCCGGCTTCAAGCATGTCGACCGCCGCACCACCGTCGACGTGGGCCTGTCCGTCGTGCCCCAGCGGTCAAAATCGGTTGAGCTCCTCGACGCCGAGCGCAACATCCCCGAACGCTGGGTGTGGAATTTCGCCCCCTACCTGCGCTATCGCTGGAAGGCCTCCAAGACCCGCTCGCTCAACATCGACTACATGGGCCGTTCGTCGCAGCCGTCTATGTCGCAGCTCCAGCCCGTGCCCGACATGAGCAACCCCCTCAACATCGTCATCGGTAACCCCGAGCTCGATCCCACATTCACACATAACGTGCGACTGCGCTTCCAGAACTTCAACCCCGAGGCCCAGCGCTCCATAATGGCGATGCTCAACGCCCGCGTGGAACAGAACTCAATAGTGTCGCTCACCACATTCGACCCCACCACCGGCGGACGCACCACCACCTACCGCAACGTCAACGGCATGTGGAACATACGCGCCATGAACATGATATCATTCCCCTTCCGCAACAAGGCCTGGACGTTCAACAACTTCCTCATGCTCTACTATGCCAATTCGATCGGCTTCAACAACGGCGAGCGCAACCGCTCGGGCTCGTTCAACGCCAACGAATCGTTCGGCATAGCCTTCCGCCCCGACAATCTCGAATTCGAGCTGCGCCCGCGCTACAACCTACAGACCGTACACAACACCGTGCAGACCTCGGGCAACCGCACCGTCCACACCTACGGCGGCTCGTTCAACGCCACGTATATCACGCCGATAGGCATCACACTCAATACCGACCTCAACTTCTCGGCCACCCGCGGCTATTCGGCCGGATACGACGAAAACCGCTGGATGTGGAACGCCACCGTGTCGTACAGCTTCCTGCGCAATCAACAGGCCACCGTATCGCTCAAAGCCTACGACCTGCTGCGACAGAACTCCAACATTCGCCGCACGGTAACAGCCAACTATATCGACGACATCAGCACCAACTCGCTGGGCCGCTACTTCATGGTGTCATTCGCCTATAAGTTCAACACCTTCGGCAAGGGACAGATGCCTGTCGACCGCAACGAACGTTATCACCACGGCCCCGGAGGGCCGCCTCCCGGCATGCCCCACCGTCGGCCGTTCTGAAAATAGACCGACAGATTACAGCAACAACCTAACAGACAAGTGTCCTATGATTCAAGCAATGAAATAGAAATGAAATTCATAAGTTGATTTGTGTAAAGCCGGCTGCCGTGAGGCCCCCGGCTTTAATTTTAGAGCTTTTGCACGGCCGCCGCGGAGCCGCCTTTTTGCCAATTCACATTTTTTTTCTAATTTTGTAACAGTAAAATATCGATAATATGCTGTTATCCATGACAGGCTTCGGCAAGGCTTCGGCCGAAGTCCTTAACAAGAAATTCACAATCGAGCTTAAATCACTCAACTCCAAGCAGCTCGACATGAACGCGCGTATCCCGTCGGCCCTGCGCTCGCTGGAGCCCGATATGCGCAATATAGTGGCACACGTGCTGCAGCGCGGCAAGGTAGACCTCTCGGCATCGGTCGAGAATCTGGCCGGCGCCACCACACAGGTCAGCATCAACGTGGCCGCACTCGCATCATACAAAGCCATGGTGGAGGACGCCGCCGCCCGTCTCGGCGTGGCACCGCCCGCCGACATGATGTCGTTCATGATGCGCTTTCCCGACGCCGTCATAATCTCCGACGACAACGACGACTCGCCCGAGGTGCGCGACGCCGTGCTCGACGCCACCCGCCGCGCCGCCGACGCCCTCACCGAGCACCGCCGCGCCGAAGGCCGCCGGCTCGAGGAATTCTTCGCGCCGCGCATCGAGGCCATCGCATCCCTGCTGGCCGAGATCGCACCCTTCGAGGCCGAGCGCGTGCCCCGCATCAGGGCCCGCATCGAGGAAGGCCTCGCCAAGATTCCCGTGGCCGAGTATGACAAGGGACGCCTCGAGCAGGAGATGATCTTCTATATCGAAAAACTCGACATAAACGAGGAAAAACAACGCCTCGCCCAGCATCTGCGCTACTTCATCGAGACCATGGAGGGCGAGCCCGGACAGGGCAAGAAACTCGGATTCATCGCACAGGAGATGGGCCGCGAAATCAACACCCTCGGCTCAAAGAGCAACCAGGCCGACATGCAGCGCATCGTCGTGAAGATGAAAGACATTCTCGAGCAGATAAAGGAACAGGTGCTCAACGTCATGTAACCGCCATGAAACATGTGTGCATAGCCACCGGCACCCGCGCCGACTGGGGCATCCTGCGCCCGGTGGCCGACGCCCTGCGCCGTATGCCGCGGATTGCCCTGCACATCCTGGCCACAAACATGCACCTCATGGAGGCCTACGGCCACACCGCCGACGCCATCGAGGCCGACGGATTCACCATCGACGCACGCGTACCCATGCCCGACGCCAACGACGACTCGGGCCTAGCCAAGGCGCGCGCCATGGGCACATGCCTGTCCCTGACAGCCGCCGAGCTCGACCGCATGCGCCCCGACGCCATCGTCATCCTCGGCGACCGCTTCGAGATGCTCGCCGTGGCATCAGCCGCCATGATGCTCCGCATCCCCATCGTCCACCTCCACGGCGGCGAGATTACAGAGGGAGCCGTCGACGACTGCATACGCCACGCCATAACCAAGATGGCCACCCTCCACCTCACCGCCGCCGAGCCCTACCGCCGCCGCGTCATCAGCCTCGGCGAAGACCCGGCCATGGTGGTCAATATCGGCTCGCCCGGAGTGTGGAACCTCGTCAACAGCCCGCGCACTCCGCGCGCCGAGCTGTGCGCGTCGCTGGGCCTCGACCCCGCCCTGCCCTATGCCGTGGCCACCTTCCATCCCGCCACGCTCGACACCGTGGCTCCCGCCCTGCGCTGCCACGCCATGCTCGACGCCTTCGACCGCCTGCCCGGCATGCAGGTCATCGTCACCTACCCCAACAACGACCCCGGCTCGCACGAGATAATCGACCTCATAGAATCCTGGGGCAAGGGCCGACGCGGCACGGTGGTGGTGAAGTCGCTGGGCATGTACCGCTACCTCTCGGCCGTGGCCGGCGCGGCATTCGTGGCCGGCAACTCGTCGAGCGCCATCATCGAGGTGCCCGCCGCCGGCATCCCCGCCGTGAACATCGGCATACGCCAGAAGGGGCGCCTCCACAGCAGCCTCGTCATCGACTGCGGCGACTCGGCCGACGAGATAGAGGCCGCCATGCGGCGCGCCCTCGACCCCGCCTTTGTGGCGCGCGCCCGCCTCGACCGCGATCCGTATTACAAACCCGACACCCCGGAGCTTGCCGCACAGGCCATAGCGCGCCTGCTCGACATGCCCGCGCCGCTGCCGCCCAAGAAATTCCACGAATCATGACCCCCCTGTATATCATCCCGGCGCGCGGAGGCAGCAAAGGCATCCCGCACAAGAACATAAAGCCGCTGGGCGGCCGTCCGCTCATAGCCTACACCATCGACGCCGCGCGCGCCGCCGGCGCCCCCGACAGCCACATACTGCTGTCGACCGACGACCCCGCCATAGCCGACACAGCCCGCGCCCTGGGCCTCGAGGTGCCCTACATGCGCCCCGCCGCCCTCGCCACAGACACGGCCGGTAGCCGCGAGGTGATACTCCACGCCATGGACTATGCCGACCGGGCCGGAATCGAATACGACTGTGTGGTGCTGTTGCAGCCCACCTCGCCCTTCCGCGCCCCGGACGACATCCTCGGCGCTCTGGCCATGTATTCGCCCGACGTGGACATGGTGGTGAGCGTTAAAGAGGCATCGGCCAATCCGTATTACAACTGCTTCGAGGCCGACCCTGCCACAGGCTATCTCCATGTATCCAAGGGCGACGGCCTCATCACCCGCCGTCAGGACGCCCCGCGGGCCATGGAATACAACGGCGCCGTCTATGTCATCAATCCCGCGTCGCTGCGCGCCATGCCCATGGGCGCCTTCCCGCGGCGTGTGCCCTTCGAGATGCCGCCACGACGCAGCATCGACCTCGACACCCCGCTCGACTGGGCCGTGGCCGAGGCCATCCTGACATCGGACCTGTGACCCGCGGGCCACAACCCAACTCTTCCCGCAACTTAATTGTTTTAGATACGATGAGCAAGGCTAACATAATATCATGCGGCGACACGCTGCTCAAGGCGCTCGACATGCTCAACCGCCTGTCGGGAAGCGCCATGACACTATTTGTGGTGGACAGCGACGGACGCCTCGCCGGCACCCTCACCGACGGCGACATACGCCGCGCCCTGCTGCGAGGGCTGTCGCTCGACAGCCCGGCCATCGACGCCGCATGCCGCACATTCAAGGCCCTGCGCCCCGGCGGCAAGGGCGAACGCGAGGACGTGGAGACCCTGCGCCGATGCCGCGAGGCCGGCATCACCCCCGTGCCGCGGCTCGACGCCGACGGGCGCATCACCGACATCATCGACCTCAACGTCCTGCGCACCGTGCTGCCCCTGCGGGCCGTGCTCATGGCCGGCGGCAAGGGCGAGCGCCTGCGCCCCCTCACACTCGACCGCCCCAAGCCCCTGCTCGAAATCGAGGGAAAGGCCATCATCGACTATAACATCGAGGCCCTGGCCGCCGTGGGCATAAAGGACGTGTACGTCACCACCCGATACCTGGCCGACCAGATCGAGGCCCACTTCGCCCGCCCCGTGGCCGGCATAAACGTGAAATGCGTGGAGGAGACGGCCCCGCTGGGCACGATAGGCTCCGTGACGCTCGTCGACCTGCCGCGCGAGGGAGCCACGATAGTGATGAACTCCGACCTGCTCACCACCATCTCCTTCGAGGAGCTGTATCTGAAGCATACGTCGTCGGGCGCCGACATCACCATAGCCGTGGTGCCCTATCAGGTGGCCGTGCCCTACGCCATCCTCACCCTCGACGGCGAGCGCGTCACCGGCCTGGCCGAGAAACCCTCTTACTCATACTACGCCAACGCAGGCATCTATATCTTCAACAACGATGTGCTGCACACCCTCGAGAGCGGCCGGCGCACCGACGCCACCGACCTCATCGAGGCCACGATAGCCCGCGGAGGGCATGTGGCATATTATCCCATAAAAGGCACATGGATCGACGTGGGCTCGCCCACCGACTTCCGCCAGGCGGCCGAGCTGATGCGCCACCACAACGCCATGCCCCGCCTGTAACCGTTAAAATCATAACTGACATGGCAGACTCCAACTTCATAGACTACGTAAAGATTCTTTGCCGCTCGGGCAAGGGCGGCGCCGGCTCGCGCCATTTCTACCGGGCCAAGTATATCCCCAAAGGCGGCCCCGACGGCGGCGACGGCGGACGCGGCGGCCACATCATTCTCCGCGGCAACGCCCATATGTGGACTCTGCTGCCGCTGAAATACCGCCGGCACATCTTCGCCGGAAACGGTCAGAGCGGCTCGGGCGGACGCTCGTTCGGCAAGGACGGCGAGGACGTCATTGTCGACGTGCCCTGCGGCACGGTGGTCTTCGACGCCGAAACCGGCCAATACCTCGCCGAGGTCACATACGACGGACAGGAGGTGAAGCTCCTGCGCGGCGGACGCGGCGGCCTGGGCAACTGGCACTTCAAATCGTCAACCAACCGCACCCCCCGCTATGCACAGCCCGGCGAGCCCGCCATTGAGAAAAGCATCATCCTGGAGCTGAAGGTCCTGGCCGACGTGGGCCTCGTGGGCTTCCCCAACGCGGGCAAGTCGACCCTTCTCTCGGCCGTGTCGGCCGCCCGGCCCAAGATTGCCGATTATCCCTTCACCACCATGGAGCCCCAGCTGGGCATCATCAGCTATCGCGACAACCGCTCGTTCGTCATGGCCGACATCCCCGGCATCATCGAGGGCGCCAGCGAGGGCAAGGGCCTGGGACTGCGCTTCCTGCGCCACATCGAGCGCAATGCCGTGCTGCTGTTCATGGTGCCCGCCGACGCCGACGACATCGCCGCCGAATACAACATCCTGCTGCGCGAGCTCGAGCAGTTCAACCCCCGCCTGCTCGACAAGCACCGCATCCTGGCCGTGTCGAAAAGCGACATGCTCGACGACGAGCTTATCGAGGAAATCCGCAAGACGCTGCCCGAGGGCATTCCCCACGTATTCATCTCGGCCGTCACGGGCCAGGGCATCACGGAGCTGAAAGACGTGTTGTGGCGCGCCATCACTGACGACGACAACCGCCTCACGGCATCCGACGCCGCCCACCGAGACCTTGATGCCGCCCACCGAGACCCCAAGGAAGACGAATTCATCTTCAGCTACGAGCCCGGCGAAGGCGACGACGACGAGGACTTCGAGGGCGAGGACTTGCAGGACATCCCCGCCGACTCGTGGGGCGACGACTACGACTATGACGACGCCGACTACGAGTACGAGGCCAACGGCGACGAGGCCGACGAAGACGCCGACGCAGAGGACGAAGAAGACAAACGCCAATAACACGCCCCACGGCAGCCACGCACATGACCCTTTCAGAACTATACACCACGACCGTAGGCCGGCTGGAGCCGACGTTGGGGCGGCGCGAGGCCGTCGCCACGGCGCGCCTGCTGCTCGAGGACACGATAAGCGTCACGCCCACCGCCCTGGTCATGCACGGCGAGCGCAGCGTGGAGCCCGAGACCGTGGCCCGCTTTGACCGCTTCGTCAAGGCCATCAACGCCGGCGAGCCGCCCCAATATCTCACAGGCGTGGCCCGCTTCATGGGCATGAACCTCAAGGTGACGCCCGCGGTGCTGATTCCGCGCCCCGAGACAGCCGAGCTCGTCGACCTCATAACCGACGGCGCCAACGGCCGCACCGACCTACGCGTGCTCGACATCGGCACCGGCTCGGGCTGCATCGCCATCGCCCTGTCGCGCGCCTTGGTGTTCCCGCAGATCGAGGCCGTCGACATCAGCGACGACGCCCTCGGCGTGGCCCGCGACAATGCCGCGGCGCTGTCGGCCCGCATCGACTTTCACCGCGTCGACATCCTCACCGAGGCCTCCTCGCTCGCCGGGCCTTACGACATAATCGTGTCAAATCCGCCCTACATCACCGACAGCGAGCGCGCCGGCATGGAGCGGCGTGTCACCGACTACGAGCCCGCCAGCGCCCTGTTCGTGCCCGATTCAGACCCGCTGCGGTTCTACCGCGCCATAGCCTCCATGGCCGTCAGGGCCCTCGCTCCCGGCGGGACGCTTTATTTTGAAATCAACCCTCTGTTTGCCACGCAGCTGTCCGACATGCTGCGCCGCCTCGGCCTCGACTGCGACATACGCCGCGACGCCCAGGGCCGCCTCCGCTTTGCCGTGGCAAAAATGATGAAATCATGAAACAGCGACGCCCTATCACTCTGCAGGAAGCCCGCATACGCGCCGAGGAGCTGTGCGCGCGCGCCGAGCATTCGTCGGGCGAGATCCGCGACAAGCTGCTGCGCTGGGGCATCGTCCCCTCCGAGGCCGACCACATCGTGGACGCGCTGATCGACACCCGCTTTATCGACGATGCACGCTTTGCCCGCGCATACGTGCGCGACAAACTCGAATTCTCGCGCTGGGGGCGGCGCAAGATATCACAGGGGCTCTACCTCAAGCGCGTGGCCCGCGCCATCGCCGTGCGCGCCGTGGGCGAGATAGATCCTGAAAGATACCGTGAAGTGCTGCGCGCCGTCATCGACGCCAAGCGGCGCACCATGACCGAGCCCGACACCTACGACGGGCGCACGCGGCTGTTCCGCTTCGCCATGTCGCGCGGATTCGAGCCCGACCTGGTGGCGGCGGTGCTGCGCGAGAAGCGCGACTGACCTTTTATTCTTCGTTATCGGGCAGGCTGCTGTCGCCGTACATGCGGAAATACTCGCGGGCCGTGCCCTCGAGCTCGTCGTACCATTCGCTGCCAAACCGCCTGGTGAGCGGCCCCTTCAGGAATTCGTAGGCGCGCACGCCCTTGGCGCGGCCCAGTATCTCGGCACACTTGCATATACGCCAGCGGTGGAGATTCACGGCCGTGAACGACGGATATTCCGTAATCCTCACGGGATACAGATGGCACGACACCGGCTTCATGAAATCAATCTTGCCGGCGCGCCAGGCCTTCTCGATGGCACAGTGGCACATGCCGCCCGGCTCGAAACAGGCAAAAACACACTGTCCGCCGTCGACGAGCGATGTCACCAGATCGCCCTCCTCGTCGATATAGGCCACGCCGCTCTCCTCTATGACGCGGCGCGCCGCGGGCGTGAGGTCGTCGGCTATCACGGGCAGAATCTTCTCAATCTCAGCCTTTTCCTCCTCCGTGACCGGGGCGCCGGCATCACCCTCGATGCAGCATTCGCCAAGACACTTGTCCAGGTCGCAGAAAAAATATCGTTCGAGCAAATCGAGGCTCACCAGTGTATCCTGTATCTGTAGCATGTCAATTTCCATTTCCGTTGGTTTGGCTGCCGCAAAATTAGCAATTTCTCCCAATTTATGCAAAAACTCGGGGACGCGGCCATTTTTGGGGAAAGAGCCCTTAATCCCTAAGACAGCCTATCGGGATTATTTTTACTCCGTCTTCGCGGGTATAGGCCATTTCTCCTCCTGTGAGGACAATCAGCAAATCCGGCTCGCGCAGTCTTATCTGCTTCTCCGTCTTATTCTTCTCGGCAACGAGGCGTTTGATTTCGAGCAGGTGCTTCGCGCCATCCTCTATTTCACGGCTACCGAGCTTACACTCGATTAACGCATATCGTCCGTCGTCAAGGTGTAAGACAGCATCGGCTTCCAGTCCGAAACGGTCATGATAATACGACAGACGACCGCCCAAAGCCTGAGAATATACCCGCAGGTCACGGAAGCATAGACATTCAAATATGAAACCGAAAGTGTTGAGGTCGAGTTCCAGACTCTCGGGCGATGCGCCTAAAGAGGCCACGGCAATCGAAGGATCCACGAAACAGCGCTTCTGTCCTGTACGTATCACAGTCTTTGAACGAATAGCCGGAGACCATGCTTCGATATCATCTATGACGAAAAGTTTTTCCAACGCGCCCACATAATCCTCAAACGTGGGCATGGACAGCCCTTCCATTTCCTCCGTGATATCGGCAAGCATGGATGTCTTTTTTGCTAAAGTACAGATATTTCTCGCGTATGAGCGAAGAATCAGCCGTGCCAACGCCGGATTTCGACGTGTCTTGTCCACCCTCGAAATATCCTCGTTACAGATTACATCTACATAATCTTTAGCAATCAGCAATTTCGCCTCACGGCTGTTGACATCAAGCGAGGCCGGCCATCCGCCACGACATGCTGCAAATATCAGCTGTTCGATAGATAGCTGTGACATTTCGCCGTCAATATCATAATCGGGATCGTTGAACAGGCGACGCAACGAAATGGAGCCGTTTGATTCAAGAGACTCGAACAGACTCATCGGATACATCGCCATCCTGGAAATACGCCCGGTTCCGGTATGCATTATCTCATCGTCATCGATTACAGTAGAACCGGTCAAGATAAATTGTCCTTTCTCTCTCCGCTCATCTACAGCATGACGCACCGCATCCCAAATGACAGGCGCAACCTGCCATTCATCAATAAGGCGGGGAGTGGCGCCTTTAAGCAATAGTGAAGGCTTTGTCCTTGCAGTAGCCAGATAGCCCTCCCGTCGGTCGGGGTCCTGCATCTTTATAACGCTTGCCGCCCGACGCTCTGCCGTAGTAGTCTTTCCACACCATTTTGGCCCGGCAATTTGCACCGCGCCGAAAGCTTCAAGTCTCAGATCAAGAGTCCTGTCGGCAATTCTGCTCAGATATTTTATGTCTTTCATATACTAACCGCGAAGTTAGTGATTATATTTCACTTAGCCAAACTATTTTATGTTTTTGATGTAATTCGTTTTGTGTTTTTGATACGATTCACTTTGTTAAATTGAGTTAAAACACCGTTTCACCCTCTAATATCTCGTGATAGAGGCTGTCGGGTTTTTTACGTAAAAAAACCGACAAAATTTATGGGAGCAAAGAATATTTATGCTGAAGCCCGGGGACGCGGCCATGCGGCTTCGTCCCCGGGCTTAGGTATTCAAAACTTGTTTAAAGCGTATTACAAAGCGAACTTGAATTAACTTTATGCCGCAAGGTCGGTCTCACGCGCGGCCATACGCTGACGGCGGGTGCGGATCAGCATGGCCGAGCCCACGGTGATAACGCCCACGCGGCCCATGTACATGAGCACTATCAGCACACACTTGCCCGTGACAGACAGGTCGGCCGTTATGCCCGTGCTGAGGCCCACCGTGCCTATGGCCGAGGTGGTCTCGAACAGTATCTGCGACAGCTTGTAGGGCTCGGTGTACGACAATATCGTGCTGCCGATGAATATGGCGGCGCCGTACACGATGATGCTCGCCAGGGCCGTCTCTACCCTATAGGACGGAATGGCCCGGCCCAGGAAGGTGACCTTGGGGCGCAGGCCCAGCTTCGACACCACAAAGCCCCATACGGCCGACACCGACGTACACTTCACGCCGCCGCCCGTGCCCGAGGGCGACGCGCCTATGAACATGATGAGCGAGAACACCAGGATGGGCCCCACGCGCAGGGTGGAGAGGTCGACGGTGTTATAGCCCACGGTGGTCATGGCCGACATTGTCTGGAAAAACGACAGCAGCAGGCGGTGGCCCCAGTCGCGCGCGCCGGCCACCGTGGGGCTGAACGCCAGTATGACGGTGCCGCCCACGGTCATTATGGCCGTGATGAGGAAAATGACCTTGGAGGTGAAGGTGATGGAATAGCCGCGGCGGCGCACCTTGTAGATGAGGTCGGTGATGACGATAAAGCCCATGGCGCCCGCATAGCTGAGCACGGCCACGGTGAGATTCATGGCTATATTGTCGCTGAAGGCGCAGAGCGAGTCGGAAAACGGGCTGAAACCCGCCGTGCAGAACGAGGAAATCGACAGGAACACGGCGTTCCACGCAGGCATGGGCGTGTCGGCGCCGCGCAGGATGAAGTAGAACGACACCGCGCCCAGCACCTCGAATATGAGGGTGAAGTGGACTATGTTGTTGACCAGGTCGCGCAGCTTCATGCCGTAGGGCACTGATATCGAGGCGCCGGTGACCGCCGCGGGCACGCCGGCGCTGTGATGCGTGACACGATAGAGCACATAGGAGCTGACAGTCATGTAGCCCACGGCCCCGAGCTGAATCAGAAACAGAATGACGGCCTGGCCGAACAGCGTGTAGACGGCGCCGGTATCCACCGTCGACAGGCCGGTGGTGGACAGGGCCGAGGCCGCCGTGAACAGATTGTCGAGCCAGTTTATATCGGCTTTCGTGGACCACGGCAGCAGCAACAGCAGGAAGCCTATGGTCATATACACGGCATAGCCGAGCAGGATATTTCGCTCGGGCACCTCGGAGCGGTGGCCGAATGTAAGCAGATGGGTGAGGCTCAGGCGCATGAGCCTGCGGCGGAGCCGTGTAGCAGAGAATTTCATAAGTATGTGCTCGAAATTATTTATCGTATTGGATTGTGAAGTATGTGAGTGAAATTTTGAGTCCGGATGATGGCGTAATGGGGTTCCATTATAACTGAAGCCGGATTCTGAAGTTCGCCGCATAGTTTATGAGGCAATACTTTAAATAATTTCGGGCACATACTTCTCAGTTTTAACGATAAAAACATGTTTTAATCATAACTGCTGCGGGCACCGAAAAGTTTAGAGCCTATGCTTAGCCTACTCGGTGCGCATCACCGTTACGCCTATGAGGCGGTCGGTGCGGTCGAGCGGGCCGCGGGTGTAGACCTTCACAAGATACTCGTTGACAGTCTGATACTTGTCGCCCTCTATGACTGATGTGCGGCCGCGGCGCTCACCGGCCGGAACGGCCAGATACTGATAGTTGTAATGGCCCTGCTTGAGCAGCATGGCGCGCTCGTAGAGGCCCGTGGCAGGGTTGAACGTCATGCGCGACTCGGAGTCGAACCCCCGCTCCGTGAAATCGCCGTCGAGAAATATCATCATGCCCGGCATCTCGGGATAGTCGAGCGAGAAATGCACCACCACATAGTCGGCGTCGAGGTCAGAGTCCGACGAGTCGTACTCGCGCACCACAAAGCGGCCGTTCTGCGTGCTGTCATACTGATATCGCTCGCCGGCGCGGCTGCCGTCGGTGTACAGGCGGAAATGATAATACGGCTCGGCGTAGGCGATGGCCTCCACGCCCATGCCGGGATAATTCACGCTCGACACCTCCATGCGGCGGTATTCGTTGCCGGCGTCGAATATCAGCCCCGGCTGATGCTCGAACACGGCGCGGGTGCCCGACATGCGCAGCGGGCGACGCAGGGCTGTCTCGGTGTCGTGGCGGCCGTTCTGCTGTATCATCACCGTGAGGTCGTTGAACGGATTGTCCACCCCGGCGCGCTCGGTGTCGACGGTGACCGTGAGCTGCTGGTGGGCGTCGTTGTAGTCTACGTCGGTGCGCGAGGTGGCCGAGACCTCCACGGGGGCCGACTGCTCGCTTATCATGACGCGGGTCTGAAGCCACACGTCGTCGGGATCGTCCTCGGGATATACCTGTATGAGATAGTTGCCCGACATGCGGGGGCTGATGTTGCCGTCGGGAAATCGGAAGCTGTAGTGTACATAATGCACCGTGGTGGCGCGGGAGAAGTCATAGTTCTCGATGATGCTCTCGTTGAATCCGTCGAGCCATTCTATCTCGGCCACGCGCGAAGGCTGCCAGTCGGCGTCGCAGCGAACGACACGCCAGCGCGGATACTCGCGGTCCTCGGCCAGGCGGTCAAAGCTGATGTCGAGCCACTGATCGGTGCCGAGCGTCACCACGGGCGGGGCGAACATGTCGCCGCCGGCTGTCACGCGCAGGGTCTTCACGCGGTCGTTGAGGATGCCGGTCATGGTGTCGGCGCAGCGTGCGCCCACAGCCGCGAGCATCATTATGATTATCGCCAATAGCCTCATCGCCAGTCGACGGGTTGAATCCCCCGCGCCTGCAGCCATGCGTTGGCGCGCGAGAAATGGTGATTGCCGAAGAAGCCGCGATAGGCCGACAGAGGCGACGGATGCGGCGAGGTGAGCACCAGATGGCGCGAGCGGTCGATGTGCTCGCCCTTGCGGATGGCATAGCTGCCCCAGAGCATGAACACCACGCCCTCGGCACGCGCCGACAGGGCGCTTATCACCGCATCGGTGAACCGTTCCCACCCGCGGCCCTGGTGCGAGCCGGCGCGGTGGGCGCCGACGGTGAGGGTGGAGTTGAGCAGCAGCACGCCCTGTGCGGCCCAGCGGCCCAGATCGCCCGAGGCGTATGGCTCCACGCCCAGGTCGGAGCGTATCTCCTTGAAAATATTTACCAGCGACGGAGGCATGGCCACGCCGTCGGCCACGGAGAAGCACAGGCCGTTGGCCTGGCCGGGTTCGTGATACGGATCCTGGCCGAGGATCACCACCTTTACCTTGTCGAACGGGCAGGCGTCGAAGGCCGCGAAAATGCGCCCGGCGGGCGGATATACCGTGCCGCTGCCATATGCCTCGCGCACAAATGAGGCCAGCGAGGCAAAGTAGTCTGACGTCCATTCGGCCGCGAGCGCCTCGTGCCACGATGGTTCGATTCTTACGTACATTTGTCGAATATTTTTTGCAAATCTACAAAAAAACGAGTAATTTTGCACCATCAACGCGCCAAAATCGGCGCCATAAGCACGCACCCGTAGTTCAATGGATAGAATTTCGGATTCCGGTTCCGACGATTGGGGTTCGACTCCCCACGGGTGTACAGACGGCCGGGAATCACACGCTTCCCGGCCTTTTTATATTTTAATAAGACATCATGAAGACTGTTATACTCGACGGCTATGTAGCCAACCCCGGCGACCTGGACTGGACGCCGGTGAGCGCCTGCGGCGACCTCACGGTGTATGACCGCACATCGCCCGCGCAGATTGTGGAACGCGCCCGCGACGCAGAGGCGGTGATTGTGAACAAGGTGGTGCTCGACGCCGACACGCAGAGACGCCTGCCGCGCCTGCGCTATATAGGCGTCCTGGCCACGGGGTATAACAACATCGACATCGAGGCGGCCCGCGCCGCCGGCATCGCCGTGTGCAACGTGCCGGCCTATTCCACCGACTCGGTGGCGCAGACCGTTTTCGCCCTGCTGCTCCATATCACCTGCCGCGTGGCCGACTATTCCGCCGAGGTGGCCGGGGGGCGCTGGGCATCGTGTCCCGACTTCAGCTTCACCCTCGGCCCCATCCGCGAGCTGGCGGGCATGACCATGGGCATCTACGGCCTCGGGAATATCGGCGGCCGCGTGGCTGCCATCGCCGCGGCCATGGGCATGAACGTGGTGTCGCCCACGTCGAAGCCGCAGGAGGCCCTGCCGGGGTATGTGAAAAAGGTGACGTTCGACGAATTCCTTGAACAGTCCGACGTGGTGTCGCTCAACGCGCCGCTGACGGCCGAAAACCGCCACCTGTTCAATGCCGACGTGCTGGGACGCATGCGCCGCGGCGTCATTCTCATCAACACGGCCCGCGGGCCGCTCGTCGACGAGGCCGCCCTGGCCGAGGCCCTGAAATCGGGACAGGTGGGAGCCGCCGGCATCGATGTGCTGGAGCAGGAGCCGCCGCGACAGGGCACGCCGCTGCTGTCGGCGCCCAACTGCTTCATAACCCCTCACATAGCGTGGCAGTCGACCGCCGCCCGCCGTCGGCTGATAGATGTGACGGGGCAAAACCTCGCTGCCTTCATTGCCGGAGAGAAGCTGAACCGTATTGTCTGAAATCAGGCGAACAGCGCGCGGAAGGCCTCGTCGACCTTGGCCACTTCGACTATCTTTATATCGAACCGCGACACGTCGACGCCTTTAAGGCTGCCCTTGGGCACTATCATCACCTCCATACCCAGCTTGCAGGCCTCGGCCACGCGCTGCTCCAGGCGCGCCACTGGCCTTATCTCGCCCGACAGACCCACCTCGCCGGCCATGCATGTAGTGTGGGGCACGGGGGTGTCGAAATTGCTCGACAGGATGGCGCAGATGACTGGCAGGTCGAGCGCCGGATCGCTCACCTTGAGGCCTCCGGCGATATTGAGAAACACGTCCTTGGCCGCGAGCTTGAAGCCTACACGCTTCTCCAGCACCGCGAGCAGCATGTTCATGCGCTTGGAGTCGAAGCCCGTCACCGAGCGCTGGGGCGTGCCGTAGGCGGCCGTGCTCACCAGGGCCTGCACCTCTATCAGGAAGGGCCTCGCGCCGTCGACCGTCACGCCGACGGCCACGCCGCTCAATGCCTCGTCGGAGATATTGAGCAGCAGCTCGGAGGGATTGGTCACCTCGCGCAGGCCGCGCTGGTTCATCTCGTAGATGCCCAGCTCCGACGTGCTGCCAAATCGGTTTTTTATGGCGCGGAGGATGCGGAACATGTACTGACGGTCGCCCTCAAACTGCAATACGGCGTCGACGATGTGCTCGAGCACCTTCGGCCCCGCCAGCGAGCCCTCCTTGGTGATATGGCCTATGAGCAGCACGGGCACGCCGCTCTCCTTGGCATAGCGCAGCAGCCGGGCGGCACACTCGCGCACCTGGCTGACGCTTCCGGCGGCCGAGTCGAGCGCGTCCGAGGCGATGGTCTGTATCGAGTCCACCACCACGATGCCGGGGTTAAGCTCGGCTATGTGGGCCTCGATATTCTCGAGCGATGTCTCGCATACGATGAAGAGGTTGTCTGAGCCGCGGCCTATGCGGTCGGCGCGCATCTTGAGCTGCGTGGCGCTTTCCTCGCCCGAGGCATACAGGATGGTCTTGGACTTTATCGACAGAAGATTCTGCAACACCAGCGTAGACTTGCCCACGCCGGGCTCGCCGCCTATGAGCACCATGGCGCCGGGAACGAGGCCGCCGCCAAGAACGCGGTTGAGCTCGCCCGAGGGCATCTTGATGCGTGGCATGTCGGCGGCGGTGATGGCATTGAGCGGACGGGCCTGTGAGCGGCCTCCCGAGGCCACCGGCGACGGCGACCGCAGCGACGGAGAGGCGGCCACGCGCTCCTCCACCATTGTGTTCCACTGTCCGCAGGCGGGACAGCGGCCCTCCCAGCGCGGCGACTCGTTGCCACACTCGCCGCAGATCCACACGGTCTTGTATTTGCTCTTTGCCATAATGATATTTTATCTGTTTCCCGCGAAGCTCCGCGCACGGAACTGCGACAGGGCTATCGCCGTGGCCGTGGCCACGTTGAGCGACTCAGAGGTGGCGCGGTCGGCTGGATACGAGGGTATGAGTATGCGGCGGCCCACGGCGGCGGCCACGGCGGCGGATATTCCGCTGCCTTCGTTGCCCATGACTATCACGCCGGCCTCGGGAAGGTGTGCCGTGTATATGTTTTCACCGTCGAGGAATGTCCCGAATATCTCCACGCCCGCGGGCATGGCGCCCAGCATGGCGGGAAGGTCGCCGTAGACGACTTTTACGCGCGATATGGCTCCCATGGTGGCCTGTATGGCCTTGGGATTGAAACAGTCGACGGTGTCGTGCGAGGCCAGGATGATGTCGGCGCCCATCCAGTCGGCGGTGCGCATGATAGTGCCGAGGTTGCCGGGGTCCTGCACGCGGTCGAGGGCCACGGCGAGGCGGCCGCGGAAATCCTCGGGGCGGAATTCGGGCGCCTCTGGCAGGTCGTACACGGCTATCACGTCGGGGGCCAGCGACATGGATGTCATCTCGGCTATGTCACAGCGTCGACACTCGGTAACGGCAGCCGCGGCTGCGGCGGGCAGCGGGTGCGAGGCCAGCCAGTCGGCGGTGGCGACAAGCCGCCGCAGGGCGAAGTGCTCCACGGTGTCGAGCACACACTTGGTGCCCTCGGCCATGAAGGCCCCGAGCTTGCGGCGCCCTTTGGCTCCAGCAAGCGAGGCTATGTCGCGGCGCATGGCTTTGGTGAGCGTATTTTCCATCAGAATTTATAACCGGCTTCTTCGGCCAGGCGGCGGTCGGCGGCCACGGTGGAGCCGATGGTGGTGAGAAGGTCACCTACGATGGCTCCGCTGACGCCGATACGCATGGCCTCGAGCTGAACGTCGCGGCCGAGACGGCGGCGGCCTCCGGCAAACCGCAGTATAGCACGGGGATGCGCCAGCCTCATTATGGCCACGGTGTCTAGAATCTCGTCATCGCTTATGGGAGCGGTACCGGCAAGCGGCGTGCCGGGAATAGGCGACAGGATGTTGATGGGAATCGACACGGGATGTGCCTCGCGCAGTATCAGGGCGAACTCGGCGCGCTGGCGGCGTGTCTCGCCCATGCCGATGATGCCGCCCGAGCATACATCCATGCCCAGGTCGAGGGCATGGCGGATGGTGCGCAGCTTGTCTTCGACGGTGTGCGTGGTGCAGAGGGTGGCGAAATGCGACGGAGCCGTCTCCAGGTTGCAGTGATAGCGGTGCACGCCGCTGTCATAGAGGGCGCGCATGCCCTCGGCGTCGAGCAGGCCCAGAGAGGCGCAGGTCTTTATGCCCACGCTGTCCTTGATCTCGCGCAGCACTGAGGTCATGCTCTTCAGGGCCTCGCCCCTGACGGCGCGTCCGCTGGCCACGAGCGAGAAGCGGCGCACGCCGTGCTCGTGGTTGAGACGGGCGGCCTCGAGGCATTCTTCGCGGTCGACCATCTCGTAGTTGTCGCAGCCCGTGTCGTAGTGGGCCGACTGGGCACACCACTTGCAGTTTTCCGAGCACTTGCCCGAGCGGGCGTTGATGATGGAGCACGAGTCAAAGTCGCGGCTTATGAAGCGGGCGGTCACCTCGGCGGCGGCATCGCGGAGCTCGCGGGAGCCGGCGTCGCAGAGAGAATATACCTCATCGTCGGAGAGCTCGCCTCCGGCCAATACCTTTTCTTTGAGCGCTTTTACGTCGACAGCCATCAATTTAGATCCATTTCGTCATAGCCCTCGGCCTCGAATTCATCGGGGTCGAACTCGTCCGAGCCGTAGAATTCCTCGCCGAGGTCTTCCACCGAGGGGATGGCCTTGGCCATCTTGGCGTCGACCTGCGCGTCGAACTCGTCCATATCCATCGTCTGACGGGGAGCCTGGCCGAGTGAGAGCGTGCACACGGGGTCTTTGAGCGTCTGGCCGGGAATCATCTCGGTCATCTCCATGAACATGGCACGGTCTGTCATATAATCGAACACGAAAAGCAATTTCTGACCTTCGTCATCGATAAAATCCTCGAGCACGGCGTCGTCCATGAGCCACACCTCCTGGTCGGAGTCGAAGTCCATGTCCTCATACGTGATTTCCTTACGTTTTTCCCAGCCTTCGTCGCAGATGAAAAACGAGTCCATCATCGTCTTGTCATACCCTACAGAATCACAGATAGCGTTCTTGAGGTCGAGAAATGTGGCCTGAGCGTCTATTTTAATTTCGCGCTTGAAAGTCTCGGCGCCGTCCGAGACAATTCTGAAGTTAAAAATCATAAGTATGTGTTCTAAATTATTTATCGTATCGGGTTGTGAAGTATGTGAGTGAAATTTTGAGTCCGGCTGATGGCGTAATGGGATTCCATTATAACCGAAGTCGGATTCTGAAGTTCGCCACATAGTTTATGAGGCAATACTTTAAATAATTTCGGACACATACTTATAATAAAGCTTATAATAAAGTCTTAGTGCATTTTAGATTGTAACATCGGGAATATTTCACGAACCGCGCGAAGCTCCCGGGCGTTATCCCTGCCCCGCCTCGCCTGTGGCTGAACCCCGGGGCCCGGCCATCGGCGCGCTGAGGCCGACGTTTCCTTGCGGGAACGGTATGCACGATCCTTGCTTTCCAAGTGCAAAGTAACTACTATGTGACGAAAAAAACAAATAAAACAAGACGGAATCGAAAGTTTTTATCCTAAAAAACTCAAAAAATTTGAGTTCCCGATACCAAAAAAGCGAACCCTCGCGGATTCGCTTTTTTGATATTATGTAACGGATGATGTTATTCAGAGCACTTGGCTTTGATGAACTCGCGGTTGAGACGGGCGATGTTGCTCAGAGGAATGTTCTTGGGGCACTCGGCGGCGCAGGCACCGGTGTTGGTGCAGTTGCCGAAAC
>CAYNXG010000022.1:0-22679 GCA_964401095.1 uncultured Bacteroides sp.
AAAAACATTGGGCTTACGCGATGAGAAAATTGCGTTTCGACTTTGACTTTAGGCCCGGCCATGAACAATGCAAAGCCGGGTATCTGTATCAGAAATTATTAGTCGGTATCAGAATTTATTAATGGTGCTGCGCAGGGCGGTGAGGCGTCGGAGCAGCGGCTCCAGCAGGTCAAGCCGCAGCATATTGGCCCCGTCGCTCATGGCCCGGGCGGGGTCGGGATGCGTCTCGATAAACAGGCCGTCGGCACCTACGGCGATGGCCGCACGGGCTATGGTCTCAATCATATCGGGACGGCCGCCGGTGACACCGCCGGCCGTATTTGGCTGCTGCAGCGAATGTGTGACATCCATAATAACGGGGCACCCGCACGTGCGGCTCATCTCGGGAATGCCGCGGAAGTCCACCACCAGGTCGCCGTAGCCGAAGGTGGTGCCGCGGTCGGTGACCATGACATTGTCGTTGCCGCTCATCCTCACCTTGTCCACGGCGTAATGCATCGACCCTGGCGACAGGAATTGTCCCTTCTTTATGTTCACGGCCTTGCCGGTGCGTGCGGCCGCCACGAGGAGGTCGGTCTGGCGGCACAGAAAGGCCGGAATCTGAAGGATATCTACATACTGGGCGGCGAGGGCGGCCTCGGATGCATCGTGGATGTCGGTGACCACGGGCACGCCTACCGTTTCGCGCACACGCGCCAGAATCTCGAGGGCCTCGCGGTCGCCGATGCCGGTAAACGAGTCGAGGCGCGAGCGATTGGCTTTTCTGTACGAGCCCTTGAACACATAGGGAATGTCGAGGCTGCGGCACACGCCGGCCACATGGCGGGCAATGTCAAGGGCCATCTCCTCGCCCTCTATGACGCAGGGGCCGGCGAGAAGAAAGAAATTACGGGTCGACGAGGAGTCGAGATATTGCATTGTAGTCATTGGAGGGTGAGTTGGTTTATTACATGACATGTGTCACAGGCCACGAGGGCGGCTGTCTCGGTGCGCAGGCGGTTGTCGCCGAGCGACACGGGCATCCAGCCGCCACTGAGGGCGGCGGCAATCTCCTCGGGCGAGAAATCGCCTTCGGGGCCTATGAGGATTGTGGTGTCGGCGCCGGCCACGTATTCGCGCGCGAACAGCCGCCGCGGCACGGAGGGGTCGCAATAGGCTATATAGCGGCGGCCGCCGGTGCATGAGTCGAGGAAGGCGCCATAGGGGGTGATGGGGTCAATCTGCGGCAGGATGGCCTTAAGCGATTGTTTCATGGCCGACACGGCTATCTTGCGCAGGCGCTCGGTGTTGATGTCCTTGCGCTCGGAGTAGCGGCAGCGCAGGGGCACTATGCGGTCGACGCCTATCTCTACCAGCTTTTCCACGAGCCACTCCATGCGGTCGTTGTGCTTGGTGGGAGCGATGGCCACGGTGATGCTGCCCGGCCACACCTTCGGCAGGGACACCACCTCGTCGATGGCCACGGTGGCATGGCGGGGATGCGCGTCGAGCAGCGTGGCGCGATAGAGCCGGCCGAGGCCGTCGACTATCTCCACACGGTCGCCGGCGCGCATGCGCAGCACTCGCACGCAGTGGGCCGAGTCGCTCTCGGGCAGCGTGAACGTGTCGGCTATGTCGGGGGCATAGAATCGTATCATGCGGCGGATGAAATCAGATATCGGTGTCCGATGCGGCGGCATCCTCGGCCAGGTCGACGGCGCGGGCCGATGTGTTCTGGTCCTTGGGCTGCTTGAAGATGAAATAGAACAGAACGGCCACCACGAGGGCGTAGGCGGCGAATATGAACCACGACTCGCGCCAGCCGTCGAGCTGCTGCACGGGGTCGAGGCCGGGAGCCATGACGTTCTTGTTGATGACGAGTGTGCCGGCCAGGAACGTACCCACCGAGGCGCCGATGCCGTTGGTCATGATCATAAACAGGCCCTGGGCCGAGGAGCGCAGCTCGGGCGAGGTCTGACTGTCGACAAACAGGCCGCCCGAGACATTGAAGAAGTCGAAGGCCACACCGTAGACGATGCACGACAGCATCAGCAGCCACACGCCCGACATGCTGGTGTTGCCGACGCCGAAGAAGCCGAAGCGGAGCACCCAGGCCACCATGGCGATGAGCATGACGCCCTTGATGCCGAAGCGGCGCAGGCAGTAGGGAATGAGCAGGATGCAGAGGGCCTCGCTTGCCTGCGACAGCGAGATGAGGAAGGTGGGGTTGGAGGCGAAGAAATCGTCGGCATACTGTGCCACCTTGCCGAAGTGCTCGATGTACATAGTGCCGTAGGAGTTGGTTATCTGCAGCGACACACCCAAGAGCATGGAGAAGATGAAGAATATGGCCATTTCCTTGCGTTTGAATAGCTTGAAGGCTGTGAGGCCAAGGGAATCAGCCAGCGAAGCCGACGCGCCGTGCTTCACGGGGCAGGCGGGCATCGTAAGGGCATATACGGCCAGGGCGAAACTGATGACGCCGCAGGTAAAGAGCTGATAATAGGTACTCTGAATGGCCACACCGTCGATTTTTACGAAATTGACGAAGAGTTCGGCCACAATGAAGCCCACCGTACCGAATACGCGTATGGCGGGGAATTCTTTCACGGTATCCATCCCGGCCTTGGTCATGGCGCTGAAGGCTACGGAGTTGTTAAGGCCTATGGTGGGCATGAAGAACGCCACGGAAATGGTGTAGAGCGTGAACAGGGGCGCGAAGCGGATGTCGGCGCCGGCGCTCATGGCATACCAGCCGGCGGCAAACATGAACGAGCCGGCCAGCACGTGGCACAGGCTCATCATCTTCTGCGCCGGTATGTAACGGTCGGCCACAACGCCCACAAGGCCGGGCATAAAGAGCGATACGAGTCCCTGGACTGTATAGAACCAGAAGACATAGTCGCCCAGTCCTACGGAGTACAGGAACAATCCGAGGGAAACGAGATAGGCGCCCCACACGGCAAATTCAAGGAAGCCGAGGACAGAGAGCCTGAGTTTAAGACTGTTCATGGATTTACAGGTTTTATGGTTGTTTGTATTATATATCGGTTTCAGAGGGCTGCGGCGGCCGGTCAGGCACCCGCGCCCGGGGCGTCTTTCCCGCGCTTGCGTTTGAGAATCTCGCTGATACGGGCGGCTTCCTCGTAGTTTTCGTCCTCGATAAGCGCGGCGAGCAGTTTCTCAAGCTCCTCGACGGCGAATTTCTCGGGATTGGGCTCGGCCGTGATGTCCTCCACGGGGCTGCGGCGCGCCGTTGTCTCGGCCCCGCCGTCCTCGCTCTCCTCGATTATGAATCCGGTCTGCTCCAGGATGGCGCGTGTGGTCCATATCGGGGCCTTGCAGCGCATGGCGATGGCGATGGCATCTGACGTACGGGCGTCGAGCACCACACTGCGCTCACCGTCGTCAAATGTCAGCTCGGACGAGAATATGCCGTCCTCGAACTTGTAGATGAACACCTCGCGCAGCCTCACGCCGAACGCCTGGGCAAAGCTCATGAACAGGTCATGCGTGAGGGGCCGCGGAGGGGTTATGCCCTCGATACGTATAGCAATCGACTGGGCCTCGGCCGCGCCGATTACCACCGGGATGCGGTAGGGGCCGTCCTCCTCGGCAAGCAGAAGGGCGAACGCCCCCGACTGCAGCTGGTTGTATGACAGGCCCAGCACATATAGTTTCACTCGGTTTTCCATATCATTCGATGTTTTGTCCGGTAATGACGCCCGAGCCGAGGCAGCGGTGTCCCATGCTGTCATAAAGCACGGCAAACTGGCCCGGGGCTATGCCCTGCACCTTGCGCTCCGACTGTATGACATACTCGCCCGGAGCGTCAAGGCGTGTGAGCCGCGCCGGAATGAACTCGGGCATGTGGCGGTTCTTGAATTTTATGTCAACGCCGTCGCAGGGGGCACCGGCCCACGGGTCGAGCGTTATGAAGCGCGTCTCGGCTATGTGGAGCGTGCGGCCATACTGGCGCTCGGTGTCATATCCGCCGGATACGTACACCACGTTGTTCTCGACGTCTTTCTTCACCACATACCACGGGCCTATGGTGTGGAACCAAAAGCCATGGTGGGTGCCCAGCACGCGCCCCGTCTCCAGCTCTACGATGGGGCCGGGACGCTCGCCGAGGTGGCGGCGTATGAAGTCGTTATAATTGATTTTCCCCAAAAAGCATATTCCCTGCGAATCCTTGCGGGAGGCGTTAGGCATGCGTGTGGCACGGGCTATCTCGCGCACCTCGGCCTTGGGCAGGTCGCCGATGGGGAATATCACATGACGCAGCTGCTCGCCGGTGATGCGCGCCAGGAAGTCGGTCTGATCTTTCACGGGGTCGACGGCGGTGGTGAGCCACTTGTTGCCGTCGGCGTCAAATTCCGTGGACGCGTAGTGGCCCGTGGCCGTGAGGTCGAATTCGTGGCCCCAGCGCTGCTCGAAGAATCCGAACTTGATCATCAGGTTGCACATCATGTCGGGATTGGGCGTGAGACCCTGTCGCACGGTGTCGAGGGCGTAGCTCATTACATGGTCCCAGTATTCCTGATGGAGCTCCACCACGTCGAGTGGCAGGCCGTAGCGGGCGGCGATGAGGGTACACATCTCTATGTCTTCCTCGGCGCTGCATCCGTTGGAGCCGTCATCACGTCCTATACGGATATAGAACAGGTGCACGTCGTGTCCCTGTTCCACAAGGCGGTGTACGGCCACAGCCGAGTCTACACCGCCCGAAATCAATGCCGCTATTCTCATTTAGATGCCTGTGTTTTGGCGCACGCCGGCCAGCGCAGCCAGCAGCCCGTCGATTCTTATATCCTTGGCCAGCAGGCGATGGCGGGCGTCGAGCAGAAACAGCGACGGAGTGTAGCGCAGATTGAAATACGAGCGGGCGTCGGGCAATGTGCCCACGGTCCAATCAGCGGGATAGGTCTCGGCGGCGGCCTTCCAGTCGTCGTCGGCCTCGGCGGGGTCGAGGCATATCACGGTGAGCAGTCCGGCGCGGATGAGGGCCGTGGCGTTGATGTCGGCCGACAGCCTTACGCGGGCCAGGGTGCAGGCGTCGCTCTTATGGTCGTTGAACATCACCACTATCATCTGGGTGTGGAAATCATCGAGCGACTTTTTCTCGCCGGATGCGGTGACAAAGTCGAGGTGTCCCACACGCTCGCCCTTGCGCGTGTTGTCGAGGATGCGCACATGGTTCTCGAAATGCGCACGGTCGGCCGAGCTGATTTTCTTGTGCGACGCGGCGGCCTTGGCAAACGGGTAATATACCTCCTCGCTGTAGATTTCCGAGGTGTCGGAGTAAAGCCAGCCCTCGGCCAGGCGGGCAAGCTCGAGGGTCTGCGGGCCCGACTTGCGCACGCTCTCGAGCATACGGTCTATCGAGGCGTGTACGGTGTCGGCCGTGGCGTATGGCAGGAACGACACCCAGTCGCCGAACGTGGAATTCAGCGCCTCTTTCTTGGACATGGCGCCCTTGAAGTCGCAGCGCTTCCAGAACTGGCTCACGATGTAGTCGCACCGCTCGTTGAGCGACACCATGTCATCGGTAGGCTTGGGATAGGGAAAGAGGTCGCCGTCTGAGGCGCTACACGTGCCGGACACGGCCAGCACGGCAAGAATATATGCGAATATTCGTTTCATGTTATTGAGATAGGACTTTTATAATGCAAATTTAATGTTTTTGCTTTAATAAGCGACAATGTTTAGGTCTACTTTTTGTCTGCCGGTCAAATTTTACGGACGGCCAACGCGCGTCCGTCGGTGACGCGCACCACCACGGGCGACTGCGGCAAAGCGTCGCGCCCCACCCTGCGGCCCGTCATGTCGAACACTTCTATCCGGGCGTCGTCCGAAACGCCGCCTACAACGACGCGGCCGTCAATGCGCCGCACGGTTATGAGTTCCGACGACACGTCGCCTTCGTCGATGCCGGCGCGCTCGAGTATCAGCCGCAGCCCTGCCGCGGCGTCAATGACACCCGCACCGGTGCGCGGGTTGTTAATATCCACGCCGTTCTCCGAGACGGTCGACACGGCTATTTCCAGCAGCTCTGAAGGTGTCAGCGTCGGCTCGGCCTCGAGCCACAGGGCAAAGATGCCCGCGGCGTGGGGCGCGGCCATTGACGTGCCGCACTCGGCATAGTAATAGTTGCCCGGAGCGGCCTTGCTCTCCGCCGCCATAATCGACATCTGCTCGGGCGCGTTGCGAAGGCAGGGGCCGCTGAAAGCCGACACCACATAGGCGCCGGGAGCGCAGAAATGAGGCAGTTCGCGGCCGTCAAAGGTGGTGCCGTATGACGAGAAACCGCTCACCGTGCCGGCGTTGACGAAGCCGGCCCATGACGATTCGCCACCCGAAAGCAGCGGCGCGGTGTCGCGTGTGGTGGACGAGCCCACGCAGATAATATTATGGCCGCAGGCCATGGAATTGATCGATAGACGCGGCGAGCCGGTCACCACGGGGCATGCCTCGCCGCCCGAGCGGAACTTCATGGCGCTCTCGATGCACGCATCGGCGCGGACGCCCGGTGCTGACCGGTAGTCAAGCACGATATAATGCCGCGGCCAGCTGCGTTCGGGATATGCCTCGATACAGTTCAGCCCCGAAATCACCGTAAGGTTGAAGCGGCCATTGTCGGGGTTGACCTCGCCGGCGCAGGCTATCTTGCCGTAGAACAGGCGGCCAAAGTCCTCGTCGGTCTCCGAGTCTATGAGATGCTGCGCCACATTGTCGCCCGCAAGAGATATCCACGGCGACACGTATGCGTCGCATTTTTCATATAAATCCCATACGCGCACGCGGACATCCACGGGCGTGGCGTCGTCGGCCCACAGGTCCACCACGCCGTTGAGCAGGTTTAAGTCGTTCCAGTATGTGGATTCGAGCATGACGCTCCTCACGGTTTCGTCGGCCGTGAACGCGAGTTCGGCACTCATATTGTCGCCGCCGTGATTTCCGGCCGAGATGAGGATCGCGGCCTCGGCAGCGCACAGGTCGAGATACCGGCAGAAAAGGTCGGTGCCGTCGTGCGGCCCTATGTTTGACCCGAGCGACAGATTCACCACCGCAGGCTGTCCGGCAGCCTTGGCCTCGGCTATGATGTCCTCGACACCGGCAAGGATACCCACATCCGACAGGGCCGACGTCGTGGCCACCAGGCGCGCGCCGCGGGCTATGCCGTAATACGGCACAGACATGTCGCCGCCGGCGAGGATTCCGGCCACGTGAGTGGCATGATGCTCGGCGGGCGCATCGCTGTCCAGGGCGGCGATTTCGGCCGCGTCGGCGGTGTGCATGCGCCCGGCGTTCTCCTCGTCGTAATAGCTCACGGCGGCTATGCGGCCGCGGAAGGCCACGTGCCCGGGGTCAAAGCCTATGTCGGCCATGCCCACCGTGACGCCGCTACCCGTATATGGCCATTGCGGCATGGATTCGGCGAGGTCGGCATTGGTGGCCTTGCGGGCCTTGTCAAGAAGGGCCGACGCACGCCTTCCAAGCGACGCACGGCCTATGAATGGGAAATGCTCAATGTCGCCGGCGATTTCGCGCGGCACGCAGGCCAGCACCATGTCGCCGCGCCTGTGGAATATGACCACGCCCTGCTCCTTGAGGGCGTCCTCGCCCCGGTCTTCGGTAAGGCGGATGATCATGGGCTCGTAGTCGGTCTCCGTGCGCGACTGCGGCCCGGCGGCGGCAGAGGCGGCATAGAGCCGCGACACGGGGTCGAGGACCGAGGCATCGGCCGGGGCAGTCGCCGCAAGCGCCAGAGCCAGCGGGAGTATGTGTCTGTACAATGTAGCTGAGTTCATTTATAGACAATCTGTATATTGACAATCTGTCTCGAGGGATAAAAACTGAAGGGCAAAAGTATCGGCAATATCAATACTTTTGCCCTTCGGATTATGCGGTATTAACCGTGAGGCTGTTATTTAATCTGCAGTTTGCGGCTGTGACGGCCGTTGACGTTGATTACATAGATGCCCTTGGCGAGGTCTGAGCCGTCGAATGTGAGGGTATCGCCGTCGGCGGCTGCGGAGGCCACATGTACGCCCGAGAGGCTGTAGAGCTCAGCCTGTACGCGGTCGGCATAGGGAACGAAGATTTCCCACTGCGACGGGCCGCAGGGAGCGATGATGGCATCGTCTATGCCATCAACCACAACATCGTCCACGCCGGCGGGGTCGATCAGGTACTTGAGGCCCTGGTAGGCGTTGAACTTGCCGGCGCCCCACTGTACCTTGGGACCTGCGTTAACGAACTTGTCCTTTACAGAGGACACCTCGATAGCCTTGAGCACCTCGTTCACAGTGAGTGAGGGCTTGTACTGGAGCCAAAGAGCTATGCCGCCGGCCACGACGGGGCTGGCCATAGATGTGCCCTGCTGGGCTTCCCAGTAGTTCTTGCGGCCATTGACGGTCTGACACACCGAGAGGTAATTGCGATAGGAGGGATTCGACGAAATGTTGTCGTCCACGTAGTAGGTGGAAATCGACGATATGATGCCCGAGCCGGGAGCACATACGTGGGGCAGCGAGCGGCCGTCGAGAAGGACGCCGTAAGAGCTGTAGCCCGCTACTTCGTCGACCTCGAAACCTTCATTGCCGCTGTAACCTATCACACCGCCTGACACGGTGGGCCAGTAGAAACGGGTGTTCCAGGCGCCCACGGCCACAACATTCTTGGCGGTTGCCATGGAGTTGATGGAGAATTCGCTGGTGCCGTCGGTATAGCCGGCTACGCCGAGGTTGTTGAAGGCAATGGTGTTACTGTTGGTGGTGCCCATGATTTTCTGACCTGCCTGACCCTTGATCTTGAAGCCGAGTACCTGATTGCGCGAGCTGTTGGCCTGGCTGAAGTTAAGCATGATCTGAATCGATGCGCTGTAACGTTTGTTGGTGCCGGAGTTGGTGGAGGTGGACATCTTGAGATAGAAGTCCTGATAGGCACGCACGAGGTTGGCGTCGCTGCCGTCGGCATACTTTGCATACTGGCCGCCGCCGAGCGACTTCTTGTCGATGTTGTACTCATAGAGCACCTTCTTCGACGCGCGGTCGTAGAGGACAGGTGTCACGGTGAAGGGAGTGGACGAATCGCTCCAGAATTCCACGAACTCTATGGTGTTGTTGGTGCCGTAGGCAAATGTCTTCAGCTCGGTATCCGACGAGCTGAGGGTCTTTGTAACGGACATCTTGAGGTCGCCCTCGTTGCCGGCGGATATACAGATGATTACATCCTTGCCGAGGCGTTCAAGAGCCTGCGAGGTAAGGTCGGTGCCGTCGTGCGGGCCGATGGTGCTGCCAATCGACAGGTTCACCACGGCGGGCTTGCCCTGCGCCTTGGCATAGTCGCGGATTCTTGTAACGGCGGTGGTAGTGTTGGGGTCGTAGAGCGCACCGCAGCCTGCGGCGATCTCGGCCTCGGGAGCCATGCCGTAATAGGGATTGACATTGCGGAGGGCGGTAGACACGGTGTTGGTCTCGGGATCAATCAGGGCCACAACGTCCTGCGGGTCGAGGCTGGTGCAGCGCTTGTTGTATGCGCCGGTCATACAGCCGAGGGTGTGTGTGCCGTGGGTCTCCTTCTGATTGTCGGTCTTGAATCTCGACACGGTGGCCGATGTATATTCAATATTGCTGCCGTCGTTTGAATTGAAGTGCCACAGACGGGCCACACGTGTGGTCTTGCCGTCGCCGGTAGAGAAGTTGGCGTGATTGGGGTCGATGCCGACATCATAGATACCGGCTATGACACCCTTGCCTTTATATGAGGTGGAGAGGCCGGTGCCCTTATGGATAAGGTCTACGCCCGTGCCTTTGCGTGCAAGGTCGAGTTTGGGAGTTACAGGCGCGCCGAACGACAGCGCCTTTACGAAGTCACATTCTTCAAGGGCTGCGATATCGGCCATGGTGCCTGAAGCGACAGCCATGTCGTCGAGGTCGGCATGGATTTCAAAACCGCGTACCTCCAGGTCGGCGACAGAGCCGCCTTCGTTGAAAGATACAATAAAACTAACACGCTCCGACGAACGGGCCGACAGAGCCGACGGTGTTACGGAAAGACCGTTGGCCAGGGCGACAGGCTTGTCGGGGTTAAGCAGTCCGGACTTGTATGTGTCCATTACCATACGACCGGTTGCGTCAAACTTGTCTTGAGCCGACGCCGACAGTGTGATGGCACCCGCTAAAAACAAAAGTGAGTATCCTTTTTTCATTTTACTAAAATGTGAGTTTCTTTTCGTTGGTAGTTGTTTAGATGGCAAAGATAAGTATATTTTTTTATCTTTTTCAATTTTATGCGCATATTTTTGGTCTATGGTTATATTTTTTAACATCGACGGTATGTTTTTAATGCCAATTTGCAAATTCCGACATACCGGACTATGATATAAATTTATTAATGTAGGACAAGGGTGGAAAACCGGCCGCCGGCGGGCATTAATGTGAAAATTATTTAACGAATCATAATATCAACAGGATAAATTTAAGAAAATATTTTGCTAAATCAAAGTATTATAATCCTATAATTTTTTTTGCATTTTTTATATCCTATAGTTGCGTTTTTGTAAAAAAACGTTTAACTTTGCCAAAAAATAAAGCCAATCACAGGCAAATTATCTATCGACAACAGATTCCCGATTATTCTATATCACAATTAATATATTTATATACAATCATTTAAAAATCACGAGCCTATAAACAACTAAACAAAAAAGTACACAATTTTTTATCCATATCATTATTACCATGAAAACCAAACACCTAATCACCGCACTCGCGTTGGTGGCCGGAGGTATTCCTACGGCATTGGCAGCCGAACTGCCTCAAACCGCCTCGCAGTCGCAAAGCCAGGCACAGATTACGGCTACCGGTACTGTCACCGACGAAACGGGCGAACCACTCATCGGTGCATCGGTAATTCCCGAAGGCCAGCAGAACGGCGTTATCACAGACGTTGACGGCAAGTTCAACATCCGCGTTAAAGCCGGTACAAAACTCCACTTCAGCTACATCGGTTGCAAGCCCGCCACTATCGCTGCCGGCACTGACATGAATGTCGTGCTCAACGCAGAAAACTCGCTTCTCGACGAAGTGGTAGTCATGGGTTACGGCACACAGAAAAAGAAACTCGTCACCGGCGCCACCGTACAGGTGAAAGGCGACGACATCGCTAAACAGAATTCAGTGAATCCCCTCGGCGCTCTTCAGAGCCAGACACCCGGTGTGAACATCACACAGAGCAACGGCTTCATCGGCCAGGGCTTCAAGGTAAATATCCGTGGTATCGGCACCATCGGCTCGTCGTCGCCTCTCGTAGTTGTCGACGGTGTGGCCAACGCAAGCCTCGACAACCTCAACCCCAGCGATATCGAGAGCATCGACGTGCTCAAGGACGCTGCCTCGGCCGCCATCTACGGTGCGCGCGCCGCCAACGGTGTGATCCTCGTCACAACCAAGAAAGGTAAGGAAGGTACATCAGTGATCAGCTATGACGGCTATGCCGGCGTGCAGAACATCTACAAGATGCCCCACCTGCTCAACGCACAGGAATTCATGGCCATGCAGGATGAAGGCCGCGTAATGGACGGTCTCGCACCCTACACCTGGAGCACATTCATTCCTCAGAAAGACCTCGACGCCATCGCCGCCGGAACATGGAACGGCACAAACTGGCTCGATGAAGTGCGCAACAAAGACGCCGTGCTCACCAACCACGCCCTCAACTTCTCGGGCGGCAATGCCGACGGCAACTACTCGATAGGTCTCGCCTACACATATCAGGAGGCCACCATGGGTGTGCCCAAAGATATCCCCGCGATGAACCGCTACAACGCACGCGTCAACTCGGAGCGCGTTGTAAAGCGCCTCAACGGCCACGACTTCATCACCATCGGCGAAACCGTCAACTACAAGTATCAGGAAATTCACGGTTCGTTCGCAACCGGCGGCATCTACTGGAACGGTATCCACAACATGCTGGTGATGAGCCCGCTCATGCACGCCTACAATCAGAACGGCGACTACTATCTTGAAGCCGACCGCCTCCAGGACGGCTACAACTGGGATATCTCGAACGGTGCCAACAAAAACCCGATCGCCTATCTCGACTATCTGATGAATCAGAACCAGAGCAAGAGCCACTACCTGCAGTCGAGTATCTATCTGCAGATCGAGCCCATCGAGCGTCTGAAATTCCGCACCCTCTTCGGCTACATCTACTCGGGTTCAAGCTACCGCTCATACACCCCGGTATATGAAATCACCTCATACCTCCGCACCGAAAAGGACAAGGTGACACAGTCTCTCGCACAGTCGAGCCGCTGGTCATGGGAAAACACCCTTAATTATACATTCAAGTTCGACAAGAACGACTTCGACGTCCTCCTCGGTCAGAGCGTCGAGAAATGGGGCTACAACAGCGATGAAATCAGCGCCGCCATGGAAGGCTCCAACTTCTCCGACTTCGCTCACGCCTATCTGTCGAACGTACCCTTCAACCCGTCGTCGGTAACCTCCGTAACAGGCAAACCCGGCGGTCAGGGCACACTCGCATCTTTCTTCGGCCGTATCAACTACAACTATGACGAGAAGTACCTCGCATCGTTCATCATGCGCGCCGACGGTTCGTCAGTCTTCGCCCGCGGCCACCGCTGGGGCTACTTCCCCTCGGTATCTGCCGGCTGGGTAATGAGCAACGAACCCTTCATGGAAAACACCCGCTCGTGGCTCGACTTCCTGAAAATCCGCGGATCGTGGGGTCAGAACGGTAACTGCGCCGTAAGCACATTCCAGTATCTCTCGCTCATCGCCTCCAACAACAACTGGGGCGGCTACACATTCGGCGACAAGGCCGACTTCGTAGATACCGGCTCGTATGCCTACAAACTCACCAACCCCGACCTCAAGTGGGAAACACAGGAACAGCTCGACTTCGGCTTCGACGTACGCATGCTCCGCAGCCGACTGGGCATTGACTTCGACTGGTATCGCCGCACCACCAAGGACTGGCTCGTTACAGCTCCCGTCCTCGCCGGTTATGGCGCCGACGCTCCCGCAGTCAACGGCGGTAACATCATCAACACCGGTGTCGAACTCGGCATCCGCTGGAACGACAACGTAGGCAAGGACATCTCCTACTCCGCAAGCTTCAACGTAGCATACAACAAGAACAAAGTCACCAAGATCGCCAACGAAGACGGCATCATCCACGGCCCGTCGAGCATCCTGTGGGAAGGCGCTGAAGAGTGCTACCGCGCAGCTGAAGTCGGCCAGCCCGTAGGCTACTTCTACGGCTACAAGAGCGCCGGCATCTTCCAGAACCAGGCTCAGATCGACGCCTACCAGGGCGCCCTGCTCAACGGCGACAAGACCCAGCCCGGCGACGTTATCTGGGTTGACACCAACGAAGACGGCGTTATCGACGCCGACGACCGCACATTCCTCGGCTCGCCCCACCCCAAAGTTACGATGGGTATCAACCTCTCGTTCCAGTGGAAGTACATCGACTTCGGCCTGAACGGCTACGCCGCCCTCGGCCACAAGATCATGAAGTGCTACCGCGACTTCGTGGCATCGCCCCTGCAGAACTTCACCAGCGACATCTTCGACCGCTGGCACGGCGAAGGCACATCCAACACCCTGCCCCGCCTCACCGCATCCACCTCGAGCAACTGGAACCGCATCTCCGACCTCTATGTTGAAGACGGCGACTACTTCAAGATCAAGAACATCGTTATCGGCTTCGACTTCAAGAAAGCCTTCAAGAAGATTCCGTTCGAGCAGCTCCGACTCTACGCCAGCGTTCAGAACCTCTACACATTCACCAAGTATTCAGGCATGGATCCCGAAATCGGCTTCGGCGGCGAAAACGCCGGTTCATACGCCCAGGGTATCGACCTCGGTTACTATCCCAGCTCGCGCAACATCCTGTTTGGCATAAACATCAAATACTAAACACCCATGAAAGCACTATATAAATTTATGGCCGTGACCGCTGCTGCGGTGATGCTCACCTCCTGCGAGGACTTCCTCGACTCGGAGAACCTGACACAGAAAACCACGGCAAACTTCCCCGAAACCGAGCAGGATGCCGACGAAATGCTCACCAGCATCTACGCCAATCTGCTCTTTGAGGACCCCGAACAGTCTTCGCAGATTTTCGTGGCCCAGCTCGCCGGCGACGAATGCCTCGGCGGCAACCTCTCCGCATCAGGCAACTGTGCCGTGAACTTCCTTATGTACAAGGACAACCTCAACGGACACGAAGCCCTGTGGAGCCGCTGCTACAAGCTCATCAACCGTGCCAACAACACCATCGCCTCGCTCGAGAACGTTAAGAAATGGTCGAGCGACGAAGAAAAGAACCGCCACTACGGCGAGGCTTACTTCCTCCGCGCCCTCGGCTACTACGAGCTGGCACAGATGTACGGCGGTGTGCCCATCCGCACCACCATCGAGGCAATCAATCTGCCCCGCAACACCGTGGACGAAGTCTATGAACTCATAGCCTCCGACCTCAAGAACGCCATCGAGATGCTGCCCGCCAAGATTTACCTCGCAGGCAGCGAACGCGCCGGCCACGCCACCCGCGCAGCCGCCCAGGCCTACATGGCACGCGTATTCCTGTTCTACACCGGCCGCTACGGCAAGGAAGAACTCCCCGGCGGTATCACCAAGCAGCAGGTTATCACCTGGATTGACGACTGCGTGAACAACTCGGGCCACAAGCTCGTCAGCGACCAGCGCAATCTCTGGGCCTACACCAACGATGTAACCCGTCAGAACGACCAGGGCAACACCTACGCCTACGCCGAGAAATATGACCTCCACTGGGTTGGCAACAGCTCCGACGAGACCGTCTTCGCCCTGAAGCACAACCTCAAGTCAACATGGACATACACATGGTTCTCCAACACCTTCGGACAGTTCTACTCACCCTCGGGCGACAACTACGACGCCGTCAAGTCCTACCCCTTCGGCAAAGGCTGGGGTGCAGGCCCTGTATCGCCTCAGTTCATCAAGGAATGGCAGGACTGGATCGCCAAGCAGCAGTTCACCGGTTCTGACAAAGTCGATCCCCGTCTTAGCGGCTCGGTATGGTCTTACAAGGCCATGGACCCCAATGTCGACGGCAATGTCCTCATGGACGCCCGTCTCGACGACTCGGAGCCCGAATACACCGTATCCTACCGCTACTACGAGCAGACAGGCTACCATCAGAAAAAGTACATCAACATCAACGCCACCGACGGCACAGCCATAAAGCCCTTCAGCGTAGTGATGTTCCCCGGCGCCACCACACAGACCTCATCGTCGCTCACCGATATCTCCGACTATATCCTCATGCGATTCGCCGACGTGCTGCTGATGCAATCCGAGCTCAAGCAGGATCCCGAAGGCCTCAACAAGGTACGCGCCCGCTCGGGTCTCGCTCCCGTGGCCTACTCGCTCCAGGCCATCAAGGACGAACGCAAATACGAACTCGCATTTGAAGGCCTCCGCTGGTGGGATATCCTCCGCTGGTCGGGTCCGTCGCTCTCCGAGGCAGGTCAGCTCCTCAACAAGCAGACAGGCTTCAACGTAATCAACGCCGCAGTCCTCACCCCGATGCGCAGCTTCGATTATGCATCGCGTCTGCAGAAAACCCAGGGCTACTGGGCACTCCCCCAGAACGAAATCGATAAATCCAACGGCGTGCTCGAGCAAAATCCCGGCTGGGACGCATCCGCACAGTTCATGGATTGGAACAACATGTAAAAAGCTAATACAATGAAACTTTACAATATTATTCCGAGCTTTGCGGCGCTGACCTGCGGTCTCGCATTGCTCACCGCCTGCGACCCCATCGAGCCGAAGTCCGACTTCAACAACGCCGGGACTCCCATCACGCCGCAGGAACTCAAGGCCGCCCTTGAAGTGAAGCAGATGCCCAACGCCGACGACAAGGTGGAAGGCGACCAGTGCATCATCGTCAAGAACAACCGCCCCGACGTAGGCGGCAAATGGCACCTCGTTTATAACGGTCAGGAGACCACCTACGCCACCGACGACGGCATCATCACCTGCCAGGCCAACGGCGAATACCAGCTCTACTACATGGGCATCTCGGCCAATACCGTAGTGAAGACCGAGCCTTTCACCCTCACCGTGACAAACGTATTCGACGATTGGAGCGGATTCCTCACCGGCGCTGAGAACAAGGCCGACAAGCAGGCCAAGCGCAAATGGAGATTCCGCGAGTGCAAGAGCGGCTCTAACCTCTCGATCTGTAACAACGGTGCTTGCGGCGCCTGGAACTACTACGCTCCCGAATGGTACAACTCGTGGTGGGGCAACCACACCGGCGAGGAAGCTGCCGACTATGAGATGGTGTTCTACTTCGGCGACAGCAAGATCACCACATCCGACGCATCCGGCGCCGTGAAGTACACCGGTATGTTCTCGTTCACCCATGACGAACCCGACTACTGGGATCCCGATGCAAACGGCGGAGCAGGCGGCTGCGGCGTCCTCGGACAGCTCACCGTCGACGTGCCCCTCATCGGCTCGCAGTGGGACGATTGCCGCGCCCAGAAGGCCGGCGAGCCCAACGTGTTCTGGATTCTCACACTCACCGACAAGTATCTGACCATCTACCACCCCGACGTTTACAGCGGTGCTAAAGCATGGGAAAACTGCGGTTGGTACGCATATTTCGAAGCAGTAGAAGAATAATTCATCACATCTATGCTCGAAAGGCCCCACGCCCCTCCCCGGAGCGTGGGGCAATTTTTTATACACAAGTCAAAGAGCCGGCTCTAATAATCCGCGATTATACCTGATGCAAGGTATTTTTCACAACTTTTTATTGCCATATCAAAAAAATAGCATAATTTTGCATTTATAAACAAAATGCTCCCGCTTATGAAGAAATTATACCTTTTTGCTGCGATGACCATGTCAGCATCGCTGTTTGTATCGGCCGATGAATGGCGCCCCATAGGACGCGCCACCATTGTGGACGGATGGATTACTCCGGGCTATGTCGACGATGAAGGCAAGCAGATCGATCCCTCGACATGCCCCTTTGAGGTAGACGCCGAGGAGAGCGTCGAGACCCCGGGCGTGTACAAGCTCATCAACCCCTTCGGCTCGGAAGATTTCCACCTCAGCGAATTCAACCTCGACGGCACACCGGCCGACATTATAATCGATGCGCGCGACCGCACCTTCATCCTCATCCAGGCCCAGTATTGCGGCTTCACCGATGCGGACAGCAGCGAACCCTCGGGCCAATACCCCTATTTCCTGTCGGACATGGGCACATATATGTGGAACCTGGGTCAGCAGCGCGAGGTTATCAATATCCTCAAATGCTCGTCGGTAATGAACGGCAATGTCATCACCGTGCGGCAGCCCACGTTCGGCACCACAGCCGACAAGGCCATACAGGCCTGGGAACCCTCCTACCCTGCCATGATTATCCTGCCCGACCAGTCGGAAGAGGACGACTCCCAATGGGAATCGCTCGGCATAGGTCAGCTGGTCGACGGCTGGCTCACACCGGGATGGAAAAACGAGGACGGCTCGCTTGTCGACCCCGAAAGATATCCTATCGCCTGCGAGATACAGCAGAACGCCGAAAATCCCGACCTGCTTTGCCTCGTCGACCCCTTCCATTCGAGCGACTGCTTCATGTCCTCGGCCAACCTCTACACCAAGAAGACCCGCATCGTATTCGATGTATCGGACCCCGACTTTGTGAAGGTAGAGATGCAGTTCTCGGGCTTCATTGGCCGCAGCGACAACGATATCGTCCAATTCTTTGTAAGCGAGGGCGGCCACATCCTGTCGCAGCACGGCAAGACCTTCGAGGAGATAAAGGAAAAGGGCTATAACTCGACGCTCAAGGACGGCGTGATAACGATTCCCGTACCCTTGTTCGATTTCGCTATATCGGGCACCGGAAAACAATGGAACGCCACCCATCCCACCATCATCACGCTGCCCGGCGCGGGCATGGGCGTAAGCTCTGTCGATGCCGACGGCAACTGCGAGCCGGAATACTTCAACCTCCAGGGCATGCGCGTTTCCGACCCGCAGCACGGACGCCTGTATATCCGCCGCACAGGCTCACACTCTGAAAAAGTGATATTCTGACCGAAACCCTGAATAACAATCCCAATCCATATCGCCCGCGACAGTCCACGGGCGATATGGATTTATTATTCGTGGATTACAATTATTTAACATTAATGTATTTTATTAATTATAAGATATTTACCCCCCCCCGAAAAATAAAGGAGATACGGTGCGGCGATGCTTGCCGCTATCCATGAAAAAGATTAATTTTGCACCGGAATCATCGGCAGTACAATCTTAACCAATCCACGCCGATCAAGCTTTTCACATGAAACGTTCTACTATTGCACTTTTATTATCTTTATCGCTCAGCCCTCTATGCACCATGGCAAGAACAATAGGCGGCACGGTGCTGGCCGATACAGATTCGACCGCCGTAGCGGGCGCAACCTGCAGGCTGCTGGCCGACAATCAAACGCTCGCCGCCGCGGATACCGACTCAGCCGGCATATTTACCCTGAACACTGACATAAAATCATACCTCACCCTTGAGATAGGTATGACAGGATATAACACGACCGAAATCATAATAGAGTCCGGTGCGAAAAACATATCACTCGGCGCCATTTATCTCAGTGAAAGCACCGCGCTAAAGGAACTGACCGTCACCGGCAGCACTATAACCGAGTCGCGAGGCCGCACCATCATCTTCCCATCTGTAGCCGACATAAAAGCGTCATCGTCGGCCATAAGCCTGTTTCAGAAGCTCCCGTTCGCAGGCCTTGAGGCAAATCCTATCAACAGGTCATTATCTGTAGGCGGGGGCACACCGGTCATCCTTATAAACGGCATACCGTCTACAATGGACGATGTAAACGCTATCGCGCCCAAAGATATAGAAAAGATAGAATTCTCGCGAATCGCGCCCGCACGATATGCCGACCAAGGGAATTCGGGATTCATCAATATAACGCTTAAAAAGCGTAACGACGGCGGCACGGTGTACCTGTGGGGACGCAGCGCCGTAGCCACGGCCTTCATGGACGGTAATTTCCGCGCTTCTTACCATCAGGGCCCGTCACAGTTCACCGTTGCCTACAACCCGTCATGGCGCAATTACAGTGAAGTGTATGACAATTCAATCGAATCATACATCGGCCATGATTACCGCGTCGACCTTGAACAGCACGACCGCAACCCGTTCTACTACCACTATCATCAGACAACATTAAAATACGACTACAGCCCCGCGGCCGGGACATTATTCACCGCCACATTCCGGGCCACGCCTAATTATGACAAAAGCCGTACTATTGGCTCGGTCTCCGATTCAAAGCTTGGCGATTATGAATTCGTCAACCACAGCTCGGGCGCTGATTTCTCGCCATCGCTCGACCTTTTTCTTCGCAAGGATATCAACGGCGGCAACTCTATCGAAGCCCAGATTGTAGGCACTCTCAGCTCCAACGACTACCGCCGCGCCAACGAGTATATGTACGCCGACGGAACCCTTGACAGCTATGCGATGGATGTTGACAGCCGCCGCCGTTCTCTCATATCGGAAATAAGTTATACCCATACATTCACCGGCGGCTCCACAATCTCGGGCGGCTTCCAAAACACCGTGTCGCGAAGCACCAACACATACCTGACCTCCGACTACAAGCCGGTACTGACCGAGAATAACAACTACCTGTACGCCTCGTACGGCCGGCAGATAGGCAAGGTGTATGTATCGCTCGCCACGGGCCTTAAAATGTTCTGGATAAAGAACGATGTCAATAAACGTGATTTTATACGCAACCGCTCGCTGGCAAAGGTGTCGTGGAAAATCAATCCGGCCTGGGATCTGACAGCGGCCTTCAGCTACGGGCCGAGCATTCCGTCGCTGTCGCAGCTTACCGACTATCCGCAGCAGGTGACGCCTTATCTGTTTTCCAACGGCAATCCCGAGCTGAAGGTTGCCGAAAATTTCCTGTGGCAGATTATGCCCGGCTACCGCTACAAGAAGTTTTCCACCTCGCTGCTGCTGACATACAGCAATGTAGTCAACGATGTTATAAGTGATATGATTTATCTCGGTGAGGGCAAATTCCTCTCACAGTCCGTCAACGCCGATCACAGCCGCAGCTTCAACGCCAACTGGAATCTGCGACTCAACGATATTTACGGCTTCGGCGCGAATATAAGCCTGGGAATCAGCCACTATTACTGCACCGGCGCCGCATGGAGCAACAAGCTTACATGCTTTAACGCCTTTTTCACATTGTGGTGGAACAAAGGGCCGTTCACCGTATCCTACTGGCGCAAAATACCGGGCAAGTATCTGTCGGGCCACAAAGTAAGCAAGGATGAAAACGGCGACGCCCTAAGCTTTGAATACAAGCCTGACAAACACTGGACTCTTGGCGCGAGCTGGATGTACATGTTCGACCGTAAAGGCACCCGATATCCATCATGGGGCTATTCGGCCGTGAATCCGTCATACAACGAACGCTATATCAAACATAACGGCAATATGGTGGTGCTGTCTGTAAGCTATTCGGCAGACTTCGGCTCGATATTCCGTTCGGGAAGACGCACGCTCAACAATTCGGACAACGGTTCGTCGCT
The DNA here is from genome assembly GCA_964401095.1 of uncultured Bacteroides sp. Taxonomy (GTDB): domain Bacteria; phylum Bacteroidota; class Bacteroidia; order Bacteroidales; family Muribaculaceae; genus CAG-873. The sequence continues at coordinate 20,655 of CAYNXG010000022.1, forward strand.
GCTGAAGATGTAAGCCGCACCCGGCCATACGTGCCGCACCCGCCGTGAGAACTTGTCTTCGCGGCGGGTGCGGTGTTTTATTGAATATGCCCGGGAGGGCAAGTTATTTTATTTGGCTTTTACCTTTTCGAGCTGACGTTCGAGGGCCTCGAGCGAGAGGTCGATTGCTTCTTCAAAGCTGTCGGCGGTCTTTGAGGCCACGAAATCGTTCTGTTCGGGAACCACGACTTTCACCACAACTTCCTTGTTCATTGCTGTTTCGGGTTTTACGACCTTGAGTGTGAAGTCTATATCTGTTATTGATACGAAGTGGCGGCCCAGGCGTTCGGCTTTCTTGTTGATGAAGGCAACGAGTTTCTCGGTTGCGTCGAAGTGGATGGCTTGAATACGTACTTCCATAATCTATCCTTTCTTTTGTGCGCGGGGGTGCGCAAGTTGATAATTTTGTTGAAGTTCTTTATAGGAGAGATGGGTATAAATCTGTGTTGTGGCGAGCGAGGCATGTCCCAGCAGCTGCTGCACGGCCGTAATCTCGGCGCCTCCGTTGAGCATGTCTGTCGCAAAGGAGTGGCGCAATACGTGAGGCGTACGGCGCGAGGCATGCACACGCCCGGCCAGCTCACCCTTGACAATGGAGTTGAGCTTCCTGTAGGAAAGCGCCGACCCGGCGGAATCTACGAAAAATTCCACGGTGTCTGTCGCGGGGCGTAAAGTGCGGTAAAGGGTTATCATGTCGCTCAATTCTTTTCCGAAAGGTATTATTCTTTCTTTATTACGCTTTCCGAGCACTTTTAGTTCGCCGGCTATGGTGTCGACATTGGCGTCTTTTAGCCCCGTAAGCTCCGAGGCGCGCATACCGGTGGAATAGAGCATCGTGATTATCAACCTGTTGCGGACATCCGTTAAATCTGATTGGTCGTAGGGAGAATCTATCAGATTTGACAGCTCGTCGGGACGGATCACCGTGGGAAGCGACTTGGGCAGGCGTGCCGTAGCCAGTTCGGCGGCGGGATTCACCTCCATGAGGCGTCGCTTCATGAGATATTTGAAAAAGGCACGCATCGTCTGCACCTTTCGCCTCACAGAGCGGGCTTTTATGCCTTCGCGGGCCAGCGAGGCTATCCACAGGCGCAGGTCGTTGGGCTCGGTGTCGGCCGGCTTATATGCGTCGCCAAAGTTCTCGGCCGCAAAGCGCTGCCACTGACCCAAGTCGCAGGCATACGACGAAACGGTATGAGCCGAAAGATTCAGCTCATACCGTATATATTTCAAAAAAGAGTCGTATAGCGTGTCAGTCATGCCTTGGAGCGACGGTTAATGTTTCACGTCGCAAAGGCGAATTTAGCTATAATCCTCTATATTTCCAAATAAAAAAGGGAGAATTTTTATTTATCCGGAAGATTTATTCTTCAGTGGCGCGCAGCTTCTGAACGTAAACGGCCTTCATCATCTTTTTACGGTTGGTGACGGAGGGCTTCTGGAAAGCCTGACGGCTGCGGAGTTCTTTTACAATGCCGGTTTTTTCAAATTTACGTTTGAATTTCTTAAGAGCGCGTTCGATAGTTTCGCCTTCTTTTACTTGTACGATGATCATATTATATGTTTGGTTTGTATTTTAGTTTACAAGTGGTTTTATCGCTTTTTAGCGCGGCAAAATTACGAATAATTTTTTGTTCGGCAAAACATTTACATGTTTTTTCGCCACTTTTTGAAAATTATCGTGTTATGGAGCTTTGCCGCGGTGTCATCAGTCGTTCATGGTGCGCAGCAACTCGTCGTTGTCGTGGGTGCGCTCCATGCGGTCTTTGATAAATTCCATGGCCTCGATGGGGGTGCGGTCGCCCAGGAAGCGGCGCAGAATCCACATGCGGTTGAGCGTCTCCTGGCGCAGCAGCAGGTCGTCGCGGCGTGTGCTCGATGCCACGATATCCACGGCCGGGAATATGCGCTTGTTGGACAAGCGGCGGTCGAGCTGCAGCTCCATGTTGCCTGTTCCCTTGAATTCCTCGAAGATCACTTCGTCCA
>CAYNXG010000023.1:0-22423 GCA_964401095.1 uncultured Bacteroides sp.
CGCGGTGGGCGAGGTTGCCGTGGCCGATCTCGCGGCGGCCTACGCCACGCACGGGACGGGCCTCACCGGTGGAGAAGGGGGGGAAGTTGTAGTGGAGCAGGAAGCGCTCGCGGCCCTGGTTGAGCACGTCGTCGAGAATCTTCTCGTCGAGCTTTGTGCCGAGGGTCACGGTGGCGAGGGCCTGTGTCTCGCCGCGGGTGAACACGGCCGAGCCGTGAGGGCCGGGGAGATAGTCGGTCTCGCACCAGATGGGACGGATGTCCACGGTGCGGCGGCCGTCGAGGCGGATGCCTTCGTCGAGAACGCAGCGGCGCATGGCCTCTTTCTCGACATCGTGGTAGTAGCGCTTTACCAGGGGAGTCTTCTCCTCGCGCTCTTCTTCGGGGAGAGATTCGATGTATTCGTTGCAGATAGCGTCGAAAGCGTCGATGCGCCAGTGCTTGTCGGCCGAGCCGGTCTTGGCCACGGCGTAGGCCTTGTCATAGCACTTGTCGTGCACGTCCTTGCGGAGGTCTTCGTCGTTCACCTCGTGGCAATATTCGCGCTTGACGGTGGCGCCGGCAGCCTCGGCCAGCTCGAGCTGTACCTTGCACTGCTCCTTGATGGCGGCGTGGGCGGCCTTGAGGGCGCCGAGGAGGTCGGCTTCGCTCACTTCGTTCATCTCGCCTTCCACCATCATGATGTTGTCATAGGTGGCGCCCACCATGAGCTCCATGTCGGCGCGTTCGAGCTGTTCAAAATTGGGATTTATAACATATTCGCCGTCGATACGGGCCACACGCACCTCCGAGATGGGGCCGTTGAAGGGTATGTCGCTGACTGCGAGGGCAGCCGAAGCGGCCAGGCCGGCCAGGGCGTCGGGCATCTCGATGCCGTCGGCCGAGTACATGGTGATGTTGACGAATGTATCGGCGTGATAATTGTCGGGGAAAAGAGGGCGAAGCACGCGGTCGACGAGACGCGATGTGAGGATTTCATAATCGCTGGCGCGGCCTTCGCGCTTGAGGAAGCCACCGGGGAAACGACCGTTGGAGGAAAATTTCTCTTTATACTCTACTGTCAGGGGCATGAAGTCAACACCTTCGCCTGCTTCCTTGGCCGACACTACGGTGGCCAGGAGCATGGTGTTGCCCATGCGGAGTTCTACCGCTCCATCAGCCTGCTTTGCCAGTTTCCCGGTCTCCAGTGTAATGGTGCGACCGTCTGCAAGCGTGATGGTTTTTTTGATTGGATTCATAAAAGCTTTTATATATTGGATGTTTCTTCGTCGATAAATCGTGCAAAGATAGCAAAAAACGGCTTATTTTCCAAACTTTGCCTCGCCGGCCGCTCGGCGACAGGCCGCAGTTTAAGTTTTTTTATGCTTTCGGGGAGGTTCCAGGCGCATAATTGGCCACGTTTTATGCCGCCACACCTTTGATATCTGAGTTTTTTTGAATAATTTTGCCACCTGTCCCGCAAATATTAAATTCAATGCCATACTCTGAGTGGACTTATAATTCTTCCAACCCTATCCGCAGATTTTCACACCGGCGCCGTTTCATTCAGCTCGACAGGCTTCTGAAACGCCACCTGCAGCCCGGCATGGATATGCTTGACTTCGGATGTGCCGACGGGCACCTCATCTCTATCCTCAGTGCCGACAGCCCCGCGGGCTGCACTTATTGCGGATATGACCCGTATCCCGACAGGTCGGCTCATCCCGAGGTGACGATATACGACAATTTCGACGATATACAGTCGTCGGGCAGGACATTTGATGTGGTAACCTGTCTTGAAGTTCTCGAGCATTTCTCGCCGCACATGCAGCGCCTCCTTCTGAAACAGATCAGATCGGTGCTGAAGCCCGGCGGCACGCTCATCATCTCCGTGCCTGTGGAGAACGGCATGCCGGGGGTATTCAAAGGGCTCGTGCGCAAGCTCACCGACCCGCGGTTGCGTCCACAGTATTCCCTGCGCAATCTGTGGCGCACCATGCTTGCCCTGCCGCTGCCCGAATTCCGCGCCGGCGACGGATATCTCGACCATATCGGATTTTATTTCAAAGACCTGAAGGAACTTCTCGAAGCCGATTTCGAGATTCGCGACACATCACATTCGCCGTTCCCGTTTCTCGGCACTCCGTTTAATTCTCAGATTACCTGCATACTCAAATGCAAGTCCTGATTGAGCCGCACATGGCATAAATAAAGATTATCAAGACCCGTCGGACCGCACCTTCGGCGGTTTTTTTCACCTTTTTTTGCCTGTGTTTGTTGTATATTCATGGCATTTATGTAATTTTGCCGCTTGAAACAGACGTTTTTTATTTAAATTAATGTGTATGTTTAAAAATCTTGTTATCGTCGAGTCGCCTGCAAAGGCAAAAACCATTGAGAAATTTCTCGGCCCCGATTTTAAGGTCATGTCGAGCTACGGCCACATCCGCGACCTCAAGGCCAAGAGTTTCAGTATCGATGTGAAGGGCGATTTCTCGCCCGTCTATGAGATACCCGACGACAAACAGGAGGTTGTGGAAGCGCTGCGCAAGGCGGCCTCGCAGGCACAGACCGTGTGGCTCGCGTCTGATGAAGACCGCGAGGGTGAGGCCATAGCATGGCACCTTGCCGAGGTCCTGGGCCTCGACCCCGCCACCACAAAGCGCATCGTGTTCCACGAAATTACGAAAAAAGCCATTCTCAAGGCGCTGGAAAATCCCCGCACCATCGACCTCAACCGTGTCGACGCCCAGCAGGCGCGCCGCGTGCTCGACCGCATCGTGGGCTTCGAGCTGTCGCCCGTGCTGTGGCGCAAGGTGAAGCCCGCCCTCTCGGCCGGACGCGTGCAGAGCGTGGCCGTGAGGCTCATCGTCGAGCGCGAGAACGAGATAAAGAATTTTGTATCGGAGGCCTACTACCGCGTGGGCGCCACATTCCGCACCCCCGCGGGCGAGGAATTCCGCGCCGAATACTCGCGCCGCCTGGCCACCCACGACGAGGCCCGCAGCCTCCTCGAGGCATGCGCCGGCACGACATTCAGCGTAGGCGAGATTTCCACCCGCCCGCTCCACAAGGCTCCCGCGCCTCCCTTCACCACCTCCACCCTGCAGCAGGAGGCCGCCCGCAAGCTCGGCTTCACCGTGGCGCAGACCATGATGGTGGCTCAGAAGCTCTACGAGGCCGGACATATAACCTACATGCGTACCGACTCGCTCAACCTCTCCGACGAGGCCATGAGCGCCATATCGCAGGAAATACTGGGCAGCATGGGCGAGCGATATCTCCACAGCCGCCGCTACCACACCCACTCGAAGGGCGCCCAGGAGGCCCACGAGGCCATACGTCCCACCGACGTAGCCGTCACTGTCCCCGACGACTGCTCGGACCGCGAGCGCAAGCTCTACACCCTCATCCGCCAGCGCGCCATAGCCTCGCAGATGGCCGACGCCGAGATTGAGAAGACCACCGCCGAAATAAACGGCGCCGACAGCGCCGAGCGATTCACCGCCACCGGCGAGGTGATTAAATTCGACGGCTTCCTGCGCGTCTACACCGAGGGCCGCGACGAGGAAGGCGAGGCCCCGGCCGGAATGACACTGCTGCCGGCCCTCGCCACGGGCGAGAACCTCGAGGTGGCCGACATGACCGCCACCGAGCGATTCACCCTTCAGCCTCCGCGCTACACCGAGGCATCGCTGGTGAAAAAGATGGAGGAGCTGGGCATCGGTCGCCCCTCCACATACGCCCCCACAATATCGACCATACAGAACCGCGAATATATCGAAAAGGGCGAGCGCGAAGGCACGCCCCGCGACTTCACCGTAATCCACCTCGACGACAAGGGCCTGATAACCGAGGCCACGCGCACCGAGGTGGTGGGCTCGGAGAAGGGCAAGCTCGTGCCCACCGACATAGGCATGGTGGTCAACGAATTCCTCACCCGCTACTTCCCCGAGATTCTCGACTATAACTTCACGGCCCGCGTGGAGGAGCGCTTCGACGACATAGCCGAGGGCAAGCTGCCCTGGAACAGCGAGATGCGCACCTTCTACGACCGCTTCCACCCGCGCGTGGAAAGCACCATCAACATGCGCATGGAGCACAAGGTGGGCGAGCGCCTGCTGGGCACCGACCCCAAGGGACGCCCCGTGTCAGTGAAGATAGGCCGCTTCGGCCCGCTGGTGCAGATCGGCGACGGCGAGGGCGACGACAAGCCGCAGTTTGCCTCGCTTCTCAAGGGCCAGTCGATGGCCGAGATAACCCTGGAGGAGGCGCTGAAGCTGTTTGAATTCCCGCGTGTGCTCGGCACGTTCGAGGACAAGGACGTATCGGTGGCTATAGGCCGCTTCGGCCCCTACGTGCGCCACGACGGCAAGTTTGTCTCCATTCCCTCCGACATGGCCCCCGCGGCCGTCACCCTCGACGAGGCCGTGGAGCTCATCAAGGAAAAACGCAGCGCCGAGGCCCGCCGTGTGGTGAAGATCTTCGACGAAGACCCCGAGCTGCAGATTCTCAACGGCCGATTCGGCGTGTACATCTCATACAAGGGCAAGAACTACAAGATTCCCAAGACCGTGGAGAATCCCGCCGCCCTCACCCGCGAGGAGACAATGGAGATTGTCAAGACTCAGGAAGAACGCCCCGCCAAGACATCGCGCACCACACGCAAATCACCAGCTAAATCCAAGAAATAATGCCCAAGCCCCTTATAGCCAAGCCGGGAGCCGAACGCAAGCGCTTCACCCCCGATGTTATCCTATCATTCGACGTAGACACCGACGGCCGGAAACTGCTGGAATTTCTTCTCGACAAGATGTCAGACCGCAAGCGCACCACCGTGAAGGACTTCCTGAAGCACAACCAGGTGATGGTGGGCTCCAACGTCACCCGGCAATGGGATCAGGAGTTGCGCCGCGGCGACGTGGTGAAGGTGAACACCTCGCGCGAATTCCAGGTGTTCCGCAACTCGCGGCTCCACATCGTGTATGAGGATGATGACATCATCGTGGTCAACAAGGGCTACGGCCTGCTGTCGATGGGCACCGACAACAAGAGCGACGGCACGGCATACAGCCTGCTGCGCGACTATGTGAAGCGCAAGGACCCGCGCAACAAGATCTTCATCGTCCACCGTCTCGACCAGCACACGTCGGGGCTGATGATGTTCGCCCGCTCCATGGAGGCCAAGGAGGCCATGCAGCACAACTGGAACAACATGGTGCTCGAACGCCGCTACGTGGCCATCGTGGAGGGCGCTCCCGACCCCGCCGAGGGCGAGGTGCGCAGCTACCTGGCCGAAAACTCGGTGCATGAGGTATATTCCACCGACAAGCCCGGCGAGGGACGCCTGGCGGTGACCCGCTACCGCACCCTCAAGACCCGCGGCCGCTATGCCATGGTGGAGCTGCAGCTCGAGACGGGCCGCAAAAATCAGATACGCGTGCACATGAAGGATCTGGGCCATCCCATCGCCGGCGACCGCCGCTACGGCGCCGCCACATCGCCCATCCACCGCCTGTGCCTGCACGCGCAGACTCTCAGATTCATACACCCCGTGACGAGCCGCGACATGAACTTCACGTCGGCGCTGCCCGCCGGGTTCGCCAAAATGGTCTGACCCGCACCCTTCCCGCCACCGACACCTGCACAGCCATGGGCGCCGAGATGCTACTGCAATACCTTTGGGAACACAGATTGTGGCCCGAAGGCTCTCTGCGCACATCCGACGGCCTGGACGTTCAGGTCATCGACCCGGGACGCCGCAACAACGACGCCGGGCCCGACTTCTTCAACGCCAAGGTGTCGATCGGCGGCCGCGTATGGGCCGGGAACGTTGAGATTCATGTAAATTCGTCGGACTGGCGCCGGCACGGCCACCACACCGACCCGGCCTACGACTCGGTGGTGCTGCACGCCGTGGGCCGCATTGACTGTGTCGTGGAGCGCCGCGACGGCTCGCCCATACCGCAGGTGGAGCTGCCCTACACCACCGACTACCGCCGGCGCTATGACGCCATGGTGAACAGCCCGTCGAATCCGGCCTGCCGCGACGAGCTGCCTCTGCTGCCGCCTATGTATGTGACTGACTGGGTGGCTTCGCTGGGCTATGAGCGCCTGTATGCCAAGGTGGAGCGCATCAACGCGGCCCTGGAACGCCTCGACGGCGACTGGCAGGCCGCGGCCTATGTGACGGTGGCCCGCGCCCTGGGCTTCTCTACCAATTCCGACCCTTTCGAGCGTCTGGCTTATTCCACGCCTCTGCGCTGCCTGCTCAAGCACCGCGACGAGCCTCAGCTGCTCGAGGCCACGCTGCTGGGCCAGGCGGGATTTCTCGACACCGTGACGGGCGACGACACCACCGACCGCTATATCGAGGCCCTGCGCGCCGACTACAGTTTCATGCGCGCCAAGTATGACCTGCAGCCTCCCGGCTCGCTGTCGTGGAAGATGGCGCGCATGCGTCCGCCTAACTTTCCCCACCGCCGCATCGCCGCGCTGGTGTCGCTCATCGCGGGCGGTTTCGCCATAGGCCGCGACTTCGCGCATGTCGACGACGAGGCTTCGGCACGGGCGCTGTTCAAGATTGATATATCGGGCTATTGGGTGAATCACTATACTTTCGGACATCACACGGCCTGCGCGCCGCAGGCTTTCAGCGCGTCGTCGGTGACGTCGCTGCTCATCAATGCCCTGATACCTCTGTTATATGCTTATGGATGCTATTTCGGCAACGACAGGCGCATGCAGGCGGCCGTGGAGCTGCTGCAGCGTCTGCCCGCCGAGAACAACTCGGTGACGCGGATATTCACTGACTGTGGCGTGTCCTGCGACGACGCCTTCACCTCGCAGGCGCTGATTCAGCTACGCCGCGCCTACTGCGAACCGCGCAAGTGTCTCTACTGCCGCATAGGCCACAGATTGCTCGCGGCAAAGACGAGAGAGTAATGAGTAATGAGTAATGAGTTGTTTCGAGTTGATGAGTTGATGAGTTGATGAGTAATGAGTAATGAGTAATGAGTTGATGTGTTGATGAGTGATGAGTGGTGTGTTTATCTTAAAATTTAGTATATTGCATTATGATACAGTCACATATAGATATAAAGGCTTGGCAATTGAGCGTGGAGTTGGTAACAATGGTTTATCGGCTTACTGAGAAGTTTCCTCAAAATGAGATATTCGGTCTGACGAATCAGATACGCCGTGCCGCTGTATCAGTACCCTCTAATATCGCAGAAGGATTCGGTAGAAATTCCAACGGCGATTTTTCTCATTTTCTTGGCATTGCCAATGGCTCTTTATGTGAGGTCGAGACCCAATTACTTATCGCCAAGAATTTAGGTTTTATTAATGATGAAGCCTATAATTACATGATTTCAAAAACTCTGGAGTGTGGTAAAACCCTCCGCTCATTTTGGGAATCAGTAAAAACACAACGCTGACACATCAACCCATAGCTCACTACTCATCAACTCATTACTCATTACTCATCAACTCAAAACAACTCATCACTCATTACTCATTACTCATCACACTCATTACTTCTTGATTGTGGGATTCATACCAACCTTGAAAGCGGGGGCTTTCTTGGGGGCGTGGACGGGGTTGTACTCGTACCATTCGGCGCCGTCGAGAGTTATGAAGTCGGTGCGCAGGGTGGTGCGGCCGTCGGCATTCTTGGCATAGATTATGATTGAATGCCAGGTATCATCCACATCGTCGGAGGTGAAAGTGTATTCGCCCTTGGTGTTGATATCGTTGGTGATATCGATGGCGTCGCCGCCCATGGCAAGCTCGTGAAGCTCATAACCGGCGTTGAGGCGGTCGTCGGTGTCGTTCATGCCGAGCATGCGCACATAGGCTTCCTCCACGTTGCTCGGTGAGATTTCAAAACCGAGGCTTACGTGGCCGGTGCTCTTGTCGCGCGAGGTGATGCTGATTTCGGGGCCGATGCCTGTCTGAGCGTCGCCCACGGCCGTTACGGAAACTTCCTTCATGTCGCCCTTGATATCGTAGGCGCGGGCCAGCATCAGATACTCGCCGGAGCCGTCGAGAGGCCATGTGCTGTTTTCGGCGCCCTGCAGAGAGGCGATGGTGTAAATCTGGCCGAACATGGTGAAGGTGCGGTCTTTGCCATACAGCTCGATGCACATTTCCATCAACGCCTTGGGGCCGTAGATAGTGGTGACGTAGAGGATGTCGTCAGAGCCGCTGAAGTCAAACTGCAGTCCGCTCTCGTTCTGACAGTTGAATGTTACATTGAATGTTGCGGAGCTCTCGCCGGGGGCCTGTGTCGACACCCGCTCGGTGACGAGGAGGTCGAGAGGCATCTGTGTATTGGCGTCTATCTCAAGCACGCAGATATGGAAGGGAGTGCCGGGGGTGACTGTGACGGGATAGCCGCCGTCGACCGAGGTGTAGTCATTGAAAGTGAACGACTTGGAGCCGGTGGCCACGAAGGCGTTGGTATAAGGAAGCAGGTCTTTGATGAGCAGGTCTTTGTCGGTATCGTCGAGCTCGTCGAAATAGATACCCGCCGCATCCATTGCATAATAGTCGAGCAGATAGTCGGAGACGAGCGAGTGCACGTACATGGTGTTTTCACTGGTGGTGTTGACGGTGTAGGAGATGAAGTTCTTGCCTACGGCGTCGGCCGTGATCCATATCGGGGCGTCAATGACACCCTCGGGGAGCTTGAATGTGGCGTAGTCGACGTCTTCCACGCTGTATTTGCCCACCACGCGGTCGCCTTTAACGAGGTAGAGAGTTTCCTGAGCGGCGGCGCCCAGGGTGGCGGCGGCCACGAGGGCCGATGTCAGTATAAGATTCTTTATCATGTTTTTTGACTGGTTTTCAGATTATTTCTTGGTAATTTTGACCGCGCGGTCTCCCACGGCCACTACATATACGCCGGCAGGCAGGCCGGAAAGATCGAGCACGGCGTCGCCGCGCAGGGCCACGGAGGAGCACACACGCGTGCCTCCCACCGAGTACACGGCCACGAGGGTGCCGGGGGCAGCGCCGCTGACATTAAGCTCCGTCTCCACGGCTGTAGGCCATACGGCTATCTCGCCGGGGGCGATGACCGAGGTAACGGAGGATTTGCCGCCGATGAGGAGGCGGTCGATTGAGGCATAGTCATGCTCGCAGGCGTCGCCGGCCGTCTTGTGCACGGTCAGCGATGACGCTCCGATGTCGATGCGGTCGATTTCCGACATGACCACCTCGTGTACGGTGCCATCGCGGGAAATGACCGACACAACCTTATCGGCCGTCTGCGCCGACGCGATACACGGCATCAGCGCTGCCGCAAAAACAGCGGCACGCGAAATAAAACAAGGTAAAAAACGGTTCATTTAGTTGATTTTGGTTTATAATTTATATCAATCTGAACGCAAATATACATCTTTTTGAGTTATTTTAAAACTTTTTGCTATTTTCCGGCCACTTTTTCGCCTCAAAAGGGTTAAAAAACCGATTTTTGTAAATATATCATCCAAATTCTCAACTATCAATTCTAAGAGCTTGTTTAATAATAAATGTGAACCCACAGGTTGCGGATTTTTAGTTAAATTGCTTTGAGTCAGAAGGAGTGTAGCTGTAGCTACACGACTGATGAGGAAAAGCGAGTTAACTAAAAAGACGCAATACAAAAGTAATCTTAATAAAATTAGAACGTAAGAATATGAATAATACCTTTGTGCACGAAACTTTGAATGTCTTTCGTCCTTCGTTTCAGTCGTTTATCTCGATTCATCGCGAAGCGCTTTGGACGGAGGTCCAAAGAACCTCCTTCAACTCAGACCGAAATCCAAATCAAAGTTTCGGCCTGTGGACTCACATTTATTATTAAACAAGCTCTAAATTTTAAATTCTTAAAAAAAGTGCTGCTGAAAAAATTTTTATTACCTTTGTGTGTTTAACTATAAGGAGACTTGTGAAAGACAGCAGCGAAGACATCACCCTGCGCGAGGCGCAGCGCACCGTGGACCGGTGGATACGCACCACCGGAGTGAGATATTTCTCGCCGCTCACCAATATGGCCGTCCTGGCCGAGGAAGTGGGCGAGGTGGCGCGCATAATGGCCCGCCGCTACGGCGACCAGTCATTCAAGCCCGGCGAGAAGGACTCGCTGGCCGACGAGCTGGCCGACGTGATGTGGGTGGTGATGGCCCTGGCCAACCAGACCGGAGTGGACCTCACCGACGCCCTGCACGCCAACATAGCCAAGAAGACCGCGCGCGACGCCGCCCGCCACGCCGCAAACCCCAAGCTGTCGCAACAGCCCTCCGACGACGACACCTCGAACACATAACTGACAAATATATAAAACTTTAAAGACATGAACGACAAATACAGCGATGCTATCGCCAAAAGCGCGGTGACCGTGGACGACGCAGCGGTGGCCGCCGCCGTGGAGAAAATCCTGGCCGAACACTTTGAAGAGAACAACAATATCGAAGTATATAAATTCCTGTTCAACACCATCGACCTCACCACCCTCAAGGCCACAGACTCGCCCGTGTCGGTAGCCGACTTCGTGGAGCGTGTCAACGCCTTCGACGAGGAATACCCGATGCTCAACAACGTGGCCGCCATCTGCGTTTATCCCAACTTCGCCCAGGTGGTGCGCACCGTGCTCGACGTGAGCCGCGTGGACATAGCCTGCGTGTCGGGCGCCTTCCCCTCGTCGCAGTCTTTCAGCGAGGTGAAGATCGCCGAGACAGCCCTGGCCGTGGAGAACGGCGCCGACGAAATCGACATCGTGCTCAACGTGGGCAACTTCCTCGACGGCGACTACGAGGCCGTATGCGATGAAATCTCCGAGCAGAAAGCCGCCTGCCGCGAAGCCCGCCTGAAAGTTATCCTCGAGACAGGCGCCCTCAAGACCGCCGCCAACATCAAGGCCGCCTCAGTCCTGGCCATGTACTCGGGCGCCGACTTCCTCAAGACCTCCACCGGCAAGGAATATCCCGGCGCCAGCCTCAAGGCCGCCTACGTCATGGCCAAGTGCATCAAGGAATACCACGAGGCCACCGGCATAAAGATAGGCTTCAAGGCCGCCGGCGGCGTATCCACCACAGCCGACGCCGTAAAATACTACACCGTCATCAAGGAAGTGCTGGGCGAGGAATGGCTCACCAACGAATACTTCCGCATCGGTGCGTCGCGCCTGGCCAACAACCTGCTGGGCGACATCCTGGGCAAGGAAATCAAATTCTTCTGAAAACATTCTGACAAAACAGCACCGGAAACATGAAAATCTGGATATATCTCAACGGCCTGCAGCAAGGGCCATACACACTCGACCAGCTGAGGCTGCTGTCGCTTGACCCTTCCACGCCCGTGTGGTATGACGGCCTGCCCCAGTGGCAGCCGGCCCACCTGGCGCCGCTCACCGCCGGACTGTTTGCCGCCGACAACGCCGCCGGCGACCCGTCGCGCCAGGGCTTCGTGCCCCCGCAGCCCGGCCCCGACGTCTACGGCTCCGCCCGACAGGCCTCGGCATACAGTCAGATGCCGCCGCGCCCCGCCACGTACATGGTGTGGTGCATTATCCTCACCATCCTGTGCTGCTCGCCCTTCGCCCTGGCAGGCATCGTCACGGGCGCCATCAGCTCGTCGCGCTACAATTCAGGCGACTATGCCGGCGCCAAGTCGATGTCCACCGCCACAGAGTGGCTCATCATAATATCCATCATCTGGGCCCTGATAGGCACGCCGCTGGGGCTGTTCACATGTTGTGCATGACACGGCAACTGTGACACCTCCCCCGCGCATAAAGCTATCACGCAAGACAATGGTAACGGCCGCAGCGATCTGCGCCGTTGCCATTGTCGTGTTTCTGGCCCTGTTCGACCCCACGGAAGTGCCCGCGCCGCAGTGCACGTTCAGGCTGCTGACGGGGCTGGAATGTCCGGGCTGCGGCACCCAGCGGGCCATCCACGCCCTGCTCCACGGCCGCGTGGCCGAGGCGTGGGGCTACAACGCCGCCCTGTTCGTGGCCCTGCCACTGCTGGCGCTCTACGCCCTGTCGCCCCGACGTCTGGAAAAAGTACTCTACTCGCCGGCCATGCTGTGGAGCATAGCCGCAGCCACAGCCGCATGGTGGATCCTACGCAACCTGTTCTGAACTCTCGCCAGAACACACCCATCCCCACCCCCACACCCCACTCATCAACTCATTACTCATTACTCATTACTCATCAACTCATCACACTCATCAACTCGAAACAACTCATTACTCATTACTCATCAACTCATCAACTCATCACACTCATCACACTCATCAACCGGTTAAAATTTATTAATATATGTAAACGATATTTGGTTTTGTAGACCCAATATCGTAACTTTGACTGCTTTTATACAAAGCAATCTGATACTGAAAATATTCTAATAATTAAGTTTTAAACCATAACTAATGAGACTAAAACTGTTTCTTTTAGCGCTGTTGGCGGCTATCTTGCCGGTAATGGCCCAGACACGGACAGTAAACGGTATTGTCCTCGACGCCACTACCGAGCAACCTCTCGCAGGCGCATTCGTGACGGCCAACGGGCTGAGCGTCACCACCGGCCTCGACGGCAAGTTTACAATAGAGCTGCCTGCCAATGCCGGAGCCCTGTCCGTAAGTTACGTGAACTATGACCCGCAGCAGGTGGCCGTCAATCCCGATGTGAACGTGATACGCCTCAATCCCGAAACCGCCGAAACCGACTTCTTCGGCGAAAACGAAGACCTCGTGTTTGACGAGGCAATTCTCGAAGACGAAAACGAGAACACACAGGGTATCGCCGCACTCACCGGTGCCAACGACGATATATTCTACAATACGGCCTCATACAACTTCGGCCCCATGTATTTCCGCTATCGCGGCTATGACAGCCAGTATCAGGCGGTTTACATCAACGGCGTGCAGATGAACGACCTCATCCGCGGCCGCTTCAACTTCTCCTCGCTGCTGGGCATGACATCGCGCGCCTTCCGCAACAAGACCACCACCATAGGCCTCGGCGCCGGCGAATACGGCTTCGGCGACATAGGCGGCTCGGTGAACTACAACACCACCACCGACCTCTATGCCACCGGCTTCAACGGCACCGTGTCGTACACCAACTCCAACTACATGCTGCGCGGCATGGTCACCTATGCCTCGGGCCTCAACAAACACGGATGGGCCTACACCCTCAGCGCCATAGGCCGTTATGCCAAGGAAGGCGTCATCGACGGCACGTTCTACAACTCGGGCGGCCTCTTCCTGTCAATCGAGAAATACTTCAACGACAGCAACCGCCTGGTGCTCACCGCCTGGGGCGGCCCCACACAGCGCGCCACCGCAGCCGCCACATATCAGGAAGTCTACGACCTGATGGACAACAACCTCTACAACCCCAACTGGGGCTGGTATCAGGGCAAGAAACGCGCATCGCGCGTCACTGAGACATACGACCCCACCGCAATGCTCAACTGGCTCTACAAGAAGGGCAACACAACTGTGAACACCGCGGCAGCCGTATCATATAACTTCTACAACCGCTCGGCCCTGCAGTACTACAAGGCCAACGACCCCAACCCCACCTACTACCGCTATCTGCCCTCCAACTATCTCGACGACGACGGCAACCCCACCGAGCAGAGCGAATACTACACCTGGCTGTGGAAAAACGACCAGAGCTTCTCGCAGATCAACTGGGACAACCTCTATGAGATAAACGCCCTCAACAACGAGACAAACCAGTTCGTGCCCGACGACCAGAAGCAGGGCGCCAGCTACATCCTCGAGAACCGCATCAACACCACCCTCAACCTCAAGCTCAACTCGTATGTAAACACCCGCATCAACCCCTGGCTCAACCTCCAGGCGGGTGTGTCGGCAAGCTATGCCAACTCGGCCAACTACAAGACCATACGCGACCTGCTGGGCGGTGAGTTCTGGATTGACGTGGATCCCTTCTCCGACCGCGACATCACCCTCGCCCCCGACAACCTGGTCAACAACTTCAACTATCCCGATCCCTACAACCACCGCGTGTACAAGGGCGACAAATTCGGCTATCACTACAACATCCGCGCCATCAACGTCAACGCCTGGCTGCAGAACATGATATCCCTGCCCCGCTGGGACCTCAACTACGGCCTCAAGGCATCGCACACACAGTATCAGCGCGAAGGCCACATGCGCAACGGCCGCGCCCCCAAGACATCCTACGGCAAGGGCAAGTGGCAGATCTTCGACAACGTGGGCCTCAAGCTCGGCGCCACATTCAAGGCCGACGGTCACAACTACATCTCGGCCCACGCCGAATATGAGACCCGCGCCCCGCTCGCCGACAACATCTACATCATGCCCCGCGTGAAAAACGACGTGGTGGACAACGTGGAGAGCGAAGCCATCTACTCGGCCGACATCAGCTATATCTGGAACTACCGCCGTTTCCGCGGCGCCATCACCGCCTTCGGCACCATGAGCGACAACGGCATCGAGCGCACCGGATTCTATGACGAACGCGTCAACACCTACACCTACTTCGTGCTCGCAGGCGTGAAGAAAGTGTACAAGGGCGTAGAGCTGGGCATGAACTACAAGATCACCCCCTCGCTCACAGCTACATTCGCCGGAACATACTCGCGCTTCCAGTACAAGAACAACCCCCAGGGCACACACACCTATGAGAACGGCCTCCACCCCGACAAGACCGAGACCGTATATCTCCGCAACTACTACGTGGGCTCCACACCCCAGTTCGCCACCAACCTCGGCCTTGACTGGGCCGCTCCGGGCATGTGGTTCTTCAACATCAACGGCACCTACCAGGGCGACGCCTACGTGAACCTCTCGCCGGCCTACCATGAGAGCCTCCCCGACCTGTGGGCCTTCTATCCCAACCCCGAGGAGCTCGACGCCAAGGTGAAGGAACTGTCGTCGCAGGACAAGCTCAAGAACGCCTTCACCCTCAACGCATCCATCGGCAAGGTGGTGTACGTGAACCGCTCGCTCACGCTCAACTTCAACCTCAACGTAAACAATATTCTCAACAACCGCGACGTAGTGACCTATGCCTACCAGCAGGGCCGCATCGACACCAAGAACTACAACCGCAACGAGTATCCCAACCGCTACTCCTACGCCCAGGGCATACGCGTGTACTTCAATGTCGGCATCCGCTTCTAAGTCGCCTATAACACAGAATCCTTCTCGAATATGAAAAAGATTTCAAAATATATCTCCGCAATAACGCTCGGAGCTATGGCCCTGGCTTCCTGCTCGGACAATTGGGAGCAGCCGGCGTTCTCGGTACCTGAATTTCCCGAGGGGCTCAAGGCCAACACCACCATCAAGGAACTCAAGACAGCCTACTGGCAGTCGAGCGACTCGTATGGCACAGGCATAGGCCGCACCGCCGACGGCGACTCCATAATCATCGTGGGCACAATCGTCAGCACCACCAATCCCGGCAATATCTACAAGTCGCTCTACCTGCAGGACGCCACCGGCGCCATCTGCATCGGCATAGACACATCCGCCGTGTCAAAGGCTTATCCCATGGGCGTGGCCATGGCAGTCAACTGCACAGGCCTGCAGATTGGCCGATTCAACGGCCTGGTACAGATGGGCAAGGCCGACGGCTCGGGCGTAAACCGCATAACCATGCCCGAGCTCCGTCCGCACGTTAAGCTCGACTATTTCAAGGGCAAGCTCGACACCATCACCACCGACATCCCCACCCTCCTCGAGGCCATGCGCACCGACGAGGGCAAGATTGAATGGCAGAGCCGACTGGTGCGCATCAATCACGTGAAATTCGCCGAAGCCGGCGAGCCCTTCACCAACGGCGGCACCACCTCGCGCAACATCGTGGACGACCAGGGCAACCGCATGATTGTCTACAACAGCTCGTATGCCACATTCGCCTACGACAAGCTCCCCTATGGCCACGGCGACATCGTGGGCATCCTGTCGTGCTACCGCAACTCGTGGCAGCTCCTGCTCAACGACGTGGACGGCCTCATAGCCTTTGACGGCGAAGGCGAGCCCGAAACCCCCGACACCCCCGCCGACTTCAAGGCCGGCCTGCTCGACCCCAACTCGGCCGACGGCACCGCATCGTGGACCATCGACAACACCGCCATCTGGGGCTGGAAGACCTACAGCGGCAAGTCGTATCTCAACGGCTCGGCATACAATCAGACCCTCGACGGCGACGCATACGCCATCTCGCCCAAGGTGACCCTGGCGGCCGACGCCACCGTGGCCATGATGCAGTTTGAGCACGCGGCCAAGTTCCAGGACGCAGGTCTGCGCACCCTCTGCGGCGTGGCCGTACGCGTAGACGGCTCCTCGGAATGGAAGGCCCTGGAGATTCCCAACTGGCCCGACGCCGGCTCGTGGTCATTCGCCAAGTCGGGTCTCATCGACCTTAAGGAATATGTTGGCAAGACCATTCAGGTAGCCTTCAAATACGGCAAGGGCTGCACCGACACATGGGAAATCCGCAGCCTGGAATTCTCGTCGGACGCCGCCATCAAGATCATCGAATCGCCCGTGACACCTCCCTCGGGCGACGACACCCCCGCCGACATGCTCCTGGGCGAGGACGCCGCCAACGGCATAGAGGGCTGGAACATTTCCAACACCGAGATATGGACCTGGAAGACCTACAACGAGAAGTCGTATCTCAACGGCTCGGCCTACAACCTCACCCTCACCGCCGACGCATGGGCCGTATCGCCCAAGATCAAGGTGAGCGAGGGCGGCATGGTGTCGTTTGACCACGCGGCCAAGTTCCAGACCGGTCTCACCACCATGTGCTCGCTGAACATCCGCGAGGCCGGCGCCACCGAGTGGACCAAACTCAATATTCCCGTATGGCCCGAGGCCGGCGCGTGGACCTTCGTCAACTCGGGCGCCATCGACCTCAAGGCATTTGCCGGCAAGACAGTGGAGCTCGGCTTCTGCTATGCCAAGGGCTGCAACGACACATGGGAAATACGCAACCTCAAATTAGTCAACGCTGCCAAGGCCGTTGAATAACCTATAAATATATCTCTCAGACAATGAAAAATCTGAAATCATATATCTTCGGCGCCATGGCTTTAGTGGCTGCGTCGGCCTCTCTCACGGCCTGCCAGGACCACTTTGACGAGCCCAACTCGGAAGAGGCGCCCGTGGCCGAC
Source organism: uncultured Bacteroides sp. (assembly GCA_964401095.1). GTDB lineage: Bacteria > Bacteroidota > Bacteroidia > Bacteroidales > Muribaculaceae > CAG-873. The sequence goes on from CAYNXG010000023.1 coordinate 17,154, forward strand.
ATCACGGCCAACACTACCATCCGGGAAATCAAGGAGCTCGGCTGGAAGGACAAGGACAACTACTGCGAGCAGATCTACACCAAGGAGTGGTATGACACCCCCGCCGACCAGCGCACCGAGGAAATGAAGACCCAGGGCACACACATCGTGGTGAAAGGCCGCGTGGTGTCGTCTGACTTCGCCGGCAACTGCTTCAAGTACATCGTGCTCCAGGACGAGACCGGCGCCCTCAACTTCTCCATCAACTCGTATAACCTCTATCTGCAGTATCGCCGCGGACAGGAGGTGCTGGTTGACCTCACGGGCCTCTATGCGGGCAAGTACCGCGGCCTGTTCCAGATAGGCTTTCCCAGCTACAACTCGTCGCTCATCGACCCCACCGACCCCTATAACCAGCCCTACGAGACATCGTTCATGGCTCCGGAATTCTTCCGCCGCAACGCCGAGCTCAACGGCTGGCCCGAACGCGCCGACATCGACACCGTGCTCGTCGACCGCTTCTCTGACATCGGTGTAACTCCCGCCGAGCTGCGCAAATGGCAGAGCCAGCTGGTAAGATTCAACAACGTGGAATTCGTGCAGGGCACGCTCGGCACCCTCTCCACATGGCACTCGAGCGGCGAGACTCAGACCATCAAGGACGCCGACGGCAACACCCTCGACCTGCGCACATCGGGCTATGCCAACTTCTGGAACATGCGCGTGCCTGAAGAGCGCTGCGACGTGGTGGCTCTCATGGGCTATTATGTGAACCTCGCCGGCACAGGCGGCTGGCAGCTCACCCTGCTCGACGCCAACTCGATTCTCAACGTGGGTCATCCCACCTCGGCCCCCGGCTCGAAGGACAATCCCTACACCGTGCAGCAGGCTGTGGCCCTCCAGGTCAACGACGCCGGCAAGAGCGGATGGGTCAAGGGCTACATCGTGGGCACCGTGGCTCCCGAAATCGAGACCGTATCCTCAAGCTCAGATATCGAATGGGGCGCAGACGCCACCCTCGGCAACACCATGGTGATTGGCCAGACCCCCGACACCAAGGACATTGCCGACTGTCTTGTCATCGCTCTGCCCCAGGGCTCGGCTCTCTACGGCCAGTCGCTCCGCGCCAACCCGTCGAACTATCAGAAGGAAATCACCATCAAGGGCACCTTCGCCGCCGTGATGAACACCTATGGCATCACCGGCAACAACGGCTCGTCGTCTGAATTCATCATCGAAGGCCAGGAACCCGTCAAGCCCGTTGAAGGCGACGGCACCGAGGCCAAGCCCTACAGCGTGGCTCAGGTGATAGCCAAGGGCTCGAGCGCCAACGAACCCGGCGTATGGGTTGCCGGCTACATCGTAGGTTCCTGCGTGGACAAGTCCTACAGCTCGGCAACATTCACCGCCGACGGCGCCTCAAACACCAACCTCCTCATGGCCGACGCCCCCGACTGCACCGACGCATCGAAGTGTATCCCCGTGGCCATCGCAATCCCCCTGCGCGACGGTCTCTCGCTGCAGAAGAACCCCGGCAACCTCGGCAAGAAGCTTGATATCAAGGGCGATATCATCAAGTATTTCGGCGTTCCCGGTCTGAAGGAAACCACCGAATACAAGCTCAACGGCGCAGGCGGCGGCGACACCCCCACCCCCTCGCCCGATGCAGTGACCCTCCTGGGCTCGAAGGACGCCAACGGCTCGAAGGACTGGACTTATGACAACGTGCTCGTTCCCGCCGGATTCCAGTACTCGATCTGGGGCTGGACCGAATACAACTCAAACTACTATCTGAAAGCCTCGGCCTACAGCGACAACACCGCACACGCCTCGGAGGCCTGGGCCATATCGCCCGTCATCAACCTCGCAGGCAACTCGTCGGTAACGGCCACATTCGACCACGCCGCCAAGTTCCAGACCACCCTGCGCACCCTCTGCGGCTTCGCCGTGCGCGAGGTAGGCGCCACCACATGGACGATGCTCAGCGTGCCCACATGGCCCGAAGCAGGCTCGTGGACCTATGTCAACTCGGGCAACATCAGCCTCAGCGCCTATGCCGGCAAGAAGATTCAGGTAGCGTTCAAGTATGCCTCCAACAGCAGCGGCGCCGACACCTGGCAGGTGCGCGACCTCAAGCTCTCGGGCGACGGAACAATCACCATCGAAGGCGCAGGCGAGACTCCCAACCCGCCCACGCCTCCCACTCCTTCCGAGACCTACAAGGGCGACTTCGACACCTTCAACAACAGCACTCCCAACAGTAAGTACGGCACCTACACCAACGCTACGGGCTGGACGCTGGAGAACGGCATGGTGCTCGCCGGACAGGAAGCCGGCAAGCCCGACACCAATCCCCGATTTGCCTTCATAGGCTCGCCCACGACTCTCGCCCCCACCCTCAACGGCAAGACCACCACTCCCGGCAAGCTTACCTCGCCCGAGCTCACGGGCGGCTGCGGCAAGCTCACATTCAAGTATGGCTATGCCTTCACCGAGACCAAGGGCAGCTTCATCGTCAACGTCATACAGAACGGCGCCGTGGTGAAGACTCAGACCGTGACAGTAGACCCCGTGGAGAAGCTTGTAGCAAAAGACTTCTCGCTCGAGGTGAACATCAAGGGCAATTTCAAGATTGAAATCGTCAATGGCTGTCTCTCGCAGTCGTCATCCAACAAAGACCGCGTGTCTATCTGGAATCTGACCTGGACCGAATAATCCGCATATATCTATAGTCAAAGGCCCGTGAAAGTCGTTTAATCGCTTTCACGGGCCTTTGTTTTACCGCTTTACAGGGCGTGGGGAGAGAATCAGCGTATTACCGTCTTCTCGGCCTTGTTGCCGCAACGGCGGATATACAGACCTTCCGACGGGCTTTCTACCCGTATGCCCTGAAGGTTGAAGTATTCGACGGGCGCATCGGTATCGGAGATTATAGCATCCTCGATTCCTTCAGTTCTCTCGGGAATAGTTATACGAAAGAAGCTCGGGATCGGTATATTACGGTCATCAAGGCTGAAGCTGCGGAAATAGTCGCCCTTGCTGAAATCATAATAGAACGACAGAATTCCCCAATATCGTCTATTGTTAATCAGGTCTTTCCTGGGCACTTTATACTCGTTGTTCTCTCCGTAATAGGCCGGTCTAAATCCGTTTTCATCAAAAATATGAGTGCTGTAGGCGAATAGCGGCAGTTTGTTGCCATCGGTATCATAAATCTCGGCATCGCAACGGAAACGTACATATTCGTCAGTGTCTTCGATTATTTCAAACGAGATAAGTTTGCTGTCGTCAAACGGATTATCGATTGTATTTATCTTCGGCAGTCTTACTTCGGCAAGTTTAGCACAATTTGCGAAAGCACCTACACTCAATATTTTCAGCATGCTCTCGGACCTTGCCATGGAGCTTTCTCCGGGCCATACGATGTTTTCTATTCCGCTACCTTCAAATGCCTCCATGCCAATGGAAATAAGTCTATCGGGGAGATTGATAGTGCTCAATGATTTGCAGTCGGCAAAAGCTCTATATTGTATATATCCGAGGAATTCGGGCAATTCTATCTCCGCAAGCGACGTACATCCCTCAAACATTCTGACGCTTAAACTTGTCATTCTCGAAGGAAGTTTTACGTCGCTAAGAGATTCGCAGCCTGAAAAGACACCTTCACCGATTTTGGTTATGCCATCATGAAATGTTACCGAGGTTATATCAGAACCTGCAAACGCGCCTGCGCCTATCTGTGTTATGGGGAATGTCTGCCCGTTATACTCGACAGTTTCCGGGATGTTGAATTCTCCGCTGTAGACAGTACCGTCTTCAGGTGCGGTAAGTATGAGCTCCTGTCCGGTGAATGTGTATTGTAAACCGTCCTGTACGGTGAATATGCCGCTTTGATATGGAAGCGGCTCGGTGCAGATCTTCATATATTGTCCCTCGTATTCCACACACAGATACACTAGTGTATAAAGGCCCACAGGCAATACCCCACACATTGAGTCATCATATTTATAATTCGGTCCGAGATGGAACACTCCGTTCTCATCAGGATACAAAGGCTGCTTGGGGTCTTCGTTTATGCACAGAAACGGAGAGAGCTTTTTGCCGTCGGGGCCGTAGACATTGAACTTGTCGACAACAACCTCCGTACGGTCGCCGTAGTCGCGCAAATATACGTACACGCATCCGGGGTTATTGCCAGTCTGTATATTGCCATAACCAGTATCTTCTCCACAGAAAGATTTGAGAGTCAGACGTTCGAGAGCGGAATCATTGCTAAACCATAAATCCACAGACCTATAATTTTCGTACTCAATTTTGTCGAAACCCTCGCCAAGGGTAAAATCGGAAATTGATGAATCTCTAAAGACAGTGGTTGTCGCTCTCACGAAATACTGCACACCATCGTGTGTGACAGAAGACGGAAGTTCCACAACGCCCTCATATTGTTTTTTATCGGGAGGAAGCACCACATTGGCTAACGCGCCATACGCTTCATACCACAGACCGCCCTCCTCAAACAGTATTTTATCCTGTGCCGAGGCGCCGGGCGAGGTATAAGCCGCAAAAGCGACTAATGCCGCAAAAAGAACCTTTGTTTTCATATAATCTAAATTTGGTTTATATGTATCATAAGGAAATGATAATCTCTTGATAAGAGATGATTAAGTATTGCAAAGATAATAATTATAATTAATTCCGTGAATTAAAACGGATTTAAATCCCGGGGAAAGATTCTAATAATCATTTTTACACCATTTTATAAACACATTTATCACAATCCGCTAAAATACAGGGCTCAAAGTTGAATAATCATCTCTTAAGTACGTGTTCAAAATTATTTATCTTATTGGATTGTGAAATATGTGAGTGAAATTTAGAGTCCGGCTGATGGCGTAATGGGGTTCCATTATAACTGAAGCCGGATTCTGAAGTTCGCCGCATAGTTTATGAGGCAATACGATAAATAATTTCGGACATATTCTTATCAATATATATTTTTTCCTTAGCAAAAATCCCGAAAACAAGTCAAAACCAACCTCTGCGACGGCATCACCGACATTCATACAATGCTGATGTCTGATGTAATCCGTTCAAAACGGATTTTTTTGTTAATATACGTTAATTTTAGAAATTTATTGTTTGAAAATTATGTTATATAACATATAAATGCTAATTTTGCATCGTGTTTTTCATGGTATTAGATTTAAGGTTAAAGAGATTGCTCGTCGTGATGACGAGTAATTTTTTTGCCCTTTATCATCACCTCCCCCACTAACCATAATTCGATGGAA
>CAYNXG010000024.1:0-22105 GCA_964401095.1 uncultured Bacteroides sp.
AGCGGGTAAGGGTAGATGTGCGCTTTATTTTAGTTTAAATGAAAGAGCCGTGTAAAAAAGACATGCGCGGAACTCGTTGTCGCCGTGGAGTGCCGCGCATGGTGTGCGTGTGTCAGGATTTGTCTCTGAAGAAGAGCTGTACGGGGGTGCCGCTGAAGTCCCAATGCTCGCGTATCTTGTTCTCGAGATAGCGGCGGTAGGGCTCCTTGACCCACTGGGGCAGGTTGCAGAAGAAGATGAATGTGGGCACCTGCGCGCCCTTGAGCATGGTGATGTATTTTATCTTGACGTACTTGCCCTTGTTGGCGGGAGGCGGATAGGCCTGGATGTCTTCGGCGAGGACGCGGTTGAGCTCGGAGGTGGGCACCGTGCGGCGGCGGTTCTTGTACACCTCGACGGCTGTCTCTATTACCTTGTAGATGCGCTGGCGGGTGAGGGCCGAGCTGAAGATGACGGGGAAGTCGACAAAGGGGGCGAAGCGCTCGCGGATGGCGTTCTCGAAGTGGCTGATGGCGGCCTGCGACTTGTCGGTGACCAGGTCCCACTTGTTCACCACCACCACGATGCCTTTCTTGTTGCGCTGTATGAGCGAGAATATGTTCACGTCCTGGGCCTCGATGCCGCGGGTGGCGTCGATGAGCAGGATGCACACGTCCGATGCCTCGATGGCGCGGATGGAGCGTATCACCGAGTAGTATTCGATGTCCTCGTTCACCTTGGCTTTCTTGCGGATGCCGGCGGTGTCGACGAGGTAGAAGTCAAAGCCGAATTTGTCGTAGCGGGTGTAGATGGAGTCGCGTGTGGTGCCGGCGATGTCAGTGACGATGTGGCGGTCTTCGCCTATGAATGCGTTGATGAGCGACGACTTGCCTGCGTTGGGGCGTCCTACGATGGCAAAGCGGGGAATGTCGTCGAGCACGCCCGCGTCGTCGTTGCCCTCGGCGGGGAAGTCCTTCACCACCTGGTCCAGCAGGTCGCCGGTGCCGTAGCCGTTGATGGCCGACACGGGGTAGGGCTCGCCGAGGCCGAGCGAGTAGAATTCGGGCACGTTGTAGATCCACTCGTTGGAGTCAACCTTGTTGGCCACGAGAATCACGGGTTTTGTGCTTTTGCGCAGAATCTCGGCCACGTGGTCGTCGAGGTCGGTGGTGCCGTTCATGGCGTCGACCACAAACAGTATCACGTCGGCCTGCTCGATGGCGAGGTGTACCTGGCGGTTTATCTCGGCCTCGAAGATGTCGTCGGAGTTCACCACCCAGCCGCCGGTGTCGACGATGGAGAATTCCACGCCGTTCCAGTCCACCTTGCCGTACTGGCGGTCGCGGGTGGTGCCGGCTGTGGGGTCGACAATCGCTGTGCGCGACTGTGTGAGACGGTTGAAGAGGGTTGACTTGCCCACGTTGGGGCGGCCTACTATTGCTACAAGCATATCTGTCGGTTATTTTGTGTGATGCGGAGACGGGCGCCGTGTGCACGGACGCTTGTCTCCGCAAAGTTACGAATTTTTTTGCAAGGAAGCGTTATCGGCCGCCTCTTATTCTATGTAGCCGAAGGCTTTCAGCTTGTTCTCGCGGTTGCGCCAGTTGGGCTCCACCTTTACGAAGAGCTCGAGGAATACGCTCTTGCCGAAGAATTTCTCGATGTCCTTGCGTGCCTCGGTGCCCACTTTTTTCAGCATGGAGCCGCCCTTGCCTATGAGGATTCCCTTCTGCGAGTCGCGTTCCACGTAGATTACGGCCATGATGTGGATGGATTTTTCCTTTTCCTCGAATTTCTCCACGATTACCTCGGCCGAGTAGGGGACTTCCTTGTCGTAGTTGAGAAGGATCTTCTCGCGGATAATCTCGGTGACGAAGAATCGGGCGGGCTTGTCGGTGAGGGCGTCCTTGCCGAAGTAGGGCTCGCCTTCGGGCAGGAGCTCCACGATGCGGTGCATGAGGTTGTGGACGTTGAAGCCCTCCGTGGCCGATGTGGGGAAAATCTCGGCGTTGGGGAGCATCGTGCGCCAGCGGTCAACGATGTCTTCGAGCGATTTTTGGTCCTTGAGGAGGTCGATTTTGTTGATTACCAGCAGCACGGGCACCTTCTCGGCGGCCACTCGGGCCAGGAAGTCGGCGTTCTTGGTGGGGTCTTCCACCACGTCGGTGACATAGAGCAGGATGTCGGCGTCGGTGAGGGCGCCTTCCGAGAAGCCGAGCATGCTCTCCTGGAGCTTGTATTTTGGGGCGAGGACGCCGGGGGTGTCGGAGAATACTATCTGATATTCCGGCGTGTTTACGATGCCCATTATGCGGTGGCGTGTGGTCTGCGCCTTTGAGGTGATGATGCTGACGCGCTCGCCCACGAGGTCGTTCATGAGCGTGGATTTGCCCACGTTGGGGTTTCCGACGATGTTTACAAACCCGGATTTATGTTTGGATTCCATAGTGTGTTTTATTAATCAGTTACTATAACTAAACACGGGGAGGCGCATAAATGTTGGCGGCCGTGGATGAGACATGTGTTGAAAAATCAAGCAGGCACGGCCGTTGCGGTGTGCCTGCTTGTATAGTTTGTCGGCCATGCGGGGAAATCAGCCCCAGATGAGATACATGGCGCCCCAGGTGAATCCGGCGCCGAAGGCTGTGAGCACGAGCTTGTCGCCCTTCTTGAGGGTGTCCTTGTACTCGTCGAGGCAGAGGGGGATTGAAGCTGCCGATGTGTTGCCGTAGTGCTGGATGTTTACGAGCACCTTTTCCATGGGGAATTTGGCACGGTCGGCCACGGCCTCGATGATGCGGAGATTGGCCTGGTGGGGGATGAGGTAGTCAACGTCGTCGGCCGAGAGGTTGTTGCGGCGCATCACGTCGAGCGAGGATGTGAGCATGTCTGTCACGGCGTTCTTGTACACGTTGCGGCCGTCCTGGAACAGGAAGTGCTTGCCGGCGTCGAGGGTTTCCTGCGATGCGGGCAGTACGGAGCCGCCGGCTTCCATGAGCAGGTGGTCGCGGCCGCGGCCGTCGACATGGAACACGCCGTCGATGATGCCTACCGATTCGTCTTCGGTGGGCTCGACGAGGACGCAGGCGGCGCCGTCGCCGAAGAGGGGACATGTGGCGCGGTCTGAATAGTTGACCATCGAGGACATCTTTTCGGTGCAGACCACAATCACCTTCTTATAGAGGCCCGAGCGTACGTATGCGTTGGCGTCCTGGAGGGCTACGATGAATCCGGCGCAGGCGGCCTGGATGTCGTAGGCATAGCAATTCTTGAGATTTGCACCGTAGGTTATGACGGAGGCGGTGGAGGGGAAGCGGTAGTCGGGGTTTGAGGTGGCGCAGATGACGAGGTCGACAGAATCGGGGTCGATGTCATACTGCTGTATCATCTTCTCGATAGCCTTGATTCCCATGTAAGAGGAGCCGGCACCTTCCTTGTGGAGTATGCGGCGCTCCTTGATGCCGACGCGGGTGGTGATCCACTCGTCGTTGGTTTCGACCATGCGGGAAAGCATTTCGTTGTCGAGAATATCGTCGGGGACGTAGGATGCGATGGCTGATATACGGGCGCGGAGCATGATAAAGTCTGGGTATGAGTGGAAAATATATATGAAAAGCCGCCCCTTCGGGCGCGCCGGGCTGTTGCCTGGCCCTGCTATATAGTCATTTTACAGCGTCTATACAGGGGATTCGGCGAGCCTCGGCGGCTAAAGGAGGATTTTCATCGGGGTGATTAGTCCTGTGTGGACTGAAATCAGAGGGCAGCGTCTTTTACGATGGCCTGCTTGCCGCGGTAGTAGCCGCATTCGCCGCAGACGGTGTGGTAGATGTGCCATGCGCCGCAGTTGGGGCAGAGTGCCAGTGTGGGTTCCACGGCCTTGTCGTGTGTGCGACGTTTTGCGGTGCGGGTTTTGGATTGTTTGCGTTTAGGATGTGCCATTTTGCTTATTGATTATATTTATTGTTCTTATATATTGAAACAGGGGAGAAATTCAGTCGTTGGCGTCGTCGGAGCCGAGGCCGCGGAGGGCGTTCCAGCGTGGGTCGGCGGGGCCGGGGGCGGGGCTGTCGTCGAGGTCGTCGATTGAGTCGAGCATCTCGTCTTCGAGCTCGGCGTCCTCGCCGGTGCCGTGGGCGCGGTGTTTCTTGAGCAGGGCGCTCATGGCGCGGTTGCACTTGCCCAGGGGATGTACGTGCTTGATGGGGATGACGAGCACCACCGTGTCGTAGAGCATGTAGGCCACGTTGAGGTAGTTGTCGCTCTGCGGGATGATGAGCATGTCGTCGGAGTCGTCGTTGTAGTCGTCGCCGTATTCGACATTGATGTCGTAGGTGGTGCTGACGGGAAGGACGAGGTCGTCGAGACAGCGGTCGCAGAGCAGGGTCACGTTGCCGTCGATAGCGAAGGACAGGTGATAGATGCCGTTGCGATAGGTTACAGTGAGGCGCACGTCGAGGTCGGCGTCGCGGACGTCGGCGTTCTCCATGTTTGCGAAGAATTGCTTGTCGAGCTTGTATTCAAACTCGTGCACCCCTTCGCCCAATGACTTGAGCGGCAATTTATATGCTGTAAACTTTCCCATACAAGCGTTTGGTGAAAAACTTTGCAAAGTTACGCATTATCTGCGAAAGCACAAAGTTTTAGTTAAAAATATTGTTAAAAAGCTGTTTGAGTGCCGGCCCGGGCGCCCTCGGGGCGGCGCATCGGGCACGGGCGGGGTGTATTTTGGCTTGGAGTTTAGGCGGGGATAGTGTAATTTTGTCGTGTATTTTAAATCATCCTGTTTTTAAATCATTCTGTTTTTAATTTCATTGTGATGGATTATAATAAGGAGCCGCAGGTGTCTGCGCGGGGCGCGGAGCGCATTCCGGGGCAGGCAGGTGGAGTAAATTCATCAGTGGCTGATGCTTCATCGCGCTCGTCGCGGAGCCCGGGGCAGGCCCGCGGCGTCAACTCTCGCCCGCCCGTGAGCGCGCGTATGCGCACTACTGTGCTTATTATCACCGGTATAGTGGCCTTGCTGATCTATATATCTACTTTCGCTCTCATGAATCTCACGCTGATGCCGTGGTGGCTTCCGTGGGCTGTGGGCGTGCCGCTCGGGCTTGCCACGGGGCTGTGGTGCGGGGGCTGGTGGAGCCGCTATGTATGGCCGGGCCACAGGGCCGCGGGGGTGGCGGTGCATGCCGTCCTGGTGGCCGGGGTGGCCGCGTTCGGCCTGGTGATGTTCAATAGCGCGGGCCTGGGCGACCGTCAGCCCGAGCGGCGTACGGTGAGGCTGGTGGAGGTTAACCGCTACGAGCGCCATCACACCCGCCGCGTGGGCCGCAACCGCTACGTGCAGGGCGAGGCCTATCATGTGTATGAGGCCACGGTGGAGATTGACGGCCGCGAGAAGTCGCTGCCCGTGGAATATATGATGTATTCGCATTGTCGCCGGCGGCGGCCCGACTCGCTGCGGGTGGATGTGCGGCGCGGACGCCTCGGCTACGATGTAGTGGAGTCGTCGAGCCTCGGTTTTAAGTAACGCACTCTAAAGATTATTTCCGGCCGAAGTCTGCGGGAATCTCTCCCCAGGCCTCGGTGTCCCATTTGAGCAGGGGATTGCGTATCTCGTGGGTGGCGATCCACGCGTCGGCGCGTGCGAGAATCTGCATCAGCTCGGCGTTTGAGGCGTCGGGGCGAATGGTGGTGTTGCTGTGTCGGCGTCGTATCCATCCCAGGGCCGTGCGCGAGTCGGAATAGATGGGCGTGGTGTTGTCGCCGCGGCGCTGCAGCAGCGCGGCCATGTGTATGATGGCGAGGTATTCGCCGATGTTGTTGGTGCCGCCTTCGAGCGGGCCCACGTGGAATATCTCCACGCCGTCGGCCACGCGCACGCCGCGGTATTCCATGGGGCCGGGATTGGCCGAGCATGCGCCGTCGACGGCCACGGCATCGAGCCGTATGCCGGGTATGACGGTATAGTCGGCCTTCGGGCAGTCGCGGCCCATCTGCCGGGCCAGCGAGCGGGCGAAGCGCAGCTGCTCGCGCGGGTCGCCGCGGAAGGCCTCGGTGGCCGCCGTGAGGGTGGAGTAGGACTTGTATGTGGCGCCGGGGAATCCGTCAATCTGTTCGCGGCAGTCTTCCCACGACTCGTAGATGCCGGGGGCGCGGCCCTCCCACACTACATAATATTTACGTTTGTCAGACGGTGCACTCATGAGAATTGCAGGAATAGATTGATGTCGAATCCGGGCACCGACAGCACGCGGGCTATGTCGGCGTTGACCACCTTGCCCAGGAAGGTGTATGCGGCGCGGCTGAGGCCCTTGTTGAACCGCAGGGCGTTGGACAGGCCGTCGCGCACGAGGATGTCGTCGAACAATGTCAGCAGCGTGGTGCTCAGGGCCATGGCGGCCGTGCGTGGCACGGCCGAGCCGGCATTGACATAACATGTGCGGGCCTGCTCGGCGGGATTACATTCGGCGGCCGTGGCGCGGGCCAGGTCGACACACCGCAGCGAGGGGAACAGGCGCGAGGTGCCGCCGTTGGCCAGGTCGAAGGCTATGACGCCACGCTTCATTTCCGCCACCACGTCGACGCCGATCTCGATGGGATAACGTGTGGGGGTGGCTATCACCACGTCGGCCGAGCGCAGGGCCGAGGCCACCACGCGCGGATGCAGGGCCGAGCCTATGACGCGCTGTTCGCCCAGCTCGCGCATGGCCTCGCGCAGGCGGTAGACGTCGTTGTCGAACATGCGCACGGTGGCGCCCAGGCCCAGGGCCGAGCGTGCGGCGGCGCGTGCGGCGATGTCCGAGCCGATTATGGTCACCTCGCAGGGTACGATTCCGGCCACGCCGCCCAGCAGTATGCCCTTGCCGTGGACCGAGTCGGCCAGCAGCGACGAGGCGATGGCCATGGCCGCGCGGCCGTCCACCTCGCTGAGGATGTCGGCAAAGGGCAGGTGTCCGGCGTCGTCGGCCACCAGGTCGAGGGCTATGGCTATGATGTGGCGTCTGAGCAGGATCCGCAGGGCGGCGGGGTCCTGATGGTCGGCATGCAGGAGACTGATGAGCACGCCGCCGTGGCGCAGCATCTCGGCATCGGCGCGGCTGATGGCCGGCAGGTGGAGCACGATGTCGGCCGTCATGGCCTCGCGGCGGTCGACGATGCGCACGCCGGCGCGGCGGTAGGCGTCGTCGCCGAAGTGTATCACCTCGGCCGCTCCGCTCTCGAGGCGCAGGTCAAATCCGCGCTCGCACAGCATCGCGGCGCCTTCGGGGGTGAGAGGAAAGCGGCGTTCGCGCTCCGAGGCGGCGCGCGGCAGGCCTATCGATACCTTGCGTTTTACGGTTGTTACCTCGAGGGGCTGCTCGTATAGCTGATAATTCATTGCGGTGTTAGGAATTTTCTGATAAACAGGGCTGTGGTGTCGGCAATCTGCCGGGGAGTGTCGAGGCGCGACGTGTCGAAGCAGGCGTGTGCGCGGCTGTAGAACGGCCGGCGCTCGTGCAGGTTGCGGTCGATGAATTCGGCCAGTTCTTCGCGGCTCATGCCGTCGACGAGGGGGCGTTTGCCGGGGGCGTCGAGAAGGCGGTCGATGACGATGCCGGTGTCGGCGCGGAGCCATATCACGGTGCCGGCGGCGAGCATCCGGTCGAGATTGTCGCCGTGGCAGGGTGTGCCGCCGCCGCATGCCACCACGCGCACGCGGCCGCTGTCGGCGCCCGCGGCGGCTTCGCGGCACAGGCGGGCTATGGCATCGGCCTCAAGGCGCCGGAAGGCGTCCTCGCCGCGGGTGGCGAACAGCTCGGCCACAGACATGCCGCATGTATGCTCCACGAGGCCGTCGAGGTCGATGAATTCAACTTCGGCAGCCTCCTGAAGGGCGGTGCCCAGCGTAGTCTTGCCCGTGGCCATGTATCCGATGAGGAAAATCGTGGCCCCGGAGCGGCGGGCGGGTGTCACCTTATTTCTTGTCGGCGCGTTCGCGCAGCAGGTCGCGGATTTCGGTGAGGAGTTCTTCCTGTGTGGGGCCGGGAGCGGGGGCGGGTTCGGGCTCGGCTTCTTCCTTCTTGCGCAGGAACTTGTTCATGACCTTGATGGCCAGGAAGATGCAGAAGGCGATGATGATGAAGTCGAGGATGGTCTGTACGAAAGAGCCCCAGGTGATGGCCACCTCGGGGGTGAGCACTTCCTGAGTGGCGCCGTCCACTACCTCTTTCTGCAGCACGTATTTGAACTCGGAGAAGTTGGTGCCGCCGGTGATTACGCCCACGCCGGGCATGATGATGTCATTGACCAGCGAGGTGACGATTTTGCCGAACGCACCGCCGACAACCACACCTATAGCCATGTCGACCACATTGCCGCGCATGGCGAATTCCTTGAATTCCTTCAGAAAATTTTTCATAATCGGGAGCAGGTTTAGAGCTTGTTTAAAAATAAATGTGAATCCACAGGCCGAAACTTTGATTTGGATTTCGGTCTGAGTTGAAGGAGGTTCTTTGGACCTCCGTCCAAAGCGCTTCGCGATGAATCGAGATAAACGACTGAAACGAAGAACGAAAGACATTCAAAGTTTCGTGCGCTGAGGTATTAGTCATATTTTATGGGCTATAATTTCGTTAATATTACTTATGCATTGCGTCTTTTTCGTTAACTCGCTTCTCCTCATCAGTCGTGTAGCTACAGCTACACTCCCTCTGACTCAAAGCAATTTAACTAAAAATCCGCAACCTGTGGGTTCTCATTTATTATTAAACAAGCTCTACTGTTTTTTGCAAAATTAGTATAAAAAATCGTTTTTACAAATTTTTTCAGAAATCAAGCCGCAGTGATGTGCTCCCGAATCGTTCAGAAGCTGTAGCTTAGGCCGATGGCCGGGATGAAGGCATGCACCTTGTAGTCGGCCGTGAATGTGCCCACGGGGTTGAGGCCGAGCATTCCGGGCAGCGAGGGGTTGATGTTGTAGGCCATCTTGTAGGCGAAGTCCTCGTATTGGCCGGTGGCGCCGTCGGTGCCGCAGCCATGTACGTACATAAACGCGAAGTCGACCGAAAAGTTCTTGATGGGACGGAACGAGAAGCCCACCGAAGGCTCTATGCGGGTCTGTCCCGGAGTCTCGGGGTTGTAGAAATCCTTGTTGCAGGGATTCGTGTCGATCATGAGACCTGCACGGAGGTCGAGGCGCGGAGTCACGCCCCACTGGGCGCCGAGGTGATAGGTCATGGCGTTCTTGTAGTCCTTCTCGATGTGCTGGTCGAACGCCGACAGCTCGTCGAAGTTGATATCGAGGAATTTATACGTGCCCCAGCCGTTGAGCTGGGCGTCGAAGGTCACCACGAGGTTCTCTATGGGGCGGTATGCCACGCCGGCGGTGAATACGTAGGGGCAGGGGAGCGACGCGTGGAAATTGGTGCGGTTGAGGTTGTCAAGCACGGGCGAGAGGAGCTGCTCGGCGGCTCCGCTGTAGCGCACGGCGGCGTTGCCCTTCTCCACGGTCATCTTCATCTTTGAGCGGTATGACACGCCGAGGCTCCACTGCGGGGTGATGTCCCACAGGGCGCCCACGTTGTAGCCCACGGCAAGCTTGGACGAGCCGGTGAGGTTGACCGAGGCGGGTGTGGCGCCGGGGGCATAGAGGGATTCCTCGGGATATTTGAGGAAGTTCATTATCTTATTGAGCGACGAGCCCTCCACGAGGCCCTTGTCAAGGTTGACCGAGCCCCATGACACCATGAGACCCGCGCCGACCGACAGCGAGGGCAGCACGCGATACGACAGGGTGGGCTGCACGGTGAATACCTTTATGTTGACGCGCTGGTTGAGCACTGCGCCGGGCCAGTGGTCGCCCCAGTTGATGGCCGAGCCGTAGGGGGTGAAGAAGCTGATGCCGCCGTAGAATCGGTCGAGGATGCGGAAGGCGGTGGAGAAGTTCATGGGAGTGGAGATGTCGTTGTCTGTCTTGTACTCGTTGCCTTCGTGGAAAGCCGACGCGTGAGCCGAGATGGCCGATACGGCGCCCGATATTTCAAATGTCTTGTCGGAGAATGCGAGAGCGCCGGGGTTGAAAAGCTGGCTTTCGGCGCCGAGCTTAAGAGCTGTACCTGTGTGGCCCATGCCTTCCTGGCGGGCGCTGAACGTGTTTACCTGATACCCTTCCGCCCAGGCCGTCGCGGCCATGGCAGTCAGAAGGACAGTCAATGCTGTTTTTTTCATAATTTGTCAAAAATTTCGACAAAAGTACGAACTTTTCGACGTTTTTACAAATTTCCCCTCGATTCCCGCCGTTCGCAGACGTGCCTGCGGCGGGTTTAAACGGGGGCCCGGCTTCAAAAAATTGCCCGATTTATCTCCCGTTGTAAATAATTCCGTAATTTTGTCTTGCGAACCGTTTTATAACCTTATCACATTAGCAAGGCAATGATTCCGCAAAATTTGAGCCAAAGAATAAATACGACCCGCGTCATAATGATTCTCGGGGTCATAATGATTCATTGCAACATATTGTATTTTGTCGAGGGTGCTCGACCCTCATTCGTTGAATTTACGGTCAGACTTTTCAGTGGTTATCTGCCCGCGGTCGCAGTGCCTTTCTTTTTCTTCATCTCGGCTTATCTGTTGCAGACAAAGCATCCGTCGGTTTTGTCGCACGATTTCGGCGGTTTCCTGGCAAAGCGTTGTAGAACACTTTTGATTCCTTATTTGCTATGGAACACTATAGCGGTTTTGTTCAGGATACTTATAAATTTGTCTCCGTTAAACCGGTATACAAGCGGAGGCCCGAGTTTCGACTCTTTTTTCGGAATGCTTTACGATATCTATTGGCTACCGGGACTCAGCACCATGTGGTTCGTGAGAAATCTGTTTATATTTGTGTTCCTGGCACCGATAATGCAGCTGATTTTAAGAATCAGTCCGATTCTGCCGGTTATATGCGGATATATCATCGATACTTATACCCCCGGGAATGTACACGGCATATTCCCGCCCGTACACGGCATGTTTTATTTTACGCTCGGTATGGCCTTCGCACAATGGTTGAAACCGGAACAATTTGAAAAGCATATATCCCGGCTGTCGTGGCTCGTGATATTCTATTGTCTGATTAATATCTGTCTGGCTCTGTTCGACGTGGAGATAGAGGCTTATCCATTGCCGTGTTATCTGCTTATCATGACCGGTGTGTTCGGATTCATGGCATTATGCTCCCGGCCCGTTCCGATGCTGAAGAAGACAGATATCCCGTCGATGATATTCTTCATGTATGCTTTTCACGGCATAATATCCTGGTATGTCGCGAAGGCCATGCTTGTCATAACCGCCTGGAAAGGCGGATTGTTGTTGATTGATTACTTTGCGGGCTTCGTCATAACGACAGTCATCTCGTTCGTGGCATATTATGTGTGCTCGAGATATTTTAAGCGATTGGGCTCGGTTTTGACCGGCGGCAGATAGGAGTGTCGGACCTTCGCGTATGCGCGATGCGATGCACGTGTTATTATTTATTAACATTCGGGAGATTGACGACGGCATGAAATTGTATTATCTTTGCAGCCGAAAAACCGCAAACGCGTGTTTCGCAGCGGCGGTAAGCGCGGCGTGTCAGTCGCGCAGTCTATCCGTAAGATCCAATTATCTATAATTCGCCCCGTCGGAGGCCGTACTTCCGACAAACCAGTTCACTTTATTAATACTCATACTATTAACCATCCATGAAACCATTACTTCGACGCTTTCTCATCAGGCAGTGCATACGGTTGTCCGACGGCACGGTTCGCCAGATAGTGTCTGTGGCCAATCCCCGGGGCTGACACTTACCGGCATATGCTATGCCGGTGCCCGCGGCGTGGTATGCCGCTTCATGCCACTCAAAAAAAATAGTTAAACCGGCGGCTGTTTGGCTGAAATTGAGTACCTTTGTCCGATTAAATCGAGAATTATCATTTTTTGCATGAAAAAATATAACTTAATAAACGATTTGTTGGGCTGGGCGTGCTTTGTGGTCGCTGCCGTGACCTATCTGCTCACAATAGAGCCGACAGCCAGCTTCTGGGATTGCCCCGAATTTATCTCACAAGGTGCCAAACTCGAAGTGGGTCACCCGCCGGGCAACCCTATTTTCATGCTATGCGCCAGGTTTTTCGTGACGCTTTTCGGCAATGACATCACCCGCGCCGCCGTGGCAGTCAACTCCATGTCGGCCCTGCTGAGCGCGGCCACGATACTGCTGCTTTTCTGGACTATAACCCACATGGTGCGCCGGCTCATCGTGGCCGACGGCGCCACCGAGGTGCGCCCCTGGCAGATGGCCCTGATTTTCGGCTCGGGCATATGCGGCGCCCTGGCCTATACGTGGAGCGACACATTCTGGTTCTCGGCCGTCGAGGGCGAGGTGTATGCCTTCTCGTCGTTCTGCACCGCGCTGGTGTTCTGGCTCATCCTCAAGTGGGAGAACCGAGCCGACAGCCCGCACAGCGACAGATACCTGATACTCATTGGTTATATCATAGGCGTGTCTATCGCCGTGCACCTGCTCAACCTGCTGTGCATCCCCGCGATAGTTCTCGTATATTATTACCGCCGATACAAGAACGTCAGTGCCAAAGGCTCGCTGCTGGCCCTGCTGGTGTCGTTTGTCATCGTGGGCCTTATCCTTTATGGCCTCGTTCCGGGCTTCGTCAAGGTGGCCCAGTGGTTCGAGCTGCTATTTGTCAACGGTCTGGGCCTGTCGTTCAACATGGGCGTTCTCATCTATGCATGCCTGCTCACCGGCGTGTTCATCTGGGCTGTGTCGGCCCTGTGGTGCCAGCGCAGCGCCACGGCCATCAAGGTGTCGTTCCTGCTGGCCATTGTGCTGTCGGGCATGCCGTTCATAGGCCCATGGTGGGTGGCCGCCCTGCTCATAGCCGGCCTGGCCGGATATCTGTTCCTGGCCTGTCCCAAGGTGCCGGTGAGAGTGTTCAATGTCATTATCCTCAGCGTGTTCCTTATCTTCGTGGGTTATTCGTCGTATGCGCTGCTGCTCATTCGCTCGCATGCCAACACCCCCATGAATCAGAACGCGCCCGACAATGTGTTTGCCCTGGGTTCGTATCTCAACCGCGAGCAGTATGGCGACCGTCCCCTCTTCCGCGGAGCCGTGTTTGCCGAAGAGCTCAACTCGTTTGAATATCCCGAAGGCTCGGGCGTGTACTATGTGGAGGTAGACCACAACGGCCTGCCCGCCACGCGCATGCTCGACGGCGTGCTCCGCGACGAAAAGGGCGCGCCCTACAATAACCCCACAGTATCATATACCAAGGAGGTGAAGACCGCTCCCGGACAGCCCGACCGCTATGTGGAAGGCTCGCCCAAACCCGCCTACGAGGAGCTGCCCGACCTGAAGATTCTGCTGCCCCGCGTCTACAGCACCGACCCCCTCCATGTGGAAGGCTACAAGGGCTGGTCGCAGTACTCGGTGGAAGACCTGGAGCGTATCCCCCGCGAGGTGCGCGCCAAGTGGGCTGCCGACGGCTATGCGCCCCTCTATGAGGTGGCTCCCTACCTCACATCGCAGAAGACCGTGGTGACCGCCGTGGACCACAACGGCAACGACGTGTCGCACACCTCGGCCTGGGCTCCCGGCTACGGTGCCAACTTCCGCTACTTCTTCAACTATCAGTTCTCGCACATGTACTGGCGCTATTTCATGTGGAATTTCGCCGGACGTCAGAACGATATCGCCGGTAACGGCGAGCCCCATCTGGGCAACTGGATTTCGGGCATTCCCTTCATCGACAACGCCCGCCTGGGCGACCAGAGCCTGCTGCCCGACGAGTTCGGCAAGGGCAACAAGGGTCACAACGTGTTCTATATGCTGCCCCTGCTGCTCGGCATCATAGGCCTGCTGTGGCAGGCGCTCTACGTGAAGCCCGGCGCCCCGCAGAGAGGTATCGAGCAGTTCTGGGTGATATGCTTCCTGTTCTTCATGACCGGCATAGCCATCGTGCTGTATCTCAATCAGACTCCCGGCCAGCCGCGCGAACGCGACTATGCCTTCGCCGGCTCGTTCTACGCCTTTGCCATATGGATCGGCTTCGGCGTGGCCGCCATCGGCATGATACTGCGCTCGCTGCTGTCGCGCCGCGGCAAGAAAGCCGCCGCCGGCGATGATGCCGACCGCGAGCCCGGCCGCGTAGCCGGCATAGCCTCGTGTGCCGTGGCCCTGGCCGTCGGCATCCTCGTGCCCCTGCAGATGGTGTCGCAGACCTGGGACGACCATGACCGCTCGGGACGCTACACCGCCCGCGACTTCGGCTTCAACTATCTGTCGTCAGTAGACAAGGACGGCATCATATTCTGTAACGGCGACAATGACACATTCCCCCTGTGGTATGCCCAGGAGGTAGAGGGCTATCGCACCGACGTGCGCGTCATCAACCTGTCTTACCTCACCACCGACTGGTATGCCAACCAGCAGCGCATCCCCTCGTATGACGGCAAGCCCGTGGATATGTTCGCCACTCCGGCCGACTATGCCTACGACTCCATGGCGTGGAGCTTCATCGTGCCCCGCACCGACTCGATCGTAACGGCCGAGGACGCCCTGCGGGAGATGTATGCCAGCACCAAGGACTACGACTACCACCTGCTCACATCGCCCAACATGGTGATGCCCGTCGACAGCGCCGCCGTCTACCGCCACTATGGCCTCGACACCACCAATGCGGCACATTCCACATACCTCATACCCTATCTCACCGACATCTACACCGACATCAGCCGCCTCGGCAAGCAAGGCCTCAGCCTGGGCAACGTGCTGTCGCTCGATATCGTGGCCAACAGTGTCAAGAACGGCTTCAATCGTCCCGTCTACTTCGCCTCCACCGTGCCCACAAGCTATTATATGGGCCTGACGCCCTACATGGGCTCCACCGGCATGGCCCTGGAGGTGACACCCTTCGCCACGCCGCTCGTGGCCCCCACCGTGGACAAGGCCTACGAGAACATCGTGGGTAAATTCCGCTGGGGCGGCCTCGACGCTCCCGACGCCGACGACCTCTACCTCGACGAGACCGTGCGCCGCATGGTGGCCTCGACCCGCTCGGGCATCTACAGCACCGCCCGCGACCTCATCAACTCGGCGTCCGCTCCCGCGTCGGAGTGGGCCAAGGAACATGCCCGCGCCGCCGGCGAGCCCGTGCCCGCGTCGCGCGGCGACATGGGCCGCAAGCTCCTCGAGATACTCTCCACCAAGCTGCCCGCGTCGGTATCGCCCCTCGACGGCATGCTGGGCGTGTACATGGCCGAGTCGTACTATGACCTCTACGTTTATTATCACAATCCCGCCGACCTCGCCGCCGCCGAGGCTCTGCTGGCTGCCGAGATGCCCCGCTATGCCCAGCTGGTGCGCTACGCCCAGTCGCTGACGCCCTCGCAGGTGTCGCTGCTCGGCGCCTCGGAGCTCAACGCCCTCCAGCATCTCGGAGCCGCGATAGCCCTGCAGAACCGCATCGACGTGCTGCGCAAGCTCGAGGAGAATCCCGAGGCCAATTCCACCATCCTCCAGGAATGGCGCGCTCGTCCTACGTATGACAACAACCTGCGCTCGGCTCCCCTCCTCTATATCGAAGGCTGGAGCAGCGAGGAGCTGGAGAAGGCCCTCGAGGACTTCTCGGGCAGCACCTACGACGTGGTGGACTATGCCCTCACCGCCCTC
Organism: uncultured Bacteroides sp.; assembly: GCA_964401095.1. Taxonomy (GTDB): domain Bacteria; phylum Bacteroidota; class Bacteroidia; order Bacteroidales; family Muribaculaceae; genus CAG-873. The sequence continues at coordinate 15,668 of CAYNXG010000024.1, forward strand.
CGCGCCCATGAGGCCGCCGGCATAGAGCCCATGGCCCTCTCGGAGAAGTGGATGAAGCTCTACGACATCAATCCCCAGGCGTGGAACCGTCTGCTGCGTTACTGATAACGGCCGGCCGCCATGCTGATTGAACGTCCGCCGCTGCTGTATCGCCTGCTGTTTCCCGAGGCGATATGGCGTATCAACCGTCGCCGCCGTCGGGTGGTGTATCTCACCTTCGACGACGGCCCCATCCCCGAGCAGACCCCCTGGGTGCTCGACATACTCGACCGCTACGGCATCAAGGCCACCTTCTTCATGGTGGGCGACAATGTGCGCCGCAATCCCGCCCTGCTCGAGGAGGTGCGCCGCCGCGGCCACAGTGTGGGCAACCACACCATGCACCACCTCCAGGGCATGAAGGTGTCGGCCGCCCGATATCTGCGCGATGTCGCTGAGGCCGACGCCTACATAGACTCGCCCCTGTTCAGGCCGCCCCACGGCATCATGAGGTGGAAGCAGAGCCGCGCCCTGCGCGCACGCTACAACATAGTGATGTACGACCTGGTGACCCGCGACTACTCGGCGCGCCTCACGCCCGACGACGTGGTGGGCAACGTGCGGCGCTATGCCCGCAACGGCTCCATCATCGTGTTTCACGACTCGCTGAAGGCCGCCCGCAACATGCGCCCCGCGCTGCCGCGCGCCATCGAGTGGCTGTTATCGCAAGGCTATGAGTTCGAGCCTCTGCCTGTCGAGTAAGAGCCTCATAGGCGCCGAGGTGGCCCGTATCGGAGGCATATCGTGGGGCTGTGCCCGCGCATGCCGCGCGGACAGCTCGTGGGTCGATGCCTATGACGCGTGGACGGCCGCCGGACGCCACGGCGACATGTCGTATCTGGAGCGCTATGCCGAGGTGCGCCGCGACCCGCGGATGCTGCTGCCCTGCGCGCGCACCGTCATATCCATTGCCTTTCCCTACCGTCCTGCAGGGGGCTATCACCATCCGCTGATAGCCGACTATGCCCTGGGTGTGGACTATCACGAGGCCGTGCGCCTGCGGCTGATGCGGCTTGCGGAATACATCGCGGAGAATTTCGGCGCGCAGTCGCGCCCGTGTGTCGATACGGCGCCGCTGCCCGAGCGCTACTGGGCGCTGCGTGCCGGCACGGGCCTGCAGGGACTCAGCGGTCAGCTCATAGTGCCCGGCGCGGGCACCGGCGTGTTCCTCGGCGAGCTGGTCACGACGCTCGAATTGCCGCCCGACCGTCCCCTCGAGGGCGATTGCGGCCGCTGCGGCGCCTGTGTGCGGGCATGTCCCGGGGGCGCTATCGGCGCCGACGGCAGCTTCGACGCCCGCCGGTGCCTGTCATATCTTACGATAGAATACCGCGAGCCTCTGCCGCCCGGGACCCTCGACGGCAAGGCCGTCTATGGCTGTGATATCTGTCAGCGCGTGTGCCCCCACAACCGGTGCGAGCCCCCCGAGCCGCTGCCCGAGTTTTATCCCGATCCGCGCCTTCTTGTACTCGACCGCGAGGCCATGTTGTCGCTCACCAAGGCCGATTGGCGTAAACTGGTGCGCCACAGTGCCATGAAAAGGGTGAAATTGGAAAAAATTAAAGAGAATCTCCGATTTAACAAAATTTAACGGGGGGGGGTAGTTTACCTATAGGTATTTATGTGTATCTTTGCCGTTGAAATAACTCCAATTTAGAAAGCATAAGGAAAAACTATTAAAGTTAAGGAAATCCCGGGAATCGTCTCTTTGTGAAAAGGGGCGATTCTATTTTATAGGCTGTCTATACCGATATATATTACTCAAGCCCTAAAAATCATGAAAATACAGCCGCTGCTGTAATACATCGCTGCGCTGCCCGAGCGGCCCGCGCCGCAGGCCTTGATAATCAGAAAGTAAGGCCCGGACAGAGGCGGGTAGGAGGCCGCGGCGGACAGGTTAAATTTCCGTGACAAAACATTTAAACGTATGTTACAGGCTTGATATTTACGTTTTTTTAGTTTAGTTTTGTGATAGAAATTTAAGTAATATGTCATCACAAGCCTCATTGGGCAATATATTAATAGTGGATGATGACCAGTCGGTCACTGACCTGTTAAGCCTGAATCTGCGCAGTGAAGGGTATAGCGTACTTGTAAAAACACACACGAAAGACGTAGACCTTACTCGATTGCGTAACATACATCTGATCATCATCGACGGCGCCCGGGATATTCCCGGCGGGCTCGAACTCATCCATGCGTTGAAGTCGCGTCCCGAAGGCGATGCCCTCGGCGTGATTTATCTCACGGAGTATGATTCGGAGCGCACGCTGATCGATGCCCTCGATGCAGGCGCCGACGACAGCATGTGCAAGCCGTTCTCGCTGCGCGAGCTGATGGCCAGGGTGAGGGCGGTGATGCGCCGTCGCTGCCGCGCGGTGGTGAATCCCGAGCCCGACGAGGTATTCTGCTACGAAAATCTGCGTGTCGACCTCACGCGCAAGACTGTGATGATAGATGACGAATTTCTGAACCTTTCAAATACCGAATACGCGATACTGGAGCTGCTGGTGCGCAACCGCGGCACGTATAACTCGCGCATAGAGATATTCCGCAGCGTGTGGCCCGACGGCACGGGCGCCAACGACCGCATCGTGGACACGAACATATCGCGCCTGCGCCGCAAGCTGGGACGCCTGTCGTCGATCATAGGCAACCGCACCGGCCTGGGGTATATCATCAATTAAGAGTCTTTATTAACAGCGTCACGGGCGCGGCTCCGATGTGTGGAGGCCGCGCCCGTGGCGTGTTTATGTGTGCCGGTGCGGGATTATTCGGCGGTGACCGCTATGCGCCGCGAGGCTGTCTCGTAGTGCTGCATGTCGGTGGTGAGTGTGGCGCGGTAGAGATATATGCCGCGGGGCACACGTCGGCCGGCCATGTCGCAGAGGTTCCACTTCACGGGCGATGACAGGTCGTTGTCGCTCATGCCCTTGGCCGTGGACGACCATACGGGATGGCCCAGCAGGTCGTAGACGATGACGCTCACCTCGACAATGTTCTCCGGGCGGTCGTGGCGCACGTAAAAGTTGGTCTCGACCGATGCGGGATTCGTGTCGGTGAATACGTCGAATATCTGAGGCGCCAGGCCTGGATTGACGTTGAATTCCACGGTGTGCGAGGCCACGTTGCCCGATGTGTCGAACACTCTCAGGCGCAGGCTATGACTGCCTTCGGTGAGGTTTTCGAGGGGATAGTTGATGGTTCCCGAGGGCGAGCCGTCGGCCGCGGGGGTGTAGAACGAGGACACGTCGTTGAAGGTGCGCTTGTCGTCGAGGGTAATCACCATCTGATGGCCCACGCCGGCGGTGGAGAGGTTTATGCCCACGTTGTCGCTCACGGTGGCTATGACCATGGGCGAGGGGTTCACCTGGTCGCCGCTGTTGAATCCGGCATGATTGAGCGCCATGGATTCGATGACGGGGGGAATGGTGTCGGGCTTTTCGGGCTCGTCGAAACCGAAGACATAGAAGTCGCTGTTGGTGCCGATGGCCTCGTCGGGGCCGTTGGTAGCGTAGGCATAGAGCGACATGGTGGCGGGCCTGAAGTTGTCGGCCACCATGCCGGGCATGGCCGCCGTGATGGTGAATTCGCCGCCGTGGACGGGGGCCGAGCCGGCAAAGAGCTTGTCGCCGTGCACGTCGAAGGTGTCCTCGCGTCCGTTGCCGTTGCCGTGGGTCACCACCGAGCGCAGGGCGTCGTAGATTTCCACGTTCACCACGCCTTCAAAGCCTGTGAGCTGCGCGCCGTCGGGGCCGTTGATGCGTCCCTTGATGACGGGCGAGCCCAGGGCACCGAGGGTTATCTGGCTGTCGAGCTCGGGGGCCTGGCCGTCGATTGATACGATTTCCACGGTGTTGTCGGGCGTCGAGAGGCGCATGGCCGGGTCGCCCATGAACACGTAGAGGGGGCGGTTTGGGTTGCTGTAGGGCTGGCCCTTGCCGTTGAGAATGTCGTTTTTGGCTCGGCGGTATATCTCGCCCGAGGGGAGGAAGCGGCCGTCGTCGTCGCGGGCCAGGGTGTGGCGGCCCATGGCGGCGAGGATGTGCTCGTTGTCGGAGATATAGACGGGGCGTGTGGCGCTGATCATGCCTATGGCGCCGCCGTTGCGTTCCTTATACATGATTTCGCCGCCCGAGACGGTCTCGGAGTCCCAGCGCAGGAAGTCGCAGGTGGCGGCAACAACGAAGGGCACGTTGCGCAGATACATGTTGTTGATGTCGGTGTAGCTGAGCATGCCGTCGGCGGTCCACGAGTGGTTGTTGGCATGGCCGGTGAAATACATCCATGCCACGCCTTCCTCGAGGGCTCTCATCATCTCGTTGCGTGCCTCGGGATATGTGCCGTTGACCTTGTTGTAGGCGTCGATATACACCTTGTCGATAAGGTGCTGCTGGCCGGGCGTGGCGGAGGCGAACGCCACGAATTTCTCGGCCTGGGACAGGTGTACGCCCTGGTCCTCGTCGTCGGCGAGGATGAGGAGGCGGTTTTTCCAGCCGGTCTTTTTCGAGCGCGATATATACTGCGACAGCTTGTCGATGATTTCGTCGCCGTCCTCGGCCGAGAGCATGGGGATGCGTCCCACGGCCACCAAGAGCTTGTCGCCGCGGATGTCGCGGCCCGAGCCGTCCTCGAGCAGGGCTATGAAGTCGTCGGTGCCGAATCCGTCATTGTCGCTCATCGACAGGCGTGTGGCGTCGGTGACCCACCAGGGTACGGTGTTGGCGGCGAGGCGCTCGGTGGTGGGGAGGATGCCGCGGTGGTCGAGGGTGGTGCGGCCCAGCAGCAGGGCGAAGGCCGGCGCCTGTCCGCGGTCGAGGAGCATCTTCAGATACTTGCGCAGGCCCGATACGTCGGGAGCGCCCGACGAGAATTCGTTGTAGACCTTCTCGGGGTCGACGATGCTGACCTTCATGCCGTCATACTTGGCGTGGATGTCGGCTATGCGGCGCGCCTGGGCCGTGTAGGCCGCGGGGGAGAAGATTATCATGTCGGCCGAGTCGCTGTCGGCGTGGAGGTTCTGGTTTTCAACGCGTCCCACGGCCACGGGGGCGGGGAGGCGGGCGCCGGGACGCCAGGCGGCATATGCGCGCATGCCCGAGCGCGAGGTGCTCCATTCCAGCTGATTGGCGAGGTTGAGGCCCGCGTCGACGCGCTCCACGGCCTCGGGGTTTGTCACATCCCATATGCGCACGTCGGCTCCCTCACATTCAAACTGCAGGGCGCGGCTGTCCGACCAGAACATTGCCGTGCCGTCGTCGTCGAGCTTCAGATTGCGGGTGTAGTTGACCGATATATAGTCGAGATTGGCCATCGTGGCCATGCGTGTGGGCGTGTAGGTGAGGTCGAGGGCAAAGCCGTCGGACTTCTCCGTGTCGAATTTGTGGCGTGTAAGGCCCACCGAGCCGTGGACATATACGCTGCTGCTGGTGGCGGCCACCTTGTCGGTGGACACCGCGGGGAGCTCGGTGCCGTCGACGGCAAAGCTCAGCATGGCCGTGGCGCCGGGATGATAGTGTACAAACTGACATTCCATCCACACCGTGTTTTTTTCGGGGCTATCGGGGGCATTGTCTACCTTTCCGGGGGTCTTGAAGTCGAAGCGGCGTGTTGACTGGTATCTGAAGTCCTCGCCGACAAATGCGGGGCCGGCTTCGGAGGCCTGTATGCGGTCGGTCTCGTGGTGGGCGCGTCCCTGGGCCGTGGTGGCCGGCTGCGCGCCTGCTACGTCGGGCACGCCGGTGAGGGGGGCGGCCGGAGTGTCGGTGTCGCCCTGGGTCACGAAGTAGTAGCCGTAGGATGTGTAGTGACTTGTCTCGCCGTGGTAGTAGCGACCGGTAGACAAGGCCCATCTGTCGGGGCCGGCGGCATAGAACACGATGCCGTCGTCGGTGAGCTCGGATGCCACTGCCGGCAGGTCGTCGATGTAGTTGTCGGTGCTGAGCACGTCGGGGATGCGGCGTCCGCCGTAGCCGTGGATGCTCACCTTCGCGGGGTCGGTGAATCCCCACGAGCGCAGGGTGGCGAGGGGTATGCGGTAGAGTCCCGACGACTCCACGCGCACCTTTATCCAGCGGCCGTTTGCGAGGGCCGAGTTTTCGGCATAGAAATCACGCTCGAATGCCGATGAGGGCAGCACGGCCATGGCTACCCACAGGGTCATGACGATGCGTTTTACCATCGACTTCAGGAGAGAGAGGTTTATCTTGTATGTCATTTGTCGGATGATTGGTTGTATGCTTGTGCGGCGGCACAATGCCGGTTAACAGATATAACGTATATCGCGCGTGTTTATTGTACGGGCGCGATATCAGCCATATATAATGCGTATTTATAATGTTTGAATAATACTTGAATAATGTTAATTTTGCGTTTGTCGGCCGGTTGTATCAAAAGTTT
>CAYNXG010000025.1:0-21833 GCA_964401095.1 uncultured Bacteroides sp.
CGTCGTCGTAGGTGCCGTCGCGTGCGGTGAGCGAGTACCAGCGGCCTTCGAGATACAGCGAGAAGTTGTGCAGGCGTTCGGGAGCGTATGTCACGGTGCCCATGTCCTTGACGATGAAGTTGCGTTCGAGCTTCTCGAGGAATTCGGCGGGCGACATGCCGTTGAGGTCGCGCACGAGGCGGTTGTAGTCGATTATCTTAAGATGCGAGGCTGGGAATGCCACTGCCAGGAAGTAGGTGTACTCTTCGTCGCCGCGGTGGGCGGGGTTGAGGCGTGCTTTCTCGTTGCCCACGAGGGCTGCGGCAGCTGTGCGGTGGTGTCCGTCGGCTATGTAGAGATAGGGGATGTGCGCGAATGCCTCCGTGATTTTGTCGTTGAGGCTCTCGTCCACCACCCAGAAGGTGTGACCGAATCCGTCGGGAGCGGTGAAGTCGTATTCGGGCTCGCCGGCTGTAACGGTATTGATAACTTCCTCGAGAGCCTTATTGTCGGGGAATGCGAAGAAAACAGGCTCTATGTTGGCGTTCTGAACGCGCACGTGCTTCATGCGGTCTTCTTCCTTGTCGCGGCGTGTGAGCTCGTGTTTCTTGATTACGCCGTTCATGTAGTCGTCCACGTTGGCGGCGATGACGATGCCGTATTGTGTGCGGCCGTTCATCGTCTGGGCGTAGATATAGTAGTGTTCTTTCTCGTCCTGTACGAGCCAGCCGTTGGTCTGGAAGGACTTGAAATTCTCTACGGCGCGGTCATACACCTTGGGATCGTGTTCGTCGGTTCCGGGCTCGAAGTCGATTTCGGGCTTGATTATGTGATAGAGCGAGCGGGGATTACCCTCGGCCTCTGCGCGGGCTTCTTCTGAGTTGAGCACGTCGTAGGGGCGCGATGCCACTTGTTCTACAAGGTCTTTAGGCGGGCGAACGCCGCGGAAGGGTTTAACTTTTGCCATGGTTTTTCAGTTTTTAATCAGTATCGTACCGGCCGGGTTGTGTCTTTCGGTTTCAGTTCAGGGTTTAGCGGATTATGGTCATGATTTACGCCGGTACGATACTTGCGGTATTATATGAAAGGTAGTCTTTGTTATTTGGCGAGTTCGATGGTCTGTGTGCGGTCGGGGCCTACCGATACGATTACGACGGGCACTTCGAGTTCGCGTTCCAGGAAGTTGATATAGTCCTTGAATTCCTTGGGGAACTTGTCTTCCGAGGTGGCGGCGGTGAGGTCGGTGTTCCAGCCGGGGAGCTCGGTGTAGACGGGCTTCACGCGTTCGGGGTCGTCGATGGAGTAGGGGAAGTCGCGGGTAACGTTGCCGTCAACCTCGTAGGCGGTGCAGGCCTTGATGGTGGGGAACCCGTCGAGGACGTCGCTCTTCATCATGATGAGCTTGGTGACGCCGTTGATCATGATGGCGTAGCGCAGGGCCACGAGGTCGATCCATCCGCAGCGGCGTTCGCGGCCTGTGACGGCTCCGTACTCATGGCCTATGCGGCGTATCTCGGCGCCGGTCTCGTCGAACAGCTCGGTGGGGAAGGGGCCGCTGCCCACGCGGGTGCAGTAGGCCTTGAATATGCCGTAGACGTCGCCTATCTTGTTGGGGGCCACGCCGAGGCCCGTGCATGCTCCGGCCGAGATGGTGTTGGAGGAGGTCACGAAGGGATATGAGCCGAAATCAACGTCGAGCATGGTGCCCTGGGCGCCTTCGCAGAGCACCGATTTGCCGTCGCGGAGGGCCTTGTTGATGTAGTGTTCCGAGTCGATCAGCTCGAAGTTGGAGCGGATGAAGTCGACGGCTTCCATCCAGCGTGCGGTGAGCGCGGCCAGCTCCTCGGCGTCGGGCGTGGCACCGAGCGATGCGAGGCGCTCGAGGTGGCGCGCCGTGGCGGCCTCGAACCGTGCCTTGAAGTCGGGCTCGAGGATATCGCCCACACGCAGGCCGTTGCGCGAGGTCTTGTCGGTGTATGTGGGACCGATGCCCTTGCCGGTAGTGCCTATCTTGGCCTTGCCTTTGGCTTTCTCGCCGGCGGCGTCGAGCAGGCGGTGGGTGGGCAATATGAGGTGGGCCTTTTTGGATATCTTGAGAATCTCGGAGAGGCGAGTGCCGGTGTCGATGAGTTCGCGGGCCTCGCCGGTGAACAGGACGGGGTCGAGAACCACGCCGTTGCCTATGACATTGACATTGCCCTGGAACACACCGGAGGGGATGGAACGGAGCACGACCTTGCGTCCGTCAAACTCGAGGGTGTGGCCTGCGTTGGGCCCACCCTGAAACCGTGCCACCATGTCGTAGCGCGGGGTGAGAACATCAACTACTTTTCCTTTTCCTTCGTCGCCCCACTGGAGGCCTAAGAGAATGTCAACTTTCATGTCGGGGATTTTGATTATCGATGGTTTTTACTTTTTCCTGGTGAGCGTCGGCGCCGGCGGGCGCAGGCACCGCAAATGCCGTAGATGTCGAGCGTGTAGTAGCTCTGCGAGAAGCCGGTGAAACGGCTCGATTCCACCAGCGCGGTGATGGCCGCGTCGCGCACCTCCTTTATCTTGCCGCAGCATGTGCAGATGAGGTGGTGATGGCGGACGGCCGAGGTCATCTTCTCGTACAGGCAGCTCCTGTCGGAAAACCGCCTGCGGGCCACAAGGCCGCAGTCGACCAGAAGGTCGAGAGTGGCATAGACGGTGGCCGGCGCCACCGGGTAGCCGTCGGCACGCATGATCTCGCAGAGGTCGTCGGCCGATACGTGGCCCGACACCTTCAGCATCCGCTCGAGTATGGCGAAACGCTCGGGTGTGCGGCGCTTGCGGTGGCTTTGCAGATATTCCGCGAAGCGCTCGCAAGGTGTCTGTGGTGGCTGGCTCGCACTCATTACGGCAATTGGTTTTGTGGTGCAAACTTAATGAAAAATATTGGATTTTCGGCTGTTTTTACTCACTTTTTACTCTCTTGTGCACGAGCGTATATAAATAGTGTCTGAAAAGGATAAATTATTGGTGTAAATGTCGCTTTGATGCCGTGATATGCGACTTTTTTGCTATTTTTGTACGATTTTTTCCAATCATTATCAAGCAAAATGAATCTACCCGTATCAAGGTTTGCCGTTTTAATGCTGTCGCTGCTGTCAGTATCAGGAATAAATGCCGGCAATCCGGTTCTCTCACTCGACGAGTGCATCTCTATAGCGCTCACCGAAAACCCCACGGTGCGCGTGGCCGACATGGAGGTCGTAAAGGCCGACTATTCACGTCAGGAAACATTGGGGCAGCTGTTGCCTTCGCTCAGTTTTGACGGTTCGTACAACCGCACGCTGCAGAAGCAGGTGGCATATATGGATCTCGACGCGTTCGGCGACATGGGCGGCATGGGCGGCGCGGGCGGCGACACCCCCGGCGGCGATGATATCGAGGCTTCAAAATCCAAGGCAAACGAAGGCTTCAAGATGGGCCTTGACAATATGTACACACTGGGCTTTCAGCTGGCAGTGCCAGTCATAGCACCCCAGCTGTGGCAGGCTCTGAAAATCAGCGACACGCAGATAGCGCGTGCGGCCGAGCAGGCGCGCGCCTCGCGTCTCGATATGGTGAATCAGGTGAAAAACGCCTATTACGCCCTTCAGCTTGCCAACGACTCGCGCCGCGTGGTGCAGGAGAGCTATGACATGGCCGCCCTTACTCACGACATATACACCAAGCGCCTTGCCGCGGGCGACGCGTCGGAGTACGACGTGCTGCGCACATCGGTGGCAATGAAGAATATCGAGCCCGAAATCATACAGTGCGACATAGCCGTGCGTCGCGCGCGGCTGCAGCTCGCCATCCTCATGGGCCTGGAGGCCGACATGGAATTTGACATCGCCGGCGATCTCGCCGACTATGAGTCGACGATGTATGCCGACGTGATGAATCTTACTCCCGACCTCAGCGGCAACACCTCGCTGGCCATGAACACCATCGAGACCCGCACCCTGGAGCGCACACTGTCGATGCAGAAGGCGTCGCTGCTGCCTACACTGTCGCTTGTGGGCAATTACAACTGGAACTCGTCGAGCAACGGCTCGCCTTTCCGTAATTTCCGCTGGACTTCCTATTCGGTCGTGGGCCTGTCGCTGTCGATACCTATTTTTCAGGGCGGACAGCGCTACAATCGTATACGCCAGGCCAAGCTTCAGCTCGAGGAGATGGCATACACCCGCGAGAACCTCACCCGTACGCTGAACTCGCAGGCCGTCCTCGCCATTGACAATATACAGCTGAACGTAAAGCAGATAGCGTCGAGCAAGGAGAGCGTGGGACAGGCCACGCGCGCCCACGACATACAGCAGCGCAGCTTCGACATAGGCGCCGCCAGCTATCTCGACCTCCGCGACAGCGAGCTGTCGCTCACCCGCGCCCGTCTGGCTTATTGCCAGGCCATATACAACTATCTGGTGGCCGCGTCAGACCTGGAGCTGCTTCTCGGCAACGCACCTGTTGACTCCTATATCGCAAACAAAGCACAGAAATGAAAATATACAGCTATCTCGTTCCCGTAGCCGCGGCCGCCATGCTGGCCTCGTGCGGCTCAAAAGACAACACACAGGCCGAGGCCGTCGAGGCCGAAGAGCTGCCTGTAGTACAGGTGGATGTGGCGCACAAGCGCGCCGTGGACATGCGCCGGTCCTATACCGCCAATGTCGAGGCCGACAACGTAAACAACATAGCGCCCTCGATGAGCAACCGCATACAGACCATCCTTGCCGACGTGGGCGACCATGTGAAGAAAGGACAGGTGCTGGTGACGCTCGACCCGTCGACCGCCGACCAGCAGCGCATATCGCTCGAACAGACCGAACGCGACTACAACCGCGCCGTGCAGCTGCTCGAAATCGGAGCAGGCACACAGAGCGCCGTGGACCAGCTGAAGGCGCAGCTCGAAGCCCAGCGGACACAGTACCGCAACACGATGACCAACACCGTGCTGCGTTCGCCCATTTCCGGAATCGTCACCGCCCGCAACTATGATCCGGGCGACATGACCGGTCAGCTTCCCGTGCTCACGGTGGGACAGACCACGCCCAATGTAAAGGTAATCATCAATGTGAACGAGACAGACCTCGCGCAGGTGCGCAAGGGCATGAATGTCGACGTAACATTCGATGCCTATGGCGACGAAGAATTCAAGGGCCGCATCAGCCGCGTTACACCGGCCGTGGATGTAAACACCCGCACATTCCCCGTTGAGGTACTTGTGGCCAATCCGTCGGAGCGCATACGTCCCGGCATGTTTGCCCGCGTGGAGATTGACCTGGGACAGCGCGACAACGTCGTGGTGCCCGACCGCGCTGTGGTGAAGCAGACAGGCTCGGCCAATAAATATGTGTACGTATATTCGGGCGGCCGCGTGTCCTATAAGAAAGTGGAGCTGGGCCAGCGTCTCGACGATGCCTATGAACTGCTGTCGGGCATCAACGACGGCGACACGGTGGTCATATCGGGCCATGTGCGCCTCGCCGACGGCGCCGAGGTGGAGCTGCACAAATAACGCATGAATGTTTTTTAACTCAGAAAATACAATCCTCAGATGAGTATATATGGCGGCGCGGTGAAGCGCCCTATAATGACCACACTATGCTTTGTGGCTGTGCTGGTCCTCGGCCTTTTCTCGCTGAAAACGCTTCCGATAGACCTCTATCCGGATATCGAGACAAATACCCTGATGGTTATGACGACCTATCAGGGCGCCTCGGCACAGGATATAGAGCAGAACGTGACACGTCCGCTGGAAAATGTGCTTAACTCGGTAAGCGACCTCAAGCATATCACCTCGGCTTCGCGCGAGAACATATCGGTGATAACGCTCGAATTCGAGTACGGCAAAGACATCGATGTGCTCACCAACGACGTGCGCGACAAGCTCGACATGGTGTCATCGTCGATGCCCGACGATGCCGAGACACCGATTATATTCAAGTTCTCCACCGACATGATTCCTATCCTGCTGCTGTCGGTGGAAGCCGGCGAGAGTATGCCTGGCCTTTACAAGATTCTCGACGATGCCGTGGCCAATCCGTTGGCGCGTGTGTCGGGCGTGGGCTCGGTGTCGATTTCCGGCGCGCCCCAGCGCGAGATTCATATCTATGTCGACCCCGCGCGCCTGGAGGCATATAACCTCACCGTGGAGCAGATCAGCTCGGTTGTGGCGGCCGAAAACCGCAACATCCCCGGCGGTGTGTTCGATGTAGGTTCGGATACATATTCGCTGCGCGTGCAGGGCGAGTTTTCCTCGTCAGACCAGATGGCCGATATCGTCGTGGGCTCGTACCAGGGACGCAACATATACCTGCGCGATGTGGCGCGGATAGACGACTCCCTCGAGGAGCGCGCCCAGACCACCTATACCAACGGCAACCGCGGCGCCATGATTATCGTGCAGAAACAGAGCGGCGCCAACTCGGTGGAAATTTCCGACAAGGTGCTCAAGATGCTGCCCTCGCTGCAGAAGAGGCTTCCCTCGGATGTGAAACTCGGCATCATCGTGGACACGTCAGACAATATCCGCAACACCATCAACTCCCTGGTGGAGACGGTCATGTATGCGCTGCTGTTCGTGATCATCGTGGTGTTCCTGTTCCTGGGACGCTGGCGCGCCACGCTTATCATCACCCTTACGATTCCTATATCGCTCATAGCGTCGTTCATATACCTGGCCATCACGGGCAATTCGCTCAATATTGTGTCGCTGTCGGCGCTGTCGATATCGATCGGTATGGTGGTGGATGACGCCATCGTGGTGCTGGAGAATGTGACGACACATATAGAACGTGGCTCGGATCCGAAGCAGGCGGCTGTGCACGGCACCAACGAGGTGGCAATCTCCGTCGTGGCTTCGACTCTTACCCTTATAGCCGTATTCTTCCCGCTCACGATGGTGACGGGCATGACCGGCGTTCTGTTCCGTCAGCTGGGCTGGATGGTCACCATCATGATGATTATCTCCACCGTGTGCGCCCTGTCGCTCACCCCCATGCTGTGCTCGCTGCTGCTGCGCCGCAACCTTCACCACGGCAAGCTGTACACCATATTCTTCACGCCCATACAGCGCGGACTCGACGCCTTCGACAACGCATACGCACGTCTGCTGAGACTGGTTACATCCCACAAGACTATCACGATACTGATGTGTCTCGGCATGTTCATAGGCTCCGTGTTCCTTATGAAACAGATGGGTACCGAGTTTTTCCCCACCGCCGACGATGCCCGTCTGTCGGTAAATCTCGAGCTGCCTATCGGTACGCGTGTCGAAATAGCCGACGAGGTCACCGGACGACTTGTGGAGGAATGGCGTGAGAAATATCCCGAAATACAGGTTATAAACTATACCACGGGCTCGGCGTCGAGCGACAATACCTTTGCCTCGCTGCAGGACAACGGCCCCCACATCGTGTCGATGAACATTCGCCTTACCGACCCCGGCGAACGCGACCGCGGCATAGTGGAGATAGCAAGGCTCATGCGCCGCGATCTCAATCACTATCCCGAATACAAGAAGGCCCGCGTGAACGTAGGCGGAAACATGGGCGCCATGGGCGGCGAGGCATCAATCGACTTCGAGATTTACGGCTATGACTTCGCCGAGACCGACTCGGTGGCCGCGATGATGCGCAGGATGCTGCTGGGCCTGAAGGGAACGGCCGACGTGACAATCTCCCGTGCCGACTATCAGCCGGAGTACAGGGTAGACTTCGACCGCGAGAAACTGGCCATCTATGGCCTGAACCTCTCCACGGCCGCCAATTATCTGCGCAACCGTATCAACGGCCAGACGGCGTCGCGATTCCGCGAGGACGGCGAGGAATATGACATCAAGGTGATGTACGACCCCGAGGCCCGCACGTCAATCGCCGATATCGAGAACATTCTGATTTATAATTCGGCCGGAAAGGCCGTGCGCGTCAAGGACGTGGGCAAGGTGGTGGAGCACTTCTCGCCTCCTACCATCGAGCGTAAAGACCGCGAGCGCATAATCACGGTAAAGACCGTGGTGCAGGGTGTGCCCATGAGTACCATCGTACAACAGTCGATGGCTGCTATAGACAAGATGGATATTCCGCAGGGTGTGTCGATACAGCTCGCGGGCCAGTATGAGGACCAGCAGGATTCGTTCTCAGACCTTCTGATGCTCGCCGCGCTCATCCTTATCCTGGTATATATCGTCATGGCGGCGCAGTTTGAAAGCTACACATACCCGGCCATCATCATGACCTCGGTAATGTTCGCATTCTCGGGCGTGTTCATAATCCTGTGGCTCACGGGCCATACCCTGAACGTGATGAGTCTCATTGGCGCCATCATGCTTATCGGTATCGTGGTGAAGAACGGTATAGTGCTTATCGACTATATCACGCTCAACCGCGAGCGCGGCCTGTCGATCAAGCGTGCCGTGGTCGATGCCGGCCGCTCGCGTCTGCGTCCCGTGGTGATGACTTCGCTCACCACCATCCTTGGCATGGTGCCTATGGCCTGCGGCACGGGCCAGGGCGCCGAGATGTGGCGACCCATGGGTACGGCGGTGATAGGCGGTCTCACGTTCTCTACGGTGCTGACTCTGCTGTTCGTTCCCGTGCTCTACTGTGTGTTCGCCAACAACGGCATGCGCAACTATCGCCGCAAACACCGCAAGGCCCTGCGCAAAGCCGTAAAACAACAATGAAAACAGAAACATACATAATACCCGCATTGAAGCATGAAAGCAGTATTCATAACATTTGACCAGGCCCACCGCGAGCGCATAATCGATACCCTCGACCGTCTTAACTGCCGGGGATATACGGCCTGGGAGCAGATAACGGGCCGCGGGTCGGTGAGCGGCGAGCCCCATTATGGCTCGCATGCGTGGCCGTCGCTGGCATCGGCAATTCTGACCATGGTGCCCGACGAGCGAGTGGAGCCCCTGCTTGAGCGTCTGCGTGCCTACGACACCGAGAGTCCCCGTCTGGGCCTGCGCGCTTTCGTATGGAAACTCGAACCTGAAGGAGTCTGAATCTATCCTGAATAAATAAAATCCGGGATGCCGCGTTTCATGACGGGCATCCCGGATTTTATATAATTTTATATGGCGCTGTTTACGGGCAATACTGTATCCAGTAGGAGGCGTTGGAGTCGTCGTATATCGTGTAAGATACGTTACCTGTGACACCTTTGTTATCCTCCGAGCGTATATTGAGAATTACCTTCATGGCGCTCCCGCTGTATTTTACCACTTTGTTGTAGGCAAGTTTCAGATCCTGTTCCACAACTTTTTTTATCATGTCCACTATCGCCTTGTCGTTACTTACTTCGATACGGCGATAGTTGTTTGAATCACCTTCAATTAAGGTGACCTCGGTGTTGGGCGATTTGAGGTATTTCTCTACGAACAGGATGTCGGCGGGAAATTTGGGAGGGGCGGCCAGCATCACCGGAACTGCGGCGACGGCCATCAGGATTATGAGGATAAATCGTTTCATGAGGATGATTTGTTAATTTACGGTTATATACAGACTGTCTGCGGGTTATATGTTATTTGCTATAGTTTGACACGGTGCGGGTTATAGGTCACAACCGGTGTCGCCGATAAGCTCGTTGAGGATTCTTTCGGGCTCGTCTTTCGTGATTTCGGCTTCATGGAGTGTCTGCCTCATGAATGACATGTCGCGTTCCATTTCCTGCAAGGCCATCTGCCGGGCCTTGTCCTTGTCGCCGACGAGCTCGCCGCCTATGTATACGGCAACGTAGTTGTCGGGCGCGGAACGGTGAAATGACGGGATGACTGCGAGAAGCACGGCTATGGATGCGGCTGCCGGGAGCCATATCCGGCGCAGGGTGTGTCGCCGAGGCCGCCGGTAGCGTGCCAAGGTGGTCTCGAGGCCCATAGTCGTGCGGCAGTCGTCGAGGAGTGGAGAATGGTGCGGCGAATCCGCGAGTATTTTTTTCAATGCCGTCTCTTCAGTGCGATCGAGCCGGCAATCGAAGTATGCCCGGGCGAGTTGCTCGAGTTCCTGCGGCGTGATGTTTCCTGAATCTGAAGTCATGATTGTTCTTTATTAATTATTAGTCTGATAGTCTTTCTTGCCCGGCTCATGGCCATGCGTGCCGACTGAACCGTTATATCGAGTTTTGAGGCTATTTCGTCATAATCGAGGTCTTCGTAAACATAGAGCTCAAACACTTTGCGAGGTATATCGGTGAGCTTTGTGGCTACGATGTTGCGTATGTAATCGGCAGTGTCGCGGTTCTCTACGGCAGATGATGTCTCGGCCTTTACGCTGTCGGGCTCTATCTCGGCCGCAGGGCGCCTGTGCCTGAGCAGATCGATGCATATATTCCGCAGCGATGCGAACATGTAGGCCTTGCGGTTTTCAACATTGCCGTTGTGCCGCCACGTGCGCAGGAATAATTCCTGCATGGCGTCGTCCACTTCGTCGTCGCGCCTCAGTATTGCGGCGGCTGCGTTGCGCAGGCGCAACCTCAAGGCCATGAAAGTCGCTGTGGATGATTCGTCGGTCATTGGTGATGTTTTTCCTTTGTTCACTATTAATGACGGACGGGAACCGGATATGTAACATCGGCATACTTATTTTTTTCAAGACCGAGCAGATAAAGCTTCACCGCTGGGCCGAGGCGGAAGCCTCCGAGGCCGCCCGATGCCACTATGCGGTGGCATGGAATGACGAACAGCAGGGGATTTCGGCCGAGGGCGGTGCCGACCGCGCGGGCCGCTCGTGGATGCCCTATGGCGCGGGCAATGTCGGCATAGGTGGCCGTATGACCGTAGGGGATATCGGCCGCCGCCTGCCACACTGCGCGGCTGAATGGTGTGCCTCCGGCGATGCGGTAAGGAAAGGTGAAGTCCGTGCAGGTTCCTGCGAAATAATGTCTGATTTGGCGGACAGCCTCGGCAAGGACGGTACGTGGCGGCGGAGACGCGCCGGGGGCTTCATCACACTCAGCTATAGACGTTATGAAGCCGTCGGTTTCCGTTATTCCGATATATCCCGCGGGAGTGTCGATAACGCAGCGCGCGTTCATTTAGCCGGGCCGTAGAGGCGGTGGAACAGGTGGCCCACCATAAGGGCTCCGCCCACGATGTTGCCCGCGGTGGAGAGGGCGAGGTTTGACAGAAGGTCGATGATTCCCACCTCGGCGCCGGCGAGCATGCCGCAGGGGATGAAGAACATGTTGGCGATACAGTGCTCATATCCCAGCGCCACGAATGCCGCCACGGGAATCCAGCAGGCCAGGGCCTTCGCAGGCATGGTCTTCGCGCCGAGGGCAAGCCACACGGCAAGGCAGACACACCAGTTGGCGCCGATGCCGCGCAGGAAGGTGGACAGCGGAGACAGCGACACCTTTGTCTCGGCGATGCGGCACACGGCCGAGCGGTAGGGCTCGGCATCGGTGAGGCCG
This sequence comes from uncultured Bacteroides sp., assembly GCA_964401095.1. Taxonomy (GTDB): domain Bacteria; phylum Bacteroidota; class Bacteroidia; order Bacteroidales; family Muribaculaceae; genus CAG-873. Next base: position 11,413 of record CAYNXG010000025.1, read on the forward strand.
GCGAGGTGGACGAGCAGCACTGTGAACAACAGCGCGCCCACAAAGTTGCCGAGCCATACAAGGAGCCAGTTGCGCACCACCGCGCCCGTGCTGATGCGCCGCTCGTTGAGCGCAGGGATGAGCAGGGCGTTGTTACCGGTGAACAGGTCGGCGCCAAACAGCACCGTGAGGAACAGGCCTACGGGGAATGCCAGGGCGCTGAGCAACTTCTGCATGCCCGGATTGACAGCGCTGACACCCGGGAATCCGAAGCCGAGGATTACCGAAAGTATGCCGCCGAGGGCTATGAACGAACCGGCGAGGGCCGACAATACAAAAAGCCGCCTTAGGGAGCGTCGGGTTTTGTCGGCTCCGGCCGCGGCGGCGTTAAGGATGATTTCACGTTGCATGGTCGTGGAGGTTTTATTCGGATTGACTAAAATTCTACCGAAAGTCGGACATTGAACTGTCTGCGTGTGAGATAATTGGGCACGGCATATTGTATGTCGTTAACGTCGGTGACCCAATAATATGAGCTGACGTTGGAAATGTCGAAAAGGTTGAATACATCGACGCCGAGCCATATGCTCTTGAACTTGCCGAGGAAGCCCGAACGATGTTTTTCGGCATCGGCCGGTGTCACGAGGCCGTAGGCAAGGCCTATGTCAAGGCGCTTGTAGGCTGGAGCGCGGAAGTAGCCCTTGTCGCGGGTGTGATGGGGTGCCGTGGTGGGCAGGCCGTCGGAGAACAGGCCCTTGAGGCTGAATTTCAGACGCGGGAATTTCGGGAAATAGTCTGTGAAATACAGGCCGAACGAATAGCGGCGGTCAGTGGGGCGGGGGACGCTGACCCCGTTGAGATTCTCGCGGGTATTCATAAGAGAGAAGCTGATCCACGAGTCGCTGCCGGGCACGAACTGGCCGAACAGCTTGAAGTCGACACCCATGGCATGGCCGCTCGTGAGGTTCTCACCCGCATAGACGAGCTTCAGATTGTCTATCTCGAAGGGGATGAGATTGCCGAGAGCCTTGTAATACAGCTCGCCCGAGAGTTTGAACGGGCGGCCGAAGGTGCGGAAGGTATAGTCGGCGCCGGCGATAACCTGGAACGAGCGTTGCGACTTGATGTTCTCGTTGAGCACGATTATGGTGTTTCCCTCGTCGTCAGACACGGGCTTGCGGTATTCCTTGTAGAACGGCGACTGATAGTAGAGGCCGGTGGCGAATCGGAAAGCCCATGCGGGGGCCTTGTCGGGGACAAAGCCCAGCGACAGACGCGGGCTGACGAGGAATTCCTTGTTGTAGCTCCAGTGGCTCAGTCGTATGCCGCCGTTGATGTTGAGATATCCGGCCGATGTGGCGAGGCGGTAAGTGTCCTGGACGTATGCGGCGAAGCGTGTGGAGCTGATATCGTGACGTGAGTCGAGGTTGTATATCATCTTCAGCGCGTCGGGGTCGAACGGCAGGGAGTATCCGGCCGAGTCGCGCAGCTCCCATTCGCGCGAGCGGTCGTGTATTTTTTCGGCATTGAAGGATATGCCGTATTCGAGGGTGTGGCGGCTTATGCCCGTCGAGCCTTTCAGCGCCAGGGAGATTACGGATGCCTTTAGGCGGTTGCGCGCATGTTCGTGGTAGCGTCCCACGCCCAGCTCGCCGCCTATCGAGCCGTCGCCCGAAGCGTCGCCGGATGTGCCGGCCTGGTCGAGCCAGTATTCTCCGGATATGTCGTAGGCCACCAGCTCATTGGTGAGGAAACCCGAGGCAAGGAAGCTGTATTCGCTTTTCTTAGAGGGCGTGAAGCTCATGGTGAGGGCGCCGAACCATGTCTCGAACTTGTCTTTCTCCATGCCGTCGAAGTAGACCTTGAACTGCTTGGCGTCGGTGGAGGTTCCGAAGTTGGTGGTGCGTGTGGCGGGGATGAACTTGTAGTTGTTTATGGCTATGTTACCAAGGAATGACATCTTGAACTTATCGGAGAACTTGTATGTCATGTTGGTCTGATAGTCAAAGAATTTCGGGTCATATTCGCCCTTGTCCTCCATGGAGCTGAGCAGCGATGCGTTGCTTTTGTAGCGTACGCCGTGCAGCTGGGAGAACCGTCGCGACGATGTGCCGATGGTGACGCTTCCGCCCATCAGCCCGGCCGATACCGCGCCTTCAAAAGCTTCGGGCTGGCGGTAGGTTATGTCGAGCACGCTCGACATCTTGTCGCCGTACTCGGCCGAGAAGCCGCCGGTGGAGAAGCCTATGGCGCCCACCATGTCGGGGTTGATGATAGAGAGGCCTTCCTGCTGGCCCGAGCTTACGAGCTGCGGGCGGTAGACCTCTATGCCGTTGATGTATACGAGGTTCTCGTCATACGTGCCGCCTCGCACATTGTACTGGCTCGACATCTCGTTGCCCGAGGTGACGCCGGCCATGGTGGATATCAGCGCCTCCACCGAGCCGCCTGTGGCGTCGGGGGCCAGCTTGGCGGTGGTGGCGTCGAGCTTCTGCATCGAGCCGGTCTGCTTCTGTATGTCGGTGATTTCCACCCCCTGCAGGGCATAGGACTTGGGCTGCATCTTCACGTTGACGGTAACGTCGCCCTGCGGCGACAGAAGACGCCTGACTGATTCTTCGTATCCGATACACGAGAAAATGACCCGGATGGTGTCTTGCTGCGGGGCCGAGATGGTGTATTTGCCGTCGAGGCCTGTCGTGGCACCGATGGCCGTGCCGCCGATGCGCACGCTGACAAATTCGAGCGGCTCGTTGTTTTCATCGGTAACAAGGCCGGTAATCTTCACTCCGGCGGCCTGTGCTACGGCCACGGCGGTGAAGACAAATATGATAATGATGGCGTATATGCGTTTTTTCATCAGATAATGTAGCTTACATTATAAGTATGTGTCCCAAATTATCTAATGTATTGCCTCATAAACTATGCGGCGAACTTCAGAATCCGGCTTCAGTTATAATGGAACCACATTACGCCATCAGTCGGACTCAAAATTTCACTCACAACTTCACAATCCAATACGATAAATAATTTCTAACACATACTTATAACGAAAAGGGGCGCCGAATATTGCCATCAGAACTGTTTGCGGCGGAAGATGAAATTGCGGCCGAGGTATTTCTCGCGCACCACGGGGTTCTCGGCGAGTTCCTCGGATGTGCCCTGGAAGAGTATGCGGCCTTCAAACAGCAGGTAGGCGCGGTCGGTAATCGACAGGATTTCGGGCGCGTTGTGGTCGGTGATGAGGATGCCGATGTTTTTTTCTTTCAGCTTGTAGATTATAGTCTGAATGTCTTCAACGGCAATGGGGTCAACGCCGGCAAAGGGCTCGTCGAGCATGATGAACTTGGGGTCGATGGCCAGGCAGCGGGCTATCTCGGTGCGACGGCGCTCGCCGCCCGAGAGCTGGTCGCCGAGGTTGCGGCGCAGCTTTTGCAGGCCGAACTCGGTGAGGAGGCTTTCGAGTTTTTCCTTCTGATATTCCTTTGACCTGCCTGTGAGCTGGAGCACGCATCTGATGTTGTCCTCGACAGACAGTTTGCGGAACACCGATGCGTCCTGCGCCAGGTAGCCTATGCCCGCCTGGGCGCGCTTGTAGACCGGGAATTTGGTTATTTCCAGGTCGTTGAGGAATATGCGGCCTTCGTTGGGCGTGATGAGTCCCACGGTCATGTAGAACGTGGTGGACTTGCCGGCTCCGTTTGGGCCGAGCAGGCCTACGATTTCGCCGCGAGTAACGTTGATTGAGACGTGATTGGCCACGGTGCGCTTGCCGTATTTCTTCACGAGATTGTCGGTGCGCAGCACCATCGTCTTGTCGTCGGGCTCCGTCCGGGGCGCGTCGTTGTCGGGGTCGGCGGCTTCGGTTTCCTTTACTTCCGATACGGCGTCCGAGACACTGTCGGCTGCCGGGCGCACCACGTCGAACGGTGTGGGCGTCTCATCGTTTTCGTCGCGGCGGTTGCGGTCGAGTCTGAATGATATTCCCATTGTGTCAGGCGTGTGTTTTTTCAGCTTTGCGCAGGCGGCTTTCGATATAGTCGGTAAGCAGCGTTATGGCCACGATGTTCGAGCCGCCCTGAGGCACGATGAGGTCGGCAAAGCGCTTGCTGGGCTCAATGTACTGGCAGTGCATGGGCTTCAGGATGTCCTGATAGCGGTCTATCACCATCTGGGGCGTGCGTCCGCGCTCGATGCAGTCGCGGGCTATGACGCGGATGAGGCGGTCGTCGGCGTCGGCGTCGACAAACACCTTTATGTCCATCATGTCGCGCAGCACGGGGTCGGTGAGCACGAGGATGCCCTCGACAATCACGACATCGGAAGGCTTCACCTCAACGGTCTCTTCCTGGCGCGTGCATGTGAGATAAGAATAGGTGGGCATGTGAATCGTGCGGCCCTCGCGCAGCATGCCGAGGTGCTTGACGAGCAGCGGCCATTCGATGGCGTCGGGTTCGTCGAAGTTTATCTTGCTGCGGTCTTCGACGGGTATGTGGCTCGAATCCTTGTAGTATGAATCCTGCGGGATAACGGCTACCTCGCCGGGAGGGAACGAGTTGATTATTTTGTTTACGACTGTTGTCTTGCCCGAGCCGGTGCCTCCGGCTATACCGATTATTATCATGGTGTGACTGTGGCTTATAAGATGATTGACGGGCACGAAGTTAATAAATTTCGGCCGATTTTCTAAAATAAAAGCTCTAAAAAACGGCTAAATTGGCAAAATGGTAAACATTATTGTTCCAAAATGCCCCGACAGGATAAAAATGGATATTCAAAAGAATAGAAGTTGCGATTTAATTGTTTAACTTTGCATAGCATTTGTACGGAAGTGCGATGCGAAATAGATAAAAGTAAATATACAATGTTGATAACCTCGTCGCTGGCCACGTTTGGCCGCTATTGTCTTTTCATGCGCCGCGTGTTCGCGCTTCCCGACCGTGCAAGGATATTCCTGCGCCGTACGGTGCAGGAGGTGAGCAAGCTCGGCATCGATTCCATCCCCCTGGTCATCATAATATCGCTGTTCATCGGCGCCGTGATCGCCATACAGATGCAGCTTAACATATCGTCGCCGCTGATACCCGCCTATTCCGTGGGCCTTGCCACACGCGATATAGTGCTGCTTGAGTTCTCCAACTCGATATTGTGTCTGATACTCGCCGGCAAGGTTGGCTCCAACATAGCGTCGGAAATAGGCACGATGCGCGTGACCGAGCAGATCGACGCCCTTGAAATCATGGGTGTCAACTCGGCCAATTTCCTTGTATTGCCCAAGATTCTTGGCTTCGTGCTGTTCATGCCGGCGCTGGTGGTGATTTGTATGGCCACGTCGCTCGTGGGCGGCTATCTTGTGGCCCTGGTCACCGACCTTATCACCGTGTCGCGCTACATTTACGGCCTTCAGGCCCTTTTTCAGGAATGGTACGTGTGGTACGGTCTTATCAAGAGTGTCGTTTTCGCCTTCATAATAGCATCGGTGGCTTCGTTCTACGGATATTATGTCAAGGGCGGCGCCCTGGATGTGGGCAAGGCATCGACCAACGGTGTCGTGGCTTCAAGTATCCTTATCCTGCTTTTTGATGTTATACTTACTAAACTGCTGTTACAATGATCGAGGTAAAAGATGTGACCAAGTCGTTTGACGACCGTACGGTTCTGCACGGCGTAAGCGCCACCTTCTATACGGGCAAGACCAACCTCATCATCGGTCAGAGCGGCTCGGGCAAGACCGTGCTGATGAAAAGCCTCGTGGGCCTCATGCGCCCCGAGAAGGGCGAGATTCTCTTTGACGGCCGCAACCTGCTGGACATGGATCAGAACCAGGTGAAATACCTGCGCAAGGAGATAGGCATGCTGTTTCAGGGCTCGGCGCTTTTCGACTCGGAGACAGTGCTCGGCAATGTGATGTTCCCCCTTCAGATGTTTACCCGCCGGCCTTATGAGGAGATGCGCGAGCGTGCCATGTTCTGCCTTGAACGAGTGAACCTCAAAGGCGCCGAGAACAAGTTCCCGTCGGAAATATCGGGCGGCATGCAGAAGCGTGTGGCCATCGCGCGTGCCATCGCGCTCAACCCGAAGTATCTGTTCTGCGACGAGCCCAACTCGGGCCTCGACCCCAAGACTTCGATTGTCATAGACGAGCTGCTGAGCGACATCACCCACGAATACAATATCACTACGGTAATCAATACCCACGACATGAACTCGGTGCTTGGCATCGGTGAGAATATCATATTCATCAACAAGGGCCACCGTGAGTGGGTGGGCGACATGAGCCAGATATATACCACCGGCAACGAGGCCCTCAATGATTTCGTATTTGCCACCCACCTGTTCCAGCAGGTGCGCAAGTATGTTGTGGAAAATGAATCGCCGATACCCCCGGTCAAGAAATGAGATTCGCCGATATACCGTTTCACGAAGATGTGAAGCAGCGGCTGCGCACGATGGTGGACAGCGGCCATATTCCCCACGCCCTGCTGCTTGAAGGGCCTGCCGGAAGCGGCAAGTTCGCCCTGGCGCGTGCGCTGGCGCAATATATCCACTGCACATGCCGCACTCCCGAGGGCGATTCGTGCGGACGGTGTCCGTCGTGTCTGCAACATGCGGGATTCAACCATATCGACACGTTTTACTCATTTCCGGTGCTTAAACGCAAAAGCGGCTCGGCGGCGCTGAGCGACGACTATGCCGAAGATTTCCGCAAATTTGTGTCCGAATGGCCGTTTATGGATTTCGAGCGTTGGCTGTCGATGCTGGGCAATGCCAACGGTCAGCCTGCTATATATGTCGACGAGGCGGCGGCGCTGCAGTCGCGGCTCAATCTCACGGCGCGCCAGTCGCGCTACAAGATTGTGGTGATGTGGCTGCCAGAGCGCCTGCAGGAAGCGGCCGCGAACAAGCTGCTGAAGCTTGTGGAGGAGCCCTTTGCCGACACCATATTCATCATGACATCCGACAAGCCGTCGGAGATATTGCCTACGATATATTCGCGCACACAGCGTGTGGCCGTGAGGCGGTATTCCGACAGCGAGACAGCCTCGATACTCGAGGCCCGCGGAACGGCCCCGGCCGACGCATCGGCTGCCGCAGCCCTCGCCGAGGGCGACGTCAATGCGGCCTTGCGCGCGGTGTCGGGTGCTGACAAGGATCGCGGGCTCTACCTCGACCTGTTCAAGGAACTGATGCGCATGGCCTACCTGCGCAAGGTGGGCGAGCTGCGCAAATGGAGCGCCAAGGTGGCCGACATGGGCCGCGAGGGCAACATGCGATTCTATGGATATTGCGCGCGCATGGTGCGCGAGAATTTCATTTACAATATCGGCGACTCGGCGCTGGTGGCAATGTCGCCCGAGGAGGCGGAGTTCAGCATCAAGTTCTCACCGTTTATCAACGTGGTGAATGTCGAGAACATCTTCAAGGTGCTCACGTCGGCGCGCAATGACATAATGCTCAACGGCAATGCCAAAATCATAGCTTTCGACCTGGCCGTGAAGATGATTCTCCTAATCAAGCGCGGGCAGGAATAAGCTATGCCTCCCGTATTGGGGTCTAAAGATATCAACGACAACGGGCCATGCGGATATCCGCATGGCCCGTATGAGTTTACAGGCGTTCTGTCAGACGATTATTTGCCGAAATAGCGCTTGTAGAGACCTTCAAAGCCTTTGCCGTGGCGGGCTTCGTCCTTGGCCATTTCATGAACTGTGTCGTGGATGGCGTCGAGGTTGAGCTCTTTGGCGCGACGGGCGATGCGCATCTTGTCTTCGTTTGCGCCGGCTTCGGCCATCATGCGTTTCATGAGGTTTGTCTTGGTGTCCCAAACACATTCACCGAGGAGTTCGGCAAACTTGGCTGCGTGTTCGGCTTCCTCAAAAGCATAGCGCTTGAAGGCTTCAGCGATTTCGGGATAACCCTCGCGGTCGGCCTGGCGCGACATAGCCAGATACATGCCTACCTCGCCACACTCGCCGTTGAAATGAGCTGTGAGATCGTCAATCATCTGCTGGTCTGTGCCCTTTGCCTCGCCGATTTTGTGCTCGGTGACAAAAGTGAGAGCTTCTGTCTCTTCAACTTCCTTGAAAGCGCTGCGGGGAGCTTTGCAGATGGGGCATTTTTCGGGTGCTTCGGGGCCTTCGTGTACATAACCGCACACTGTGCAAATAAATTTCTTTTCCATGTTAGTTATTACAAGTTACGTGATTTTTAATGGCAGTTTTAATTGGAAACCAATGTCTGCTCTGATATGCAAAGTTATACCAAAAATTCGGTATATACCCTTTAGACGGTATAAATTTTTTTAAGGTTTAGATAATTTAACATGGTTTTGACGATAGAAAAATGTGTCTCGGGGGTTTATAATGTGTAACTTTGCATGAGAATTTGCATAAAAAGCAAAACAGACTGACATGAGACGCTGGATTTTTATTATAATAGCTATAGTGGGCGTATTGGGAATCGTGGGCCTGACATTGATTATGAGGACGTTTGATTCGGAGATGGCCGTCAGGGTCAACATTCCGCGCGACGCCACCTCGCAGAGCGTGTCAGACTCGCTCACCTCGGCGCTGGGCGACGGCTACGGCAAGCTGGTGTACCGCCTGTGGCAGGTAGCTGCCGGCGACCCCGCCACATCGCACGGCTCGTATCTCATAGAGCCCGGAACGGCGGCTTATTCGGCCGCGCGGACTATTGCGGGCGGAAAGCAGACTCCCGTTAAGGTGACAATCAATAACGTGCGCACCCTCAAAGACCTTACCAAGCGCATAGCCGCGAAGCTCGAGGCCACGCCGGCCGAAATCGAGAGCGCCCTTACGGAGGCTTTGGCAAAACACCCGCAGTTCAAAGGCAAGGAGACTTTCCCCGCCGCGGTGTTGCCCGATACCTATGAGTTTTACTGGACCGATACCGCCCGGCACGTGGTGGATAAGCTGGTGGCCGAGCGCGACAAGTTCTGGAATAAGGACAGGCTCGCGAAAGCCGATAAGCTCGGGCTTTCTCCCGTGGAGGTGGCTACGATAGCCTCAATCGTCGAGGAGGAATCAAACAAGAAGGACGAGCGGCCTATAATAGCCCGCCTGTACATGAACCGTGTGAAGGAGGGCATGAAGCTTCAGGCCGATCCTACGGTGAAGTTTGCCACCGGCAATTTTGCCCTGCGGCGAATAACGGGCAAGCACCTGAAGACCGACTCGCCATACAATACCTATCGCAATACGGGGCTGCCGCCGGGCCCGATACGTGTCCCGGAAAAGGCCACGATAGACGCGGTGCTCAACGCGCCTCAGAATTCATATCTGTATATGTGTGCCAAAGAAGACTTTTCGGGCTATCACAACTTCGCGTCGGACTATGCGACACACCGCCGTAACGCAAAACGTTATCAGGCTGCTCTCAACCGACGCGGTATAAGATAATCAACTATTTGAAAAGGTCCGCAACTTTGCGCGGGTTGGCGCCGAGACTTATCGCACGCTCGGCATCGGCCCGCGCATCATCTTTACGGAAGCGCTCGCGGTTGAGCCATGCGCGGTAGTAATATAATTCCGGGTCGCTGGGATATCGCCTGAGGCCCTCGCCGATGGCCTCGGATGCCTCGCTGAGCTGTCCGAGCGCAAGCCTGCAGCCCGCGAGCGAGGCAAAGAACTCGGGCGCCGGGTCTTCCTCCACCAGTTTCTCGAGATAGGGCAGGGCCTCGCGTTCGCGGCCTGTGAGCGAGTAGAGCGTGGCGAGCGCAATGGCCGTGTCGGTTGACTTCGGGGCCACGCGCCGCAGGATGTCGAAGTCTTTTTCGGCCGTTTCGCGGTGGCCGCCGTAGAGGTTCATCATGCCGTGAAAATAGCGCGCGTCAATCGACAGCGAATCGAGTTCCAGCGCGCGGTCAAAATCGGCCAGGGCGGCTTTGTCACGGCCCTTGGCGAGGAGCAGGCGTCCGCGGCCGTTGAGCACCGTCACCATGTTGGGCGCGATGTCCAGCGCGCGGTCGTAGGCGTCGAGGGCCAGCGAGTCGCGCTCCATGTATATGTACACCGATGCGAGATTGTTAAGAAGCAGGGCGTTTGACGGGCTGTCGGGCTTCACGGCGAGCGCGTCGCACAGGCGAGCGGCGGCTTCGGGCCAGTTGCTGTGCGCGATAGCGCTGTCGGCCTCCTCCATGAGGATGAAATAAGGGTCGGCCTCGAATACCGAGTCGGGGATTTCTATAGCGGCGGCCGAGCAGGCGGTTGCGGCGGCCAGTATGAGAGTCTGAATTTTCCTAAGCATGCGGCAAAGTTACTCTAAAAATATGAGCTATTGATTTTCAGCCGTTTTAAAAAAATATAATTTCGGGGGGCGTCAGAGCCGTGGCGGCATAAAATTAAAGAGGAAACCTCTCGGCTTCCTCTTTAGTGATTCGCACAGGATTCAAACCTGTAACCTTCTGATCCGTAGTCAGATGC
>CAYNXG010000026.1:0-21778 GCA_964401095.1 uncultured Bacteroides sp.
GATTCGTACATGCAGGAGGAGCTCGAGGCATCGTTCATCTACGAGGACACCCCCGACCAGCTCACGGCCACGCGTGCCGTGAAGGCCGACATGGAATCGGAGAGGCCGATGGACCGTCTCATCTGCGGCGACGTGGGCTTCGGCAAGACCGAAATAGCCGTGCGCGCCGCCTTCAAGGCCGCCGCCGACAACAAGCAGGTGGCCGTGCTGGTGCCCACCACCGTGCTCGCGTTCCAGCACTATACCACATTCTCCGAGCGTCTGAAAGACTTCCCCGTGCGAGTCGAATACCTGTCGCGCGCACGCACCCCCCGCCAGGTAAAGGAAATCACCGCCGACCTGGCCGCCGGCAAGATAGACATCATCGTCGGCACCCACAAGCTCATTGGCAAGACGGTGAAATTCAAGGATCTGGGCCTGCTGATAGTGGACGAGGAGCAGAAATTCGGCGTGGCCGTCAAGGAGAAGCTCAAGCAGATGAAGGTCAACGTCGACACCCTCACCATGAGCGCCACGCCCATCCCGCGCACCCTGCAGTTCTCGCTGATGGGCGCGCGCGACCTCAGCGCCATCACCACCCCGCCGGCCAACCGCTATCCCATCGTCACCTCCGTAATCTCGCTCGACGACGAGCTGCTGGCCGAGGCCGTCAACTTCGAGATGGCCCGCGGCGGTCAGATATTCATTGTCAACAACCGCATCGAGGGCCTGTACGAGCTGGAAAACATGGTGAAGCGCGTGGTGCCCGACGCCCGCACCATCGTGGCGCACGGACAGATGCCTCCCGAAAAGCTCGAGCAGGCCATAGTGGAATTTGCCGCCCACGACTACGACGTGATGCTCTCCACCACTATCATCGAGAGCGGCATAGACATGCCCCGCGTCAACACCATCATCGTCAACAACGCTCAGAATTTCGGCCTCAGCGAGTTGCATCAGCTGCGCGGCAGGGTGGGCCGCTCGTCGCGCAAGGCCTTCTGCTACCTGGCCGTGCCGCCGGGCAATCCTCTCACCCCCGTGGCGCGCAGGCGCCTGCAGGCTATCGAATCGTTTTCCGACCTCGGCTCGGGCATACACATCGCCATGCAGGACCTCGACATCCGCGGCGCCGGCAACCTGCTGGGCGCCGAGCAGAGCGGATTCATCGCCGACCTGGGCTACGAGACATATCAGAAGATTCTCAAAGAGGCCGTCACCGAGCTGCGCTCCGAGGAGTTCTCAGACCTAGAGATGGCCGGCAACGACATAACGCCCTCCGACGACTATGCCGCCGACTGCGTGATAGAGTCCGACCTGGAGCTGCTGCTGCCCGCCACCTATGTGCCGCAGGCCGCCGAGCGCATAGCCCTCTATCAGGAACTCGACTCGATAGACCGCGACGACATGGTGGAGGCCTTCGCCGCTCGCCTCACCGACCGTTTCGGCCGCATCCCCGACGAGACCCGCGAGCTGCTGCGGATACCGCGTCTGCGCCGCCTTGCCCGCCGCCTCGGCATAGAGAAAATCAACCTCAAGGGGGGCGTGATGTACATCTACTTTGTGGGCGAGGAAAACCAGGCATATTATATGTCGCCCATGTTCGGGCGCCTGCTCACATATCTCACCATGCACCCGCGCCGTGTGAAGATACGGCAGAATTCGGCGCGCCGCTCGTTCTCCATAGCCAATGTGAAGGACGTGGCCACGGCCGTGGCCATCCTGGAAGAGGTGCTGTCACTGCCTGTAAGCTGATATTCCCATGAGAGGTGGCAGACAACTGTATAAATGGCTCAGGGCGGCACGCATAGCGGTGTCGCTTACGGTCATGATTGCGGTTGCCGCGGCTGTCGGGGCGGGCTATTCGATATGGCTGTCGCGCTGGCAGATAATCCCCGCGCTGCTGGCTGGTGCCGGCGGCTGGCTGCTGCTGTGGGCCGCCGCCACGGCCCTTGCGGGACGCATCTACTGCTCCACGGCCTGCCCGCTGGGGACACTTCAGGACATCGCCGCCGCCGTGTGGCGCCGTCGCCGCGGCTATTTTTACTCGTCGCCGCGCACGGTGGTGCGCCGCGTGTTTGCCGTCACGGCCCTTGTGGCCGCGCTGATAGGTCTGCCCGTCGTGGTGGGCCTGCTCGACCCGGCCGCCACGTTCAGCCGCATAGTGGTGTTTCTGGGACGGCCTCTTGCTGGTGCCGCGGCCTTCTCGCTCGGCTCGGGCTGTCTGGCCGCCGTGTCGCTGGCTGTCACCGCGGGCTTCGGCGCGTCGCGCGGACGCCTGCTGTGCAACACCGTGTGCCCCGTGGGTACGCTGCTGGGCCTGCTGTCGCGCTATTCCATCTATCATGTAGACATTAACACCGACAAGTGCACGGGCTGCGGCCTGTGTGTAGCGCGCTGCAAGGCCGAGTGTATCGACCCCTCGGCCCATACCGTGGACGCCTCGCGATGCGTGGTGTGCTTTGACTGCGTGGCCTCGTGCCCGTCCGATGCCATCACCTTCCGCCGCGGGCGCCATTCGCTGCAGCTGCCCATGTTGCAGCCCGTGGAGGCCGGCGCGGCCGCCTGCACGCGTCCCGACGCCGCGGCCGGCAACGTGAAGCCAGTAGACCGCCGTCGATTCCTGGCTGCGCTGCTCGCCGTGCCCGCCGCCGTCATGGCCGGGAAAGACCGGGGGGATTACGAGACTCTGATTCCGCTCAATGCCGTGAGGCCGCCGGGCGGAGCCGCACCGCAGGCCATGGCACGCTGCACGGGCTGCGGGCTGTGTGTGGCCGCGTGTCCGCAGGACATAATACGCCTCGCCGGCCCCGGGGCAGGCCTGCGCGTGGCTCTGCATCCCTATGTGGATTATGATATCGGCGCCTGCGCCTACGACTGTGTGGCGTGCACGCAGGTATGCCCCACGGGGGCGCTGATACCGCTCACGCCGGCCGAGAAGCACCGCACGCGCATGGGAAGCGCCCGCGTGGTGGCGTCGAAGTGTATCGAGTATGCCGACGGCGTTGCCTGCGGCCTATGTGCCCGCCGCTGCCCCGTCGGGGCCATAAAGATGACGCGCCTCGAGGACGGACGCCGGCTGCCGTCGGTCGATTTCGACGCGTGCATAGGCTGCGGCGCCTGCCGGTATGTGTGTCCGGCCGAGCCGCGCACCATAGTCATAGAAGGAGAATTATAACGACTGCATTTCCACGAGGCGGCGATAGTGGCCGCCACGGGCCATCAGCTCGTCGTGGGTGCCGCGCTCCACGATGCGGCCCTCGTGCATGACGCATATCAGGTCGGCGTTGCGGATAGTGGACAGGCGGTGGGCGATGACCAGGGTGGTGCGGTCGCGCATGAGGCGGTCGAGGGCCTGCTGCACCAGCTGCTCGCTCTCCGAGTCGAGCGCCGAGGTGGCCTCGTCGAGAATCAGCACGGCAGGATTTTTGAGAATCGCGCGCGCGATGGACAGGCGCTGGCGCTGTCCGCCCGACAGGCGGCATCCGCGGTCGCCTATGGGGGTGTCATAGCCCAGAGGCGAGGCGGTGATGAACTCGTGGGCGTTGGCCACGCGTGCGGCGGCCTCCACCTGCTCGCGGGTGGCGGAGCTGACTCCGAAGGTGATATTGTTGTAGAACGTGTCGTTGAACAGGATGGCCTCCTGGTTCACATTGCCCATGAGCGAGCGCAGGTCGGCCACGCGCAGGTCGCGGATGTCGGTACCGTCGATGCGGATGGCGCCCGAGGCCACGTCGTAGAAGCGCGGCAGCAGGTCGGCCAGGGTAGTCTTGCCCGAGCCCGACTGACCCACCAGCGCCACGGTGGCGCCAGCCGGAATGCGGAGCGACACGTCGCTGATCACCTCGCGGTCGCCGTAGCTGAAGCATACGTTGTCAAACTCGATGGAGCCTGTGAGCGCGGGCAGGGGGCGCGGCGAGGCAGGGTCGGCGATGGGATTGCGGGTATTGAGAATCTTGTCGATACGCTCCATCGACGCCAGGCCCTTCTGAATGGAGTAGGCGGCCTTGGAGAGGTCTTTGGCGGGGTTGATGATGTTATAGAAAATCACCATGTAGTAAATGAACATGGCGGCGTCCATGTGCGACTCGCCGCTGAGAATCAGCGAACCGCCAAACCACAGGATTATGGCGATGGCCACCGTGCCGAGGAACTCGCTCATGGGGTGGGCGAGGGCCTGGCGGCGCGCCACACGGTTGGAAATCTCGTAGAACACCTGATTTTCGGCGTGGAAGCGGCGGCGCACCTTGTCCTCGGCGTTGAAGGCCTTGATGATGCGCAGTCCGCCCAGGGTCTCCTCGATATTCGACATGAGCACGCCCCACTGGTTCTGCCCCTCGAGCGACTGGCGCTTGAGGCGCTTGCCCACGCGGCCCATGACCATGCCCGCCAGGGGCAGGAGGATGAACACGAAGATGGTGAGCTGCCACGATATCATAATCATCGCGCCCAGGCATACGATAATCATCACGGGATTCTTGAACATCATGTCGAGCGAGGCCATGATGGAGTTCTCTATCTCGGTCACGTCGCCGCTCATGCGCGCCATCACGTCGCCCTTGCGCTCGGCGGTGAAGAAGCCGATGGGCAGGGTGGTAATCTTGTCGTAGACATAGTTGCGGAGGTCGCGCACGATGCCCGAGCGCAGGGGGATTATGAAGTAGGAGCTGAGGAATGTCGAGCCGGTCTTCAGGGCGGTCATCACCACCAGGGCGGCGGCGAGGATGGCGAGCGTCACCGACGGGCCGAAAGCCGTTATCGACTCCTGGGTATAGTAGTAGAAGTTGTTAATGGCCACTTCCTTGAGCGAGGCCGAGCCGACGGGCATGTAGATATATGACGCATCCTTGATTTTGAAGAGCATCTCGAGAATCGGCACGATCAGCGCGAACGAGAAGAGCGTCAGCACAGCCGACAGCAGGTTGAAGACTATGTTGAGTGCCAGGTATTTCTTGTAGGGCGGCACGAATCGGCGCAATATCTTGAAAAATTCTTTCATTACCGGTGCAATGATTGGTTCAAGGCGCAAAATTACTATAATTTATTGAGACAATGCTGCGAGGTTTGCGTCATTTAACAATTATTTTTGGCCGGGCAGTAATGTTATTATGCGAATTGTTGCTACCTTTGTGCTGATTTTCGCAAATCCACGCGTGAGAAAACTACTCATATATATATTACTGCTGTGCTTTCTGCCGCCGATAGCCGAGGCAGTGGGCTCCCTTGAAGCCGATACGGACAATGTGCCGCGTCCGGC
The DNA here is from genome assembly GCA_964401095.1 of uncultured Bacteroides sp. Classification (GTDB taxonomy): domain Bacteria; phylum Bacteroidota; class Bacteroidia; order Bacteroidales; family Muribaculaceae; genus CAG-873. Next base: position 5,234 of record CAYNXG010000026.1, read on the forward strand.
CGATGCGGATACGGCAGTCTCGGAGTATGCGGCCGACACGGCGGTGCCGGTTCCGCTGCCCGTACCCGTACCCGTGCTCATGCCCGACTCGATGCCTGCGGCCGAGGCCGACTCGCAGATTCTGCCGCCCGACACGTTCGTGCCCCATCTGCGTCCGGTGCTCGAGCGCGTCGACCTTGACGCGCCGGTCGACTTCTCGGCCAAGGACTCCATGATCATCGTGCGCCGCGACTCGGCGTTCATGTACGGCAACAGCTCGGTGACCTACGGCGAAATCAAGCTCGACGCCGCCAATATCGATATCGACCTCAACAACTCCACGGTGTATGCCGTGGGCGTGCCCGACTCCACCGGCGAGGTTACGGGCAAGCCCGTGTTCAACGAGAGCGGCACCGAATACGAGGCCGGTACCATGCGCTATAACTTCAAGACCTCCAAGGGCTATATAACCAACGTCATCACCCAGCAGGGCGAGGGTTACCTCACCGGCGGCGTCACAAAGAAGAACGAGGACGACAGCTACTTCATCAAGGACGGCCGCTACACCACCTGCGACGACCACGAATGCCCTCACTTCTACTTCAATGTCACCAAGGGTAAGATGCGTCCCGGCAAAAACATCGTCACCGGTCCGGTGTACATGGTGCTGGCGGGCCTGCCGCTGCCCATCGCCGTGCCCTTCGGCTATTTCCCGTTCAACGACAGCTATGCCTCGGGCGTGCTGGTGCCGTCGTTCGGCGACGACTATCAGCGCGGCTTCTATCTGCGCGACGGCGGCTACTACTTCGCCATCAGCGACAATATCGACCTGGCCCTCACCGGCGAAATCTACACCAAGGGCTCGTGGGGCATCAACGCCCAGTCGACCTACGCCCGCCGATACAAGTATTCGGGCAGCTTCAACGTGTCGTATCTGAAATCGATTTACGGCGAAAAGGGCTCGCCCGACTATTCGTCGCAGACCAACTTCCAGGTGCTGTGGAGCCACTCGCAGGATTCAAAGGCCAATCCCAACATGAGCTTGTCGGCGAGCGTGAACTTCACCACCTCGGGCTATTCGCGCAACGACCTCAACTCGTATTACTCGCCGTCGTTCACCGAGAACACCAAGAGCTCCACGGTGAACATGACCTACCGCTTCCCGCAGTCCAAGTGGTCGCTGTCCACCACCATGAACGTGTCGCAGCGCACCCAGGACTCCACGCTGTCGGTGTCGTTCCCCAATGTCACAGTCACCCTGAGCCAGATCTACCCCTTCAAGCGCAAGAAGGCCGCCGGCGACGAGCGCTGGTATGAGAAAATCAAGTTGAGCTATTCGGGCCAGCTGCAAAACTCGCTCACCGCCAAGCAGAACGAATTCTTCAAGAAAAGCCTCATAAAGGACTGGCGCAACGGCATGCGCCATTCGGTGCCCGTGTCGGCCACGTTCAATCTGTTCAACTATATCAATATCACCCCGCAGATTGACCTGGTAGACCGTATGTACACCTCGAAAATTGAACGCCAGTGGGACCCCAACGCCTCGGCCGAGGTGTGCGACACCACCTACGGCTTCCATAACGTGTACGACTTCCGCGGCTCCGTCTCGCTCGACTCCAAGATCTACGGTTTCTGGCGTCCGCTGGGCTTCCTGGGCAAGAAGGTGACGATGATACGCCACGTGATGACGCCCTCGATATCATTCTCGGGCGCGCCCGATTTCGGCTCGAAATTCTTCGGCTACTACGGCGAATACGAGTACACCGACGCCGAGGGCCGCCTGCAGAAGAAGCGCTATTCAAAGTATCCAAACGGCCTGTTCGGCGTGCCGTCGGAGGGCAAGACCGGTACGATAAGCTATCAGCTGAGCAACAATCTGGAGATGAAGGTGCGCAGCGACAACGACTCGATAGGCGAGAAGAAAATATCGCTCATCGAGAACCTGTCGATAGGGCAGAGCTACAACTTCGCCGCCGACTCGCTCAACTGGTCGAACATCAACACCTCGATATTGCTGCGCCTCACCAAGGGCTTCAACCTCAACCTCTCGGCCACCTGGGACGTGTACACCTACCAGCTCAACGAATCGGGCAACCCCGTGCGTGTAAACATTCCCCGCTGGAAGGCCGGCAAGGGCATAGGCCGCCTGTCGAGCACCGGCACATCGTTCTCCTACACCTTCAACAACGACACGTTCAAGCGCAAGAAGAAGGACAACAACAATAACAGCGGCAACGACAACAACGAGCAGGCGCAGTCGGGGGCCAACCATGACCGCGACATGGCCGACGCGATGGACAACGCGGCCGGCGCCGACGGTCTCACGGCCGACGGATATGTGCCGTGGACGGTGCCGTGGAGCCTGTCGGTCAACTATTCCATAGGCTATGCCTACGGCAACTTCAACAAGGAGAAGATGGAGTATGACCCCAAGATAACGCAGAATCTGAGTTTTTCGGGAAATATAAAACCGACGAAAAACTGGGAATTCTCGTTCTCGGCGTCGTATAACTTCGACACGAAGAAGCTGGCCTACATGAACTGTAACATAAGCCGCGACCTGCACTGTTTTTCAATGCGCGCGTCGTTTGTGCCCGTGGGGCCGTATAAAAGCTACACGTTCAATATAGCCGTGAAATCGGCGATGCTGTCAGACCTGAAGTATGACAAGCGCTCGTCGACCTACAACGGCGTGGACTGGTATTAATAAATATTAGGGAATAGGAGCTAAGTCGCGGCTAAAGCTGCGAGAACCGCTTTTTACCTTTCAGATAAAATTGTACGAGAATATCGGGCGATGCCGGCAGCAGGTCGGTGTCGGGATGCGACGTATAGCCTTTTCTCATGCGGGCAAAGTCGCGGTGGGCCTTGAACACGGCGCGGGCGTTGGCCCAGTCGAGCGTGACCACGAATTTGGCCCATGCCACGGTGTCGAGCAGGCGCCGGCGCAGCAGCTTGGCGCGGCGGGTGGCGTCGGGGAGGTTCTTGTGGAGCATGAGCAGGTTGTTGCGGAAGTTGAGATACGTCTTGCGGGGATTGGATGCGGGCAGGGAGCCGCCGCCGAGGTGGCGCACCGATGCCGCTGGCACGGCGTAGAGCTTTCGGCCTGCCAGGCGCATGCGCCAGCACAGGTCAATCTCCTCCATGTGGGCGAAGAAGCCCGGGTCGAGGCCTCCGAGGGTGTTGTATAGCTCAGTGCGCACCATGAGCGCCGCGCCCGACGCCCAGTGGACTTCGACGGGCGTGTCGTACTGGCCCTCGTCGCGCTCGCACACGTCGAAGATGCGTCCGCGGCAATAGGGATAGCCGTTGCGGTCGAGATAGCCCCCGCACGCGCCGGCGTATTCAAATGAGGCGGGGTCGCGGTAGCTGAGCAGCTTGGGCTGGCAGCCGGCGGCGTCGGGATGCTCCTCCATGAAGGCGAGCATTGTCTCCACCCAGCCTTTGTCGGGGGCCACGTCGGAGTTGAGCAGCACGGTGTAAGGCTCGGGAATACGGGCCAGGACGTTGTTGTAGCCCTCGGCGAAGCCGTAGTTTTTGTCGAGGAGGATTACCTCCACGCCGGGAAATTCGTTGGCCAGGACTTCGCGCGAGTTGTCGGTAGAGCCGTTGTCGGCCACTATCACGCGGGCCGCCGATGCGGGCGTGGCATCGAGCACCTGGGGCAGATATTCGCGTAGCAGGGCCGCGCCGTTCCAGTTGAGGATGACGACGGCTACCTTGGGTTTATCGGTGTTTTGTGACATTTGTTTCTGTAGCGGGTTTTACGGGATATTTCCAGCGTTTGTGGCTCCACAACCATATTGACGGGTCGCGGCGTATGGTTTCCTCGAGCATGCGTGTGTAGCGCTCGGTGACGGCGCCTTCGGGCAGGTCGCGGCAGTTCTCGGCGATGAGGCGGGTGGTGATGCGGTAGTGTCCGCGCGCCACGTGTTCCATGTCCCAGTACACCACGGCCATGTCGAGCTTGCGGGCCAGGGTCTCGGTGCCCGTGATCATGAGTGTGGGGCGGCCGAGCAGGGTGGTGAGGTAGCCCGGGTCGCCGTGGCCGGGATGTTGGTCGCTCATGAAGCCGGTGATGCTGAGGCAGCCGTCGCGGCGTATTCTCAGCAGCGAGCGCAGGGCGGTGGACTTGGGATAGCTCTCCGAGCCGAAGCGGCTGCGGATGTGCAGCATAAGCCTGTCGAAGCTCTCCGATTTGAGAGGGCGGTATATCTGGCCGAAATGTACGTCGCCGCCGGGGCGCCGGGCTGTGTGCAGCCCCACGGAGGGCGCCCATTCCCAGTTGAAGGTGTGGGCGAAGTACACCACGATGCTGCGTCCCTCGTCGAGGAGGCGGTCTATCAGCTGGGTGTTGACAAATTCGGTGCGGCGCATCATCTCCTTGTCGGAGATGTGCAGCAGCTTCAGGGTCTCCACGAAGTTGTCGGCGAAGTTGCGGTAGAAGCGTCGCTCGATTTGGCGTATGTCTTTCTGCGGCATGTCGGGAAAGCATTTCGCGAGATTGTCGCGCACGGTGGAGCGCCGGTAGCGCACCACGCGCCGGAGCACGAAGGCGGCGACGTCAGACACCGCGTACAGGGCTCCCAGCGGCAGCAGGGCGGGCAGTGTGAGCAGCTTCCTTATCATATCATGGATGCGGTGAGGGTCTCGGCGGCGGGGTCGATGCCGGTGATGCGGACGGGCACGATGGTGTTGTCGAGCGCGGGGTCGGCATCGCTGACTTCCACGCGCAGATAGTTGTCGGTGAATCCGGCCATGGGCTTTCCCGCGGCGCGGGGATGCTCGAGCAGCACGGGACGTGTGTCGCCGATGAAGCGGCGGGCGAATGCCTCCCACTTGGCTTCGCTGAGGCGCAGCATCACGTCGGTGCGGCGGTGCTTTTCTTCGGCCGACACGGCGCCGTCTATGTCGAGGGCCCTGGTGGAGGGGCGCTCGGAGTAGGGGAACACGTGGAGGCGCGAGATGTCGAGCGAGTCGACGAACGCGCGGGACACCTCGAACAGCTCGGGTGTCTCTCCGCGGGCGCCGGTGATGAGATCCACGCCGATGAATGCGTGGGGCATGGCGCGGCGTATCTCCATGGTCTTGTGGCGGAAAAGCGGCGTGTCGTAGTGGCGGCGCATGAGGCGCAGCACCTCGTCGGAGCCGGCCTGCAGGGGAATGTGGAAGTGGGGCATGAATGCGCGCGAGCCGGCCACCCAGTCGATGATGTCGTCGGTGAGCAGGTCGGGCTCTATCGAGGATATGCGGTAGCGCTCGATGCCTTCCACCTTGTCGAGCTCGCGTATGAGGTCGAAGAATGTGTCGGTGCGTCCCTTGCCGAAGTCGCCGATGTTCACGCCCGTAATAACGATTTCCTTGCCGCCGGCGTCTGCGGCCTCGGCAGCCTGCGCCACCAGCGAGTCTATGGTGCCCGAGCGCGAGCGTCCGCGGGCCAGGGGGATGGTGCAGTAGGTGCACCAGTAGTCGCAGCCGTCCTGTACCTTCAGGAAGAATCGTGTGCGGTCGCCCCGCGAGCACGAGGGTCTGAATTCCCTGATGTCGCGCGAGGGTATGGCGTCGGCCACGGGCACGCGGTCTTCGAGATAGCGGGCCAGGTAGCGGGCGATGTCCATCTTGCGGTCGGTGCCGGTGACGATGGCTACGCCTGGGAGGGCGGCGGCCTCGGCGCTCTTGAGCTGCGCGTAGCAGCCGGTGACGATTATTGCGGCCTGCGGGTAGCGCTTGTTGAACGAGCGGATGGTCTGGCGGCATTTCTTGTCGGCGGCCTCGGTGACGCTGCAGGTGTTCACGACGATGATGTCGGGGATTTCGGCACCGCTGACTCGTGTGACGCCACGCTCGGCGAGCATGGCGGCGATTGATGATGTCTCGGCGAAATTGAGCTTGCAGCCGAAGGTATGATACAGGGCTTTGAGGCCCGGGAAGGTGTTGTTGTCGGTCATTCGGGATGGTAGCTGTTGATTATCCGCGCTATCTGTGCGGCGTCGTCGACTGATGTGCATGATCCTATGGGCAGGCTGACGACCTCGCGGGCGATAGCCTCGGTTACGGGTAACCGGCACGTGCCGTACTCGGCCTCCATGCACGGCTGGCGGTGGGGGGCGGTGGGATAGTGGACGGCGGTCTCCACGCCGTGCGACGCGAGATACTCGCGGAAACGGTCGCGGCAGCCCGTGCGCACCACATACTGGTGCCACACCATGTCGCCGGCGTCGCTGTAGAGGGGCCGGATGACGGCCGGATTGTCGATGAGGCTGTCGTAGACGGCGGCGATGTCCATGCGGCGGCGTGTCTCGGCCGCGAGATGCGGCAGCTTCACTTTCAGGATGGCTGCCTGTATGGGGTCGAAGCGGCAGTTGAGGCCGCGGTAGATGTTGTGGTACTGACGGTCGGAGCCGTAGTTGGCCAGGGCGCGCACGGTGTCGGCCAGGCGGCTGTCGTCGGTGGTGACGGCGCCGGCCTCGCCCATGGCGCCTATGTTCTTGGTGGGGTAGAAGCTGAATCCGGCGGCGTCGCCGAGGGCTCCCGAGCGGCGGCCGTCGGGCAGGGCGGCGCCAATGGCCTGGGCGTTGTCCTCGATGATGCGCAGGCCGTGGAGGTCGGCCACGCGCCGCATCTCCTCGTCGTAGCAGATGCGTCCGTAGAGGTGGACGGTCATGATGGCTCGCGTGCGGGGTGTGACGGCTTCTTCTATCCGAGATGTGTCGAGGTTGAGGGTCGACGGGTCGGGCTCGACGAGCACGGGGCGCAGGCCGTTCTCGGTGACGGCGAGGATGGAAGCGATATAGGTGTTGGCGGGCACGATTACCTCGTCGCCGGGGGCCATGACGCCCATCTCGATGTATGCGCGCAGGATGAGGCGGAGGGCGTCGAGGCCCGTGCTGACGCCCACGGCGCAGGCTGTGCCGGTGTCGGCGGCCAGCATACGCTCGAATTCGGCTACCTCGGGGCCTCCGACATATCGGCCGCTGCGCACCACGCGCACCACGGCGCGCTCTATTTCGTCCATATAGGGCGCGTTGGCCTCGCCGAGGTGGAGGAAGGGGTATTTTATGGCCGGTGTGTTCATAGGGCTTTATCGGGATTGGTCAACTGTATGAATCGGTCGTATTGGCGCACATAGTCGGCCTCGCTGTAACGCTCGGAGGTGAGCACCATGCACACGGCGGCTCCCGAGAAGTTGTCGAGTGTGCGCCATATTCCGGCCGGAATGTACAGGGCGCGGTAGGGACGGTTGAGGGTGAACCGTACGGGTGGGCGCTTGCCGTCGTCGAGCACCACGTCGAAGCTGCCCGTGAGGGCCACGATAAGCTCCGTGGCCCGGTAGTGCGAGTGTCCGCCGCGCGTGGCGTCGGCGGGGACGTCGTAGAGGTAGAACACGCGGCGCACGTCGAAGGGCATGCCCTCGGCGCCGTTTTCCACCACGCTGAGCGAGCCGTTGGCGTGTCGGTGGCGCGGCAGGTCGATAATGCGGCACAGGCCGGTGCTTGATGTGGCGTGCGGGTCGGTCATGGGTCGGTGCAGTCTTGGTATTCGTCGGGGTCGTAGGGGGCCGAGGCCAGTATCATGGCCACCGAGTTGGTGGAAAAATTGTCGATTTGGCGCCATGTGCCGGGGGGCACGAGGATGCCGCTGTCGCTGCGGCAGAGGTGTACGCGCTCCGTGGCAAGGGTGCCGGGGTATCTGAGCTCCACGTCGAAGCTGCCGCTCATGGCCACGATCATCTCGGATGTGGACGCGAGGGCGCGGCCGTGGCGCACGCCTCCGCCGGGAACGTCGTAAATCCAGTAGACGCGCTCGATTTCAAAGGGGCATGTGCCGCGTTCTCCATGTTCGATGAACGAGAGGTTGCCGCGGGGGTCTTCGATTTTGGGGAGTTGTATCATCGTTCAGATTATGCGGTTTTTGAATCCCATGGCCGTGAGGGCGTCGGCCACCGCGCGGGCGCGGTCGCCCTGAATCAGAATCTCGCCTCCGCGGGCCGAGCCGCCTGTGCCGAGGGTGCGCTTGAGCTCCGATGCCACGCGCTCCACGTCGTCGTCGGCGAGGGTGAAGCCCGACACGATGGTGGCTACCTTGCCTCCGCGGCCTTTGCGCTCGACGGATATGTCGAGTCGGGCGCCGTTGCGCAGGGGCGCTTCGGGCTTCAGGGCTTCCTGCGCGGCGTCGGCAGCGTCGATTTCGGCGCGTTCACCGGGGCTTATGAGGGCGCCGAGGGCGGCGCGCCAGTCCTGTGTGTCGCGGCTCATAGCGTGTCGGAGGGCTCGTCTATCGCGAGCGAGTCGCGGGGGATGTCGAGATATGTGCTGACACGGTTTATCACGGTCAGGCGTTGGGCAGTCTCGCGGGGCAGGGTGCCGATGAAGGCGTCGACCGAGTCGCTGTCGATTGAGCGCGCGCGGCTGAGGCAGCGTGCGGCCGAGGCGTCGTTTACGTCGGCCACGGCATGTGTGTCGCGCTGCTGCTCGGACTCGATGCGCACGTACATCTCGGCCATCGAGCACAGCTGGGCCACGGACAGGGCGTCGAATGCGGCCGAGTCGGCCATGAGCCCGTCGCAGGTCTTCTGTGCGGCGGCGTAGTTGCCGTCGGAGAGGGCTGTTGCGGCCTTCTCGAGCGAGGACTGCCCGGAGTTGTCGGCGGCGCATCCGGCCAGGATGGCTGCTGCCGCGAGGATGGAGATGACGGATGTGGGTATGCGGAGTCTCATCAAATCTCTTTTATTTCGCGGCAAAACTGATACATCTTGAGGGCGGTCTCGGCGGCTTCCACGCCCTTGTGTCCGTGGGGGCCTCCTACGCGGTCGAGGGCGTCCTGCTCGGTGTCGACGGTGAGCACGCCGAAAATCACGGGTATGTCGCACTCGGCGTTGAGGTGGGTGATGCCCTGTGTCACAGACTGGCATACGTAGTCGAAGTGGGGTGTGCCGCCGCGGATAACGCAGCCGAATACGATCACCACGTCGAATGCGCCGGTCTCGATGACAGATGATGCGGCAAATGTGAGCTCTACCGCGCCGGGGACGTGGAAAACGTCGATCATGTCGTCGTCGACGCCGTGTGAGTGGAGGGCGTCGATGCAGCCGTCGGTGAGGGCGGAGGTTATGGAGCCGTTCCACTCGGCGGCCACGATGGCCACACGGATGTCGCCGTCGACGGCGGCGTTGAACGGGTCGGGGAGGTTGTGACGGTTTGATGCCATATATCTTCTATTTTCTTCTGTTTATTTAATAATCTTCTGCCAGTCTTTGTCGAGGCGGCCCGAGGCGGCCGAAGCCATGCGTGCGGCGGCGGTGAGGACGGTGCGGCGCAGCTCCTCGTCGGGGGCGTCGAGCCTGTCGGGCGTTATGTCGTGCTCGAAGATGGCGGCGGCCACGCCGGCGATGATTCCGGCGTTCCATATCATGGTCTCGCACACGCTTTCGGGGATGTCGAGGGTGGTGACGGTCTTGCCGCTGTAGTAGTTGAGGGTGCGGCAGGCGGTGTCGGCGTTGATGAGCGAGCGGCAGTAGAAGTCGATGTGATCGTGGTAGCATACGTCGCCCGAGGGAGTGCCGAAAATTATCTCGAGGTCGTTGTTGCGGGCTATGACCACGTGGGCCAGCTCGAGGTTTTCGAGAATCGCGGGCATCACGCGGGTGATGCGGCTCTCGCGGCGTGCCATGAAGCCGGGGACGTATATCATGGTGGCGTTGCGCTCGGCGCAGTGGTTGAGGAATGGCAGCATGCGTGTGCGCATACGGCGGTCGAGGGCGTAGTAGCCTCCGAATACCACTATGGAATCATCGTCGACGCGGGGCCACACGATGTCGAAGGCCTCGTCGGGGTAATTCTCGTAGCGGGTGACCTCGGGAGTGCCGTCGTCGGCGAGGGTGAATACCGTGAGGGGAGTGCGGCCTTCGGTGAAACGGTCGACCGGCGAAATGTCGGCGCCCGCCTCGGCGAGGTTTTTCACGGCCATGTCGCCCACGGGGTCGGCCGACGCCTCGGAAGCCATAACTACGGGAATGCGGGCCTCGGCCAGCATTGCCGCGGCAGCCGCGATACGTCCGCCGGGGATGGCACCCATGGGCATGCCGTGGTCAAACACCACATTGAGCGAGCATTCGCCTATACAGATTATCTTTTTCATTATCAGGAGGGAGAGTTGTTATCATTTTTAGCGATGCTGCCGAGATAGCCGCCGTGGTGGCGGAGGGCATAGTCGGCGCGTGTGAATCCGATGCGCTCCATTACGTTCACCACCAGTACGTCGCCTATTACGGTCATCATGGTGGTGGAGGTGGTGGGCGTGAGGCCGAGGGGGCATACCTCGGGGGCGGGCGCCGTGAACAGGGCCGCGTCGGCCATTGATGCGAGGGGGCCGTCGGGATTGCCCGATATGACGATGAGGGGAACGTCGGGCACCAGGCCGCGGGCCAGCTTCACGAGGTCGATAATCTCGGTGGTCTTGCCGGAATTCGAGATGAGGAGCATCACGTCGTCGGGCTGCAGGACGCCGAGGTCGCCGTGCTGTGCCTCGGAGGGATGGAGGTTGACGGCGGGGGTGCCTGTGGAGGAGAATGTGGTGGCGATGTTCATGGCTATCTGCCCGGCTTTGCCCATGCCGGATGTGATGAGCTTGCCGCGGCGGCGGTGCACGTGCTCGATGATGAGGTCTACGGCGCGGTCATAGTCTGCGGTGACGGGAATCTGCGCCACGGCGCGGCTCTCGGCCTCCAGAATCTTGCGCATTGAATCTTGAACGGTCATGTCTGTGTGTTTGCTTACTGCAAAAGTAGTGAAAATCGGCGAGACTTGTTCTACGGAGGGCCAAAAAAATGCAGGGCGGCTCAGTGTCGGCCGGGATTGTGGAGCACGAAGGGGCAGGGGGCCTTGACGGCCACGGGGAGTGATGAGGGCAGGTTGGCGGCGGCTTTCACGGCCTCGGCCTGCGTGGCGTATGATTCGAGGATGATGTAGTAGTATGGCTCGGCGGTCTCGACGACGAATGCGCGGGGGTAGCCGCCGTCGGCCAGGCGCTCGCGCATGCTGCGGGCGTTGAAAAGCTGCTTGAACTGTCCCACCACCACGCTGTAGGGGCGGAGGTATTCGCGGATGCCGCCGCCACCCTCGGTTACGGCCACGTGGATTGTGCGTATGTCGGCGGTGTCGGCGCCGGCCACAGCCACGCGTGTGTCCATGTTGCGGTGTGCGCCGTAGACGGTGTTGTCGATTGCGGCCACGCTGTCGCGGCCGGCGATGGCTTTTTCGTAGGCCGAGCGGTAGTTTTCCTCGGTGGTCTTGCAGGAAGTGGCGGCGAGGGCCAGCAGCAGGGCGGCCGCGGGGAGTGACAGGATGGATGCGTAGTGTCTCATAATTATTAAACAAGCTTTATTTTCCCGAGTTCGATGACTTCGAGGTCGCGCACGTCGGCGCCGTCGATGACCAGGCGAATCAGGGTGCGTTCTTTCTGCCATCCGTGGTGGCCGGCGGCTCCGGGATTGATGTGGAGGAGCTGTAGCTCGCTGTCGTACATAACCTTGAGGATGTGGCTGTGCCCGGCCACCATGATGCGTGGCCGCGCGTCGATGAGCATGCGTCTCACGCCGGGCGCGTAGCGTCCCGGGTAGCCGCCTATGTGTGTCATCCACACGCGTGTGTCCTCGACGGTGAAGTCGAGCACCTCGGGGCATGCGCGTGCCACGGGGCCGTGGTCGATGTTGCCTCTGACGGCCCTTACGACGGGAGCTACGGCACGCAGGCGCTCGAGGGTGTCGAGGCAGCCCACGTCGCCCGCATGCCATATCTCGTCGCAGTCGCGGAAATGGATGGCGAACCTGTCGTCCCAGCACGAATGGGTGTCGGACAGGATGCCTATGCGCTTCACTTTTTCAGACCGGCTTTTTTGGCGATTCCGGCGGGAACGGCGGCCTTGTTGACAAGGATGTCGACGGTCTTGGCCAGGAAGTAGGGCTCGGATACGTAGAGGTAGCCGCCGAATTTCTGGTTGGAGTCCCAGGAGTTCTTTACCTTGTAGTAGCGGTTGCCCTTGCGGTCCTGGGCGGTGCCTACGATAACCATGCCGTGGTCGTCGGTGGTCTCCTGCGAGTCGAACATCTGCTGACGCAGTTCCTGGGTCACCTCGATCTCGTCAACGGGGCCGGTGAAGTTGTAGCGCTCGGCGGCACGGTCCTTGTCGGAGAGTTTTACCCAGCGCGAGAGCTCGGTGCCGGTGAGGTCGCGTTCGTCCTTGCCTTTGGGCATCAGGGCCACGCCGTCGTTCCACTTGAAGCCCTGCTCGCTCACGTCGGCGGCCCAAGATACGGTGTAGCCGTTTTCGAGGGCGTTGTCTACGATGGCCTTGAGGTCTTCCATGGGGACATTGAGGTAGGGCGCCCACAGCCAGTTGTCGGGCACTTCAACGGGGAATTCCTCGTAGAAGGGATGGTGTGTGAAGCTGGTGACGGCCACGTAGTCGTCGGAAGACAGGCCCAGGCTTTTTGCGAAGCTCTGCGGGGTGTAGGTCTTGCCGCGATAGGTGAAAGTCTCGGGCGTCTTGCCCAGGTATGCGTCGAGCACACCGCCCACGGCGGCGCGCCATGCGGGAGTGATTTTGCGGTTGGGCTTTTTCACCACGGCGTGGAGAACGCCTTCGAGGGCACCCTGCAGCTCGCCGTGTACGTGCTTGTCCTCGCCGTATTCAAGGCCGGGATAGGCTTCCTCGGGCACGAGGCCGTAGCGGTCCATCACATAGGCGATGTCGACCACCGAGCCGCCGGGGCTGAAGCTCGTCTGTCCGTAGAGGCGTACGTAGCGGTCGGCCTTGTCTTCATAGCATTTGCGCACGACATACATCTCGGAGAGGTCGATGGAGTCGCCTTTGGCGCGCATCAGCTCGTTTTCGAGGAAAGATGCGCCGGCAAAGCACCAGCATGTGCCCGACTGGTTCTGGTCTTTCACCGAGGTGCCGGGGATAACGATGATGTCCTTGAAACAGAAGCCTGTGGTGTCGGCGGCCACGGTGTCGGCGGGCTCTGCGGCCGATGCGTTTGCGGCAACGGCTGCCGCGAGCATTAATGTGAGGTATTTTTTCATAGTGCTGAGTTGTTTGTGAGCAAAATTAGCTAAAAAATATGTAATTTTGCGGCCGTTATGAAAAAAAGTAGAATAATTGCCGTATTTATTGTGTTGTCTGCCGTAGTGGCGGGTGTATTGTTCGGCCTGTCGCGGAGAACGGACGCCGAGGGCGATGCGGGCACGGATACGCGCCGGGCGGCAGCGGAGGCCATGGTGGCGCGGGCCTATTCGCTGGCTGAGTCGGTGGAGAAGACCGGCGAACATCCCGACAGCCTCGGCAACGCCTATGTGGCGGCCCTGGAATGTATAGATAGCGCGCGGCGGCTGTGCCCCGAGGTGGCGGTGGATACCGTGGCCGAGTATCGCCTGCGGCGCCACGTGAGGTTTGTGGCCGAGCTGCTTGACTCGCAGATAGTGATGCTGCGCGACATACCGTCGGCCCTGGGGCCCCTGACCCGACGCCGCGCCCGTATAGGCCGGGTGCTCTGACAAACATTGGGCTCCTCCATGTTGTTATTCAGTAAAACACATAAGTATGTGTCCGAAATTATTTAAAGTATTGCCTCATAAACTATGCGGCCAACTTCAGAATCCGGCTTCAGTTATAATGAAACCCCATTACGCCATCAGCCGGACTCAAAATTTCACTCACATACTTCACAATCCAATACGATAAATAATTTTGAACACATACTTACTTATGAAGACCGTAACAGAAAAAGAAGCACTGGATTACCATCGCTACCCTATGCCGGGCAAGATAGAAATCGTGCCTACAAAACCATACGACACACCCCATCAGCTGGCCCTGGCCTATTCGCCGGGCGTGGCTTATCCATGCCTGGCTATCAAGGACAACCCCGAGGCCTCATACGCATATACCAATGTGGGCAATCTCGTGGCCGTGATATCCAACGGCACCGCCGTGCTGGGCCTGGGCAATATCGGCGCCAAGGCGTCGAAGCCCGTAATGGAAGGCAAGGCGCTGCTGTTCAAGATATTCGCCGGGCTTGACGCCTTCGATATTGAAATCGACGAAACCGACCCCGACAAGTTTGTGGAGACCGTAAAGCGCCTGGCGCCTACATTCGGCGGCATAAACCTCGAGGATATCAAGGCTCCCGAATGTTTCGAGATTGAGAACCGCCTGCGCGAGGAATGTCCCATACCCGTGATGCACGATGACCAGCACGGCACGGCCATAATATCGGCCGCGGGCCTGCTCAACGCCCTTGAAATCCAGGGCAAGAACATAGGCGCGGTGAAGATGGTGGTGAACGGCGCCGGCGCTGCGGCCCTGGCTTGCACGCGCCTGTACTGCGCCCTGGGTCTGCGCCGCGAGAATGTGGTGATGTGCGACTCGCGCGGCGTGATACATACAGGCCGCACCGACATAAACAGCAACAAGCGTGAGTTTGCCACCTCGCGCACCGATATCCACACCCTCGCCGAGGCGCTGAAGGGCGCCGACGTGTTCGTGGGCCTGTCGGTGGCCGATGTGCTCACCCCCGAGATGGTGAGGTCGATGGCTCCGCGCCCGATAGTCTTCGCCCTGGCCAACCCCGACCCGGAGATAAGCTATGACCTGGCGATGTCTTCGCGCGACGACCTTGTCTTCGCTACGGGGCGTTCGGATTATCCCAATCAGATAAACAATGTGCTGGGCTTCCCGTATATCTTCCGCGCCGCTCTCGACTGCCGCGCCACCACCATCAACGAGGAGATGAAGAAGGCCGCGGCCATATCCATCGCTGCCCTGGCCCACGAGCCGGTGCCCGAGGACCTGGCGAAGGCCTACGGCGACCCCGAGCTGAAATTCGGCCGTCACTATATCCTGCCCAAGCCCTTTGACAAGCGCCTGCTCACCACCGTGGCTCCCGCCATCATCCATGCGGCCGAGGAGAGCGGCGTAGCCCGATATCATATCGATGATTTCGAGGCCTACGGCGAGCATCTGGAGACCATCATGTGTGCCAACGACGCTCTCATACAGTATCTCATCAAGGCACAGACCGTGTGCATGTAAGCCGTTTAACGGGTATTCCCGCCAAAAGCAGTGCTCCGGAGGCCGCGCCGGCCGTTCCGGAGCATTGTTTTTTGTGTGGTGACTACTTTTTGCGGATAAAAACCTGTCTGTATTGGGAAAGAATGTTTAACTTTGCATGAAAACACATTTCTACACATTATAAAACAACATGCTTACACAAATTTACAATGGCAGCGTGCTGCTGCCCGGCGGCCGCTGGCTCAAAGGAGGCTCGGTCATTATCGAGGGGCACCGCATAGCCGAGGTGTGTGCCCACAGCCGCCTCGTGGAGAACGCTGACAAACTAATCGATGCCCGCGGAGGGTATGTAATGCCCGGCGGCATAGACATGCACGTGCACGGCGGAGGCGGACGCGACTTCATGGAGGCTACGCGCGAAGCGTTCGTAACGGCCGCCGAAGCGCATCTGCGCCACGGCACCACGGGCATATTCCCGTCGCTGGCCGCAACGTCGCACGAGGGTATGGTGCATGCCGCGGAGGTGTGCACGGAGCTTGCCGCCGATCCGTACAGCAGTGTCCTGGGTCTGCATTACGAGGGCCCGTACTTCAGGCCGAGCATGGCGGGCGGACAGATTCCCGAACATATCCGCCGGGCCGATCCGGACGAGTATGTGCCTCTCGTGGAGAACTTTCCATGCATCAAGCGCTGGGACGCGTCGCCCGAACTGCCCGGCGCGCTTGACTTCGGACGCTTTATGTCGCAGAACGGCGTCGTGGCCGGCCTGGCGCATACCGAGGCCGACTACAGCGAGGTGGCCGCGGCATACGACGCCGGCTACAGCATAGCCACGCATTTCTATAACGCCATGACGCTGTCGCACAAGAACGGCGTGTACAAGCACGAGGGCACCGTGGAGGGGGTATTCCTCATCGACGAGCTCGACGTGGAGGTGATAGCCGACGGCATACATGTGCCCCGGCCCATATTGAAGCTGATACATAAGTTCAAGGGCGCGGAGCATGTGAGCCTTGTGTCTGACGCGTTGGCGTGCACGGCGTCGAAGACCGACCACGTGTTTGACCCGCGTGTGATAATCGAGAACGGGGTGGGCATGCTTTCCGACCACTCGGCCATAGCCGGCAGCGTGGCCACCATGGACCGCCTGATACGCACGATGGCCCTCGACGCGGGCATCCCGCTGGCCGATGTGGCTCGCATGGCGTCGGAGACACCGGCGCGTGTTATGGGCGTCAACGACCGCAAGGGCTCGCTGAGGCGCAACATGGATGCCGACATTATAATCATGGACGACGGGCTGCAGCTGACCCACGTGATATCGATGGGCCGCGAGATAGCTCTCTGACAACGGAACTCATAAGGAGGCCGTCAGCAGCCGCAAAACAGGCGCTGACGGCCTCTGTAGATTCTATTTTTTCGTTATTTTTACAGATTAAAGGCAGGGCAGACGCATCTTAAATAAACTTAACGGCAGTTGACCAATATAAAGAGGTT
>CAYNXG010000027.1:0-21537 GCA_964401095.1 uncultured Bacteroides sp.
CTGCTTAGACTATAAAAAGAGACTGCCCAAACTTGTTAGACAGTCTCGTCGTTATATTCATTCAATCGTTCATGCCAAAGCCGCGATGGCCTCGGGGGTGAGGGAGAGCGAGCGGAGCATCGTGGCGGCGTCGTAGCGGTTGGCGAAGACCTTCGGCAGGCCCAGCACATGCACCTTCACGGGCGAGTCGGCCAGGTAAGCGGCAACCTTCTGTCCGAATCCGCCGTCCACCGAGTTGTCCTCGAGGGTTATGACCGTGCTGTAGCCGCGCAGGGCGTCGAGGGCCTCGGTGTCGAGCTTCGACACATAGCGCGGATTGATGACGGTGGCGTCCACGCCGCGCTTCTCCATGACGGCCGCGGCGTCGAGGCCGAGCTGCAGGAAGTCGCCGGCGGCGATTATGGCCACTCCGTCGCCCGAGCCGGCGCGCACCGTCTCATAGCCCGCGGCGTTATAGTCCACGTCGAAGTCGCCGCTGCGGTTAACCGGCGCGGCCGAGGGCGTGCGCACCACCACAGGCGTCTCGCGCTGGGCCACGGCCCAGTCGAGCATCGCCGTGTATTCCTCGGCGCAGGTAGGCTCGAGGAACAGCACGCCGGGGATGTTGGATATCATGGGCACGTCGAAAAATCCGAGGTGCGTCTCGTCGGTCATGCCGTAGACGCCGCCATAGAAGGTGACGAACACCACGGGCTGGCGGTTGATCGACACGTCCTGCGATATCTGGTCGTAGGCGCGCTGGAGGAAAGTGGCCGGCTCGCACACCACCGGGTTGAAGCCGCCCTTGGCGAGGCCCGAGGCCATGCCCACGGCCTGCTCCTCGGCTATGCCGACGTCGATAAAGCGGTCGCCGGCCTCCTCGCGGCGCGAGGGCGTGAAGCCTATGGCGCCGGGCACGGCGGCTGTGAGCAGCACCGCGGTGGGGTCGGTCTTGAGCCGCGCCAGCATGTGCGCCGAGAATATATCGGTATAATCCGTCGAATTGTCCGTGACAGTCGATGCGCCCGTCTCGGGGTCGAAGGGGCCGTGATAGTGGAAGGCCTCCTTATGCTCCTCGGCCACGGGCAGGCCCATGCCCTTCTCGGTGTTGAGGTGCACCACCACCGGCACGGGGCTGTCCTTCACGCGCGTGAACGCATCTATGAGCGCGGCCAGGTCATTGCCCTCGCCCACATATATATAATCGAAGCCCAAGGCCTTGAAATAATTGTCGCCGGCCCGGCCCGCTGTGGCGCGCAGCAGGGCCAGGTTGGACGCCAGGGCGCCGCACACGGGGGCGATGCTCATCTGATTGTCGTTCACCACCACAATGAAATTGGAACGTCGCGCACCCACGAAGTCGAGCCCCTCGAAGGCCTCGCCGCCGCTGAGCGAGCCGTCGCCCACGACGGCCACGACATTATAGCGCGCACCCTCGAGGTCGCGGGCCACGGCGAGGCCCGACGCCAGCGACACCGCCGTGGAGGTGTGCCCCACCGAGAAGAGGTCGTAGACACTCTCGCGGGGATTGGTGTAGCCTGTCACGTCGTTATAGTGCGCGGGGTCGAGGAAAGCCTCGATGCGGCCCGTGAGCATCTTGTGCACGTAGCTCTGATGCGACACGTCGAAGACCAGCTTGTCCTTTGGCGCGTCAAACACATAGTGGAGGGCGACGGTGGCCTCGAGGAAGCCCAGGTTGGGCCCCACGTGGCCGCCGGCGGCGGCAAGGCGCGTGATGAGCGCCCGGCGCAGCTCGGCCGAGATACGGGTCAGTTCTTCTATTGATTTGCCCTTGATATCGGCGGGCGATTTTATGTCAGCTATATTCATGATGTAAAGTTAACAATAAAATTGGCCCTATGTCGAGGCCGAAAGCCCGTTTTTCACAAAATTTTACTAACTTTACCCCATATTTCACGATATATGGCGACAAAGACCAAAACTCAGGGTATCACAGTAGGCTACGACGGCAAGCGCGCCGTGCAGAACATGACCGGCCTCGGCAACTATTCGCGGCTGGTGGCCGGCACCATGGCAGCCATGTATCCCGACAACAACTACGTGCTGCTGGCGCCGCGCATGCGCGAGAATCCGCGCCTCGAGCGCCTGCTGATGCGCGAGAACGTGAAGACCGCCACCCCGCAGGGCGCTTTCTCGCGCCGCCTGCCCGCATGGTGGCGCTCGGTGGAGATGGTGCACGACTGGCAGCGCCTGGGCCTCGACATCTACCACGGCCTCAGCAACGAGCTGCCCCTCACCTCGCGCCTGGGCGGCATTCCCACCGTGGTGACTATCCACGACCTGATATGGCGGCGCGTCCCGCAGGACTACTCGGCCGTCGACCGCCGCATCTACGAGCTGAAATACCGCCGCTCGGCCCGCGACGCCACACGTATCATCGCCATTAGCGAACGCACAAAGGCCGACATCGTGGCCGACTGGCACATCGACCCCATGCGCATCGACGTAATATACCAGGGCTGCGATCCCGTCTTCGCCCTGCCCGTCGACACGGAGAGGCGCATGGGCGTGCGCGCACGCTACAACCTGCCGCGGCGCTACATCATAGCCGTAGGCACCGTGCAGAGCCGCAAGAACCAGCTGCTGGCCGTCCGCGCCCTCGAGGGGCTGCCCGCCGACGTGGCCCTGGTGATCGTGGGCGGCGAGGAAGCCGCCTATGGCCGCCGCCTCGACGCCGAAGCCGCGCGCCTCGGCCTGGCCGACAGGGTGATACGCCTGCGCAACGTGCCCTTCGACGACCTCCCCGCCCTCTATGCCGGCGCCGAGTTCTCGTCGTACACCTCGCGCTACGAGGGCTTCGGCCTGCCCGTGATAGAATCGCTCAGCGCCGGCACCCCCGTGGTGGCCTGCACGGGCTCGTGCCTCGAGGAGGCCGGTGGCCCGGGCGCCGTGTATGTGGCCCCCGACGACGTGAACGCCTACGTCGACGCCGCACGCGCCATGCTCGAAAAGCGATATTACCGCGACCGGCTCGCGGAGAACGGACGGCGATACATCCGCCGCTTCAACCGCGCCGACTTCGCATCTTCAATCCTAAAGACTTATAACAAGGCTATCGTAGAGTTCTATGGAACAGGAAAATAAAAAAACATTGCTGGTGATCGGCGCCGGCGGATTCATAGGCGGCTTCATCGCCGCCGAGGGCCTGCGCCGGGGCTATGACGTGTGGGTGGGCGTCAGACAGTCCACCTCGCGCCGCTATCTCACCGACCCGCGTCTCCACTTCGCCGTATTCGACTACGACGACCCCGACAACGTGGAAGCCACCCTCAGGGCCGAGGCCCCCTCGCCCCACGGATGGGACTATATAATATGGAATCTCGGCGCCACGAAATGTGCCGATTTCAGCAATTTCAACCTCGTCAACTTCCTGTATCCGCGCACCTTCGTGGAGCTGCTGCGGCGCAACAACCTGGTGCCCGACCGCTTCCTGTACATCAGCTCGCTCAGCGCCCTCGGCCCCGCCGACGAGAAGGGCTACTCGCCCATCACCTCCCACACCGTGCCAAACCCCAACACACGCTACGGCCTCAGCAAGATCAAGACCGAGACATACCTGGAGACCCTCCCCGACTTCCCCTGGACCGTCTTCCGCCCCACCGGCGTCTACGGCCCCCACGAGAAAGACTATCTGATGATGATCAAGAGCATCGACTCGCATGTCGACTTTGGCGTGGGCTATAAGCCCCAGCTGCTCACGTTCATATACGTCGACGACCTGGTGGCCGCCATGTTCGACGCCATAGCCTCGCCCCGCACCCTGCGCCGCAAATACATCATCAGCGAAGACCGCGCATACACGCAGAAGGAATTCCGCGCCATGGTGGCCGAGGAGCTGGGCGGCAAGTGGGTGATACCCGTCAAGCTGCCCCTGTGGGCCGCCTACGCCGCATCGGTGGTATGCGAGAAATGGGGACTCCTGCGCATGAAGGCCACCACGCTCAACCGCGACAAGTTCAAGATAATGAAGCAGCGCAACTGGAGCTGCGACATCTCCGACGCCCGGCGCGACTTCGGCTTCTCGCCCCGCGTGAGCCTGCGCGAGGGCCTGCGGCGCACCGTGGCCGCCTACCTTGCCGACAAGGAGGCAGCCAAAGCCCCGGAAGGAGGTGCCCGATGAGCGCCTGGCCCCGCCGTCTGCCGCCCGCCCCGTGGTGGTTCGCGCTCATTATCATCGTGGTGGCCCTGCCATCTATGGCATTCATCCCGCAGGCCTCCTACATCGTCGACCGCGCCGAGTGGCTGGGCTCGTCGCTCATGGGCTGGCTCTACCCCGCCTACGTGGTGCTGTCGGGCGTATGCGCCTGGATGTGCTATCCCGCGCGGCGCACCCTGGCCTGGATACTGGTGGCGCTGATGGTCATCACCGACATAGCCCTGTTCGTCACATACATATACAATGACACCTATTGAAGAAGACTACCTGACGTCGCACAGCCAGCCCGAGCCGCCGGCCCTGGCCGCCCTCTACCGCCACACCCACCTGCGCCGCCTGTATCCGCGCATGTGCTGCGAGCCCCTGCAGGGACGCCTGCTGGTGATGCTCACCCGCATGGCCGCCCCGCGCCGCATCCTCGAGCTGGGCACATTCAGCGGCTACTCGGCCCTGTGCTTTGCCGAGGGGATGCCGCCCGGCGCGTGCATACACACCGTGGAAATCGACGACGAGGCCGAGGACGACCTGCGCGAAGCATTCGACGCGTCGCCCCGCGCCGCCGACATCCACCTCCACATCGGCGACGCCGCCGACATAGTGCCGCGCATATCCCGCGAGCCCTGGGACATGGTGTACATCGACGCCAACAAGCGCTCGTACACCGACTACCTGGCCATGGTGAAGCCCCTGGTGCGCCCCGGCGGCTACATCCTGGCCGACAACACCCTGTGGAGCGACTATGTCCTCGACCCCGCCCGCCACGACGCCCAGACCGAGGGCATCCGCCGCTTCAACGACGCCGTGGCCGCCGACCCCGACCTCGAGGCCGTGATGCTCCCCCTCTACGACGGACTCACCATCATACGCGTGCGTCCTGCCTGAAAACCCTACACCGCCAAAACCGCTGACATGAAGAAAAAGACCATCTCCGACATGCACCGCCTGTCGGCCGAGCAATTCCGCTCGGCGCCGCGCATCCCGCTCACGGTGGTGCTCGACAATGTGCGCTCGCTCAACAACATAGGTTCCATATTCCGCACCTGCGACGCCTTCGCCGCCGAGCGCATCATCCTATGCGGCATATCGCAGACCCCGCCGTCGGTCGAGATCCACAAGACGGCCCTCGGCGCCGAGGACACCGTGGAATGGAGCTACTGCGCCGACACCCTCGACGCCGTGGCGCGGCTCCACGCCGAGGGCTACACCGTATGCTGCCTCGAGCAGGTGAACGGCTCCGTGGCCCTGGGCGACTTCAATCCCAAGCCCGGGAGGCGCTATGCCTTTGTGGCCGGCCACGAGGTGGACGGCGTGGCCCAGGCCGTGGTCGACGCCTGCGACGTGTGTCTTGAGATTCCCCAGGCCGGCACCAAGCACTCGCTCAACGTGGCCGTGTCGTCGGGCATCGCCATCTGGCATTTCTTCTCACACCTGCCCCTGCAGGAGCGCTGATTCCACACAGATATACATATACAGAGGGCCGCGCTGATGCGCGGCCCTCTGCCATTTATACGGGATTATATTGTCCGTGGATTATTTCACGAGAACCTTGGCGGTCTTGCTGCCCTGGCGACGGATGTAGAGGCCGGGGGTGAGATCGCCGTTCATGCGTACGCCCTGCAGGTTGTAGAACTCTACGGGAGCGTTGTTGTCGAGCTCGATGTCTTCGACACCTGCCTTGTCGGCGAAGGTGACGGTGATCTTCGAGAAGTCGGCACGCTTGTTTTTGCCGTTGGTAACGACATCAAACTTGAACGAAGCGGCGGGGGTGGCGGGTTCAAACACGTTGGACTCGTTGTCGGTGAAGGCTACGCCGTCATACTGGAGGGCGTTGAGCTGTGCGCCGGCAAATTCAATCTTGGTGATCACGTATGCGGCAGAGGCCGAGATGGTGATGTTGCCGCCGTTGTACACGCGGTATTCAACGCCATGGCCTTCCGAACCGCAGGGCCAGAGGCGTACGGTGGTGCCGCCGCCGTTGCCTACGAGCGAGATGCCGTTGTTGGTGAATTCAACGCCGGGAACCTCGATAGCGGTGCTGGGGTCGGGCTTCTTCTGAGCGGGATCGAGCGACTCGGGGTCTGCGAAGTTGAAGGTGGCGGTGTTGCCGGTAACGGGACCTACGGCCTTGATGGTGTATTCGGCGGTGGCAACCGACGAGTCGTCCATGCCGGCCTTAACGGCGAGAGCCTTGAGGGTCATGGCCTTGTCGACAACGACGGGAGTCGAGTAAACCTGCGAGGCGGCGGTGGGGTTGGAGCCGTCGATGGTGTAGTAGATGGTGGCGCCTTCAGTAGCGCAGGCGATTGTCACCTGTGTGCCGGCCGATACGGCGCCCGGAGCTACGGAGAATGTGGGAGTGGCAACGACGTCGCGGCCCGATGCGGTGGTGACGCGTACGGGATAGAGCTGGATGGCGCCGCTGTGGATGCCTACCATGGCATATACGTTGAGGCTTTCGCCGGTCATTACTTCAACTACGTCGTAGTACTTGGAATTGCTGAACTGATTGAACAGAACCATCGTTCCGGTGGCGTCGGTCACGTTGTAGGTGTTGGCTGTCTCGGTGGCTTCAACCTTTACGCCCTTGAGGAGGATGTAAGTGTTGACGAGGTCAGTGCCGATTTCTTCGATCTGCATGATTTCGGGCTCAACCTCCGCGCCTGCGGCGCCTGCCTTGAATGTGCCGGCAACGAGGTTGGTCATCTGGAGCTGACCGTTGCTGTAGTTGGTGTACTTACCGGTGATGCCGCCGTCGACGGTCTGGCCGTTGGCAAATTTGGACATCTCGATGTCAGTGGCGTTGTAGCAGAGGAGCACGCCGCTGTTGTCCTTGATCCACAGATAGCGGCCGTTCTGATATACGGCGGTTGTGGCGCCCTTGATGGCGGTGTTGCCGTCGGTGTTGGCGGCTGCGAGGAATGCGGCGATGTCGGCCACCTCGGTGGTGGGAACGGGAGCGGCCTCTACGGTGATTTCACCGCCTTCGTTGCCGGTGAAGGTGAGGTTCTTCACTTCCCATGTGTCGGTGCACGCCTTGGCATACTTGAAGCCTACCTGAATCTTCTTGCCTACGTATGAGCTGAGGTTGAACTCGTTGGAGGTTACGAATGTCCAGCCACCTTCTGCGGGCCATGTGGTGATGGGAAGCACGGTCCATGATTCGGAACCGGCCTCGCGCACTGCAAACTGCACGTCGGTGGTAAGGGTGGTCTGGAACTTGGCAGCCTGGTCGAATGTAGCCTTCACCTCGGTAACCTTTGTGAGGTTGATGATAGGCGATACGGCCCACTGGTCGGCCTCGAGGGTCTTGTTGTAGCCCGAAACCTTCAGATAGCCGTTGGTGCTGTCCCATTTCCATTCAGTGTCGAGGGTCCAGTCGGTGTCCTTTGTGGTCTTGGAGAGGAGCACGAGGGTTGCGCCGGTGGGCTCGGGATCGGGAGTGATTACAGCGCCGTCGAAGGCATAGCTGGAGGTGTTCTTAAAACCGGGCTGGCCGAAGTATTTGGCAATGTCGCCGCCAAGTGTCACGAGACGCTTGAGGTTGCCGGGATTGGCCTGGATGTTGATGGCATCGCGTAAGGTGCCGGCGGGGAGCTGCACGGGAATGCACTGTGCGGCATCCTGGCATGAGGCATTGTCGGCAATGATGAAGTTGGATTTTGAAGCGGTTTCGCCGGCTTCAAAAGTAGCGGAATCGTAGGCCTTGCCTGTGCACGAACCTACAATGTAGCCCTTCACGTACACACCGGATTCGGTAGCGTCAACGCCCTTGGCGATGACGTCGGCCACGGTGTAGGGGTCGGATGCCGTGCCCGAACCTGCGAAAGCAGGGGTAAAGCCCAGCATGGCCACCATGGAAAGTAACAGTTTCTTCATAGATAAAACGGTTTTTGGTTTATAAATTATAATTGGTTAGTATGAACAAGCATTTTCCGGGGGCTTCACTTCTTCTCAACGCGGCGCACCAGGATAACCTCGGTGGGGAAGTGGTCAGAGTAGCCGTTGAGATACGAGCCCGAGGCGAACGTGCGCAGGGGATAGCCCTGGCGGTTGCCCTGGGTGTCGCGGAGGAAGTCGAAGTTGTGGACTATCGAGCGGCGGAACTGCCACTGACCGGGGGCGCTGTTGACGAGATTGCCCGAGAGGATGATCTGGTCGAAAAGGTTCCACGAGCTCTTGTAGGCAAGGGTGCCGATGCCGTCGTCGAGCATCTTCCAGAAGGGGTTGAAGAACTTGTGCGCGGCCACGCCTTCGGGCGACTTGGACGCGCCGAGCACCTTGGCGCAGGATTTGTCCATGGGATCGTCGTTGAGGTCGCCCATGATCATCACGCCGATATTGGGGTCGGTCTTCCACAGCGAGTCGGCGATTTCGAGGCACAGCTCGGCGGCAGCCTCGCGGCTCGGCGACGATTTTTCCTGTCCGCCCAGGCGCGAGGGCCAGTGGTTGACAATCACGGCCACGCGCTGGCCCATGAGCGAGCCTACGACACACATCTGGTCGCGGGTGGCGAAGGGCACGGCGGTGAGGCGGTGGTTGGTGACGTTCTCCACCTTGAAGAATCGGGGATTATAGAGCAGGCCCACGTCGATGCCGCGGCGGTCGGGCGAGTCGTGATGGCAAATCTGCAGGTTCCATGCGGCCAGCTCGGGCTGGCGCACCAGGTCTTCGAGCACGCTGCGGTTCTCCACCTCGCTCACGCCGATGATGGCCGGCCCCTTGGGGGTCATCTTGGTGGTGAACTGCGACATGGCGTAGGCCAGGTTGTGGAGCTTGCTGCGGTATTTGCGCCCGTCCCACTGGTTCTTGCCCTCGGGGGTGTATTCGAGATCGCGTCCCAGTGGATTGTTGGGGATGGTGTCGAAGAGGTTTTCAAGATTGTAGAAGGCGATGCCCGCGGCCTGTACGCCCTGTGCGCAGGCCGAGCCTATGGCGGCTACGGCCACCAGGGCCGCGAGAAGAAGTTTCCTGAACATGGTATTTCTGCCGGTTTTTCTAATGTATCTTATGATTTATAGTTTGGACCCCAAAGTTACAATATTATGGTGAAAGCGCCAAACACGTTTTGTAGTATTTTTGGCATATTTCTGTCCCTCGGGGCTTTTTTCGGGCGGGCCGGGGCGCCGCGGCGGGGGCGGTTGGCGTTTTTTAACAAATCCCGCCTGCGGCCACTTTGATTTTTGATAAGTTTTTGCTAACTTCGCACATTATTTCAAATCCTTCGCCATGAGCACAGACAAGCCTGTCAATGAGGCTTCAGAACCCGTCACCGCCGGCACTCCGCGCAAGAAATCGTGGCTGCGCCGATACATGGCCATACCCACCGTGCTGGGCCTGGCCCTGATTGTCTATATCGTATTTTTCGGAGAAAAGTCTGTGACCCGCCGCGTGGAATACCAGCACGTAATCGACAGCCTGCAGGTATGCCTCGAGATGCAGCAGGATTCGCTCGATTATTACCGCGACCTCAACCGCCGCCTGTCCACCGACCCCGCGCTGATGGAGCAGGTGGTGCGCGAACAGTATAACATGAAGCGCGCCGGCGAGGATGTCTATGTGATTGAACGACAGAAAAAATGAAAAACAACGACACACCCGCGCAGGCCACCACATCGCGCTCGGCCCTGTGCTCGCTCGCGGCGAGCCTGGGGCTGCTGCTCATCGCCGTGGCCACGCTGATTCCTATCCTGGCAGGCGGATTCCCCGAATCGCCGCTCTACAAATATCTGTACACAGCCGGCGCCGCCGTGTGCCTGCTGGCCGCGCTGTTCGACAAGGCGCCCGCTTCGATGCCCCTGCGCACACGCCGCTGGAAGCGCATCGAGTCGTGGAGTGCCATATTCTTCTGCGCCGGCGCTTTCTTCCTGTGGTATCCCGGCAGCACCGCCCGCGACTGGCTGGCATTCACCCTCGCCGGCGCCGTGGTGCGCATAATTGTGTTTTTCCGTAACGTACGCGAAGCTAAAAAATCTGAAACCGTAGAAAAATGAACAAGTATATATTATCCATCGTCCTGGCCGCTGCCGCCGGCACCCTCGCCGCCCCGGCCATAACCGTAGCGAATACGGCCGGCTCGCTGGCCTCGCGCATCTCCGACCCCGCCTCTGTGGCCGACCTGGCCATAACCGGCTCTGTCGACGCCTCCGACCTCTTCTTCGTGGCCTCGTCGATGCCCGCCCTGCGCACCCTCGACCTCAGCCGCGCCGCCATCGACGCCTGCTCCATGCCCTCGACCGGCGGCAAGACCTCCTTCGCCGCCTCCACCGTGCCCGCCCACGTATTCGCCGGCTCGGCGCTGACATCGGTCGCCCTGCCCGCCGCCGCGCCCCTGTTTATCGGCGACGCCGCCTTTGCCGGCTCGGCCATTACATCGGTCAATATCGGCTCTAACGTGGCCTCCGTGGGACACGGCTCATTCAGCAGCTGCCCCGCCCTGTCCACCGTCACCCTGGCCTCGCCCGCCGTGGGCGACGGCGCGTTTGCCGGCTGCCCCGTCCTCGCCACTGTCACCGTGGCCGCCCCCGCCATCCTGGGCGACAACGCATTTGCCGACTGCACCGCCCTCCGCAGCGTAGACGGCTCTGACAAGATAACATCCATCGGCGACCGCGCCTTCGAGGGCTGCTCGGAGCTCGACGGATTCGCCTTCGGCAAGAACCTCACATTCATAGGCGACGAAGCCTTCATGCGCTCGGGCCTCACGAGCGTCAACCTCTCGGGCGCCGCCTCGCTGGCCGAGACCGGCAAATGGGCCTTCGCCATGATGCCGCGCCTCGACAGCTTCGAGATGGGCGACGTGCCCGTAGCCGGCGAGGGCATCGTGTTCGGCTGCCCCGCCCTGAAGAACTTCAACCTGTCGCTCTCGGCCACCGAGGTGCCCGACTATGCCTACACCAAGAACTCATCGGTGGAGGCCACCGGCCTGCTCAACTCGCAGGTGACACATATCGGCAAATACGCCCTCGCGGGCCTCAGCCACGTCACATCCATCACCCTGCCTGCCGGCCTCGAGATGATCGACGACCACGCCATGGCAGGCATGACCGGCCTCTCTGACATAAACCTCGATTCGGAGAACGTGCCCGCCACCGGCGCCGACGTGTGGCACGGCATCAACCAGAGCACCGTGAACCTCACCATCCCCGAGAACGCCGAGGAGAGCTTCAAGGCCGCCGACCAGTGGAAAAACTTCAATATCCTCACCATCAGCGGCGTTGAGGACGTGACTATGGACGAACAGCTCGACGGCCTCAAGGCACGCTTCGACGGCGACATCCTGCGCGTATCCATCGCCGGCGCCTACGACATATCGGCCCTGGGCCTCTACAACGCCGCCGGCGCCCTCATCTTCGCCGGCACGCCCCGCGCGCAGCTCGTGGAAATCGACACCTCCGGCTCGGCCGAACGCGTATATATCCTGGTGGCCACCCTCGGCGACGGACGCCGCGCGGCCCTCAAAATCGCCAAATAACCCCCGGAACGCTCAGATGGGTAAAAACAAGTTACGCAAATTCGCCGAGATGGACACGATATCGCTCGTGTTCCAGTATCCCTTTTCGCGCCTGCAGGCCGAGGGGCGCGACTGCTTCCCCCTGCGGGGCCGCTGGCGCGAGTTCTTCGGCAACGACAACCCCATTGTGCTCGAGCTGGGCTGCGGCAAGGGCGAGTACACCGTGGGGCTGGCTCAGCTCTATCCCGACAAAAACTTCATAGGCATCGACATCAAGGGCGCGCGCATGTACACCGGCGCCACCCGCGCCCGCGACCTGCAGCTGCCCAATGTGGCCTTCCTGCGCACACAGATCGAGCTGATCGACTGCTTCTTCGGCCCCGGCGAGGTGAGCGAGCTGTGGATCACATTCCCCGACCCGCAGATGAAGAAGGTGCACAAGCGCCTCACCTCCACCCGCTTCATGCAGCTCTACCGCAGCGTCATGGCCGACGGCGGCATAGTGCGGCTCAAGACCGACAGCCCCTTCCTCTACGCCTACACCCGCGCCATGGCCGACCTCAACGGCCTGCGCAAGGAGGTGGACACCGACGACCTCTACAACTCGGGCTACGTAGACCCCATCCTCTCTATCCGCACCCACTACGAAAGCCAGTGGCTGGCCCGCGGACTCACAATCAAGTATCTGGCATTCGCCCTCGACAACGCCACAGGGCTCCGCGAGCCCGAGGACGACTTCGAGCGCGACACCTACCGTTCATATTCGCGCGGCTCGCTCTGAGCCGGCGCCTCTCAAAACACACACAGACATGACTATATACCCCGCTCTCATAACCGATGCCCTGCGCACGGTGCGCTATCCCGGCACGGGAAAGAACATCGTGGAAACGGGCATGGTGGAAGACGACATGCGCATCGACGGCGACAGCGTGTCGTTCTCGCTCATCTTCCCCAAGGCCACCGACCCCTTCATCAAATCGGTGGTGAAGGCCTCCGAGCAGGCCATCCACACCTTCGCCTCGCCTGAAATCAAGGTGACGATAAACGTAAAGACCCCGACAGCGGCCCCGACGCCCGAGCAGGCGCCCGAAGTGCTGCCAGGCGTGAAGAACATCATCGCCGTGTCGTCGGGCAAGGGCGGCGTGGGCAAGAGCACCGTGGCCGCCAATCTGGCCGTGTCGCTGGCCCGCGAGGGCTATCGCGTGGGGCTCCTCGACGCCGACATCTTCGGCCCGTCGGTACCCAAAATCTTCGGTATCGAGGGCGAGACCCTCTACCTGCGCGAGACTCCCGACGGCCGCAACCTCATCATCCCCGTGGAGCGCTACGGTGTGAAGCTGCTGTCGATAGGCCTGGTCATCGACCCCGACAAGGCCGCCCTGTGGCGCGGAGCCATGGCATCCAACGCCCTGCGGCAGCTCATCGAGCAGGCCGACTGGGGCGAGCTCGACTACTTCCTCATCGACATGCCCCCGGGCACCAGCGACATCCACCTCACCCTGGTGCAGACCCTGGGCATCACGGGCGCCATCGTCGTCACCACCCCGCAGCAGATAGCCCTGGCCGACGCCCGCAAGGGCGTGGCGATGTTCCGCGAGCCCAAGGTGAACGTGCCCGTGCTGGGAATCGTGGACAACATGGCATGGTTCACGCCCGAACGCCATCCCGACGAACGCTACTACATCTTCGGCAACGACGAATCCGTCGAGCGCATGGCCACGGAATACGACGTGCCCATCCTGGCCCGCATACCCCTGGTGGCCACCGTGGGCGACCACAACGACGCCGGCGCGCCAGTGGCCCTCGACGAAAACTCGCTCACCGCGGCCGCCTTCACCCACCTGGCCCGCGAGGTGATTGACGCCGTAGACCGCCGCAACAACTCTATGCCTCCCACAGTGAAGGTGGACGTATCGAAGAAATGAATACTCCGCGTCGCATACTCATCCTCAACGGCCCCAACCTCAACCTGCTGGGCCGCCGCGAACCGGGCATCTACGGCAGCGCCACGATGGACGACGTGCTCGCCGCCGTGCGCGGCGAATTTCCCGCCGCTGAGATTTACTATGAGCAGCACAACGGCGAGGGTGCCCTCATCGACGCCCTGCAGCAGGCCGCCTTCGGCCCCTCGAGGGTAGACGGCGTGGTGCTCAACGCCGGCGGCTACACGCACACCTCGGTGGCCCTGGCCGACGCCGTAGCCGCCATAGACATTCCCGTGATAGAGGTGCATATATCAAATGTACACGCGCGCGAGGCATTCAGGCGTCAGTCCTATCTGTCGCCCGTGTGCTCGGGCACCATCTCGGGCCTCGGCACCCGCTGCTACGCCCTGGCCGTCAGGGCCCTCATCGACGTCTGACAAATCGGCAGATTCATCGCTTTTTTGGCGATAACCTTATAAAAAGACAGCGCCCGGAGATTTCCGAGCGCTGTCTTTTTATAGGGATTCGTGATTTACATTATCTGATAACCACCTTGGCAGCCTTGCCGCCGGCGCGCACGATGTAGGTGCCGGGAGCGAGACAGTAGGTGTTCACGTCGTCGAGGCTGCGGGCGGTCACAACGGCACGTCCGGCGATATCGCTGACGATGAGGCTCTCGCCACTGAAGCCGCTGAGAGTGAGCGAGCCGGGGCCGGTGGTGATTTTGCCTTCATTCGACACGGCCACGTCGCTGACACCGCTGGTGCCGGTGATGGAGTAGCCCGAGAACATGGCATAGGTCTGTTCGTTTGTAATGTCAGCCTCTATGTACAGTTCTACCCAGCCGCGGTTGAGTAGGGATTCGGGAAGCTCGATGGTGTAGCTTCTCCAGCCGTTGCCCTCGCAGGGAAGTTCGGCGAGGAGCATGCGCGCATCCATGCCGTAAGTAGAACCAAGCACACGCATCTTGGCGGCGGCCACGCCGTCCCAGTAGTCAAATACGAGCTTGGCCGACGAATAGTTGCGGGTACTGATTTTGGGCAGGGATATGAGACCCTTTACGTTAGAGGCTCCCACAGTATAGCCAATCATGGCCGTCTTTGACTGATTGGCGAAAATAGGCGATACGGTGGCAGGATCGTCAATCATCCAGAATGTGTTCTCATACTGCTCGCCGGGGCGTATGATATTCATGTTCTCGTATCCCAAAGGAGAGGTGAGGTCATCTGTCCAGGGGAGCTGGATTGGTGTGCCGATAGAGAATGTCGCCGACTGGATATAGTCGCTGAGACCGGCGGCATTGTAGGCCATGACACCGAGGCGCACATACTGCAGCTCGGCACCGGGCTTGAGCGTGTAGGTGTAGTGGAGCACGTCCAGTCCTGCATCATCGCCGTAGTTCCAACCGTTATTATAATAATATATGAGATATCTGAACGAATCGCCGATATTTCCCGGATCCTGACCCTTCACGGGAGGTGTCCATGTGAGCTCGACAGACATGTTATCCTCGCTGATGACACCCTGGAGGTCCTGCACTATGTACGGGCGTACAAGACCTGTGTATAGGAGGGTTGTTTCGCCCTTGCCTACACGTCCGTCAATTGAACATGAGACGGTGATGTTGTTATAGTTTTGGGCAGTGGTCACTACAACACTTTGCGAGGATCCCGGAGCACCGGTGACGGTCTTGGTGGCCACGGGCACAGCGGGGGCATCGGGTTTCTCGGGAGTAACTGACTCCGTAACGATATTGGCGGTGATTACGGTGGAGGGGTCGAGCTTGCGGCCTCCGGCGGTGTATTCGGGCATGTTGAATGTCACGGTGGCGGTGAGCTCGCCGTTGGGCTCGGCCACGGCCTGGAGATTGGTGACGCCGGTGGGCACGTCGGCATCGCGGTTGCTGAGCGATACGTCGATGTCAGACACGTGGAACGATACACGGTTGGTCTTGGTGTGGATACCGATATAATATGTACCGGGCTCGGCTACGGCGAAGAATTCCTCGAGGATGTCGCCGCGCATGTGTTCGCAGTGCGATTCGGGGATGATCACGCGTGTCATGGCCTCGGCGGTGGGAGCCGTGCCGATGCACACTTCGTATGTGCCGCTGGTGTCCATGTCGTGCACGAGGCCGATTTCCATCTCGAAGCGGTAGGCCTTGGCGGTGTTGCTGAAGTTCATGGGAGGCAGGATGAGCCAGTCGTCGCCGTTATAGCCGGATGCGAAGGCGGGGAAGCCCATGTCCATGATGAAGCGCCATGTGTCGTCGCGGCCGTCTTCAAACTTGTGGCCGTCTACGTTGATGAGGGTCATGAGCTCGAGATCTTTCTCCTCGGGGCGGAAGTGGATGGGACATTCGAGTGGCTGGCCGTAGGTGATGAAGTTTGATACGGCGGCTTCGGATGTCTTGTCGTCGAATGAGGCTGTCACCTCGGCGGTGTAGCTGGTGAAGGGCTTGCCCTCGGGGAGGGTGTAGCTGAATGTAGTCTGCTTGGTGGTGCCGAGAGTCTCGCCGTTGAGCTTCACGGTGTAGGTGATGTCGGCATAGTCCACGTATCCGTTGTGGATGCTGGCGGCGGGGGCGTCCCAGCTTACGGTGGTCTCGGTGAGCTTGGCATTGGCAGGGGCCACGGGGGTGTCGGAGCCTATCCACTTGTGGAAGATGCAGGGCACGCTGTTGAGGCCGTCCTTGGTGGTGATGAGGGCGAAAGTGCGGTTACCGTTCTCGAGCGATGTCAGGGGAACGGAAATCTGCGAGCCGGCCGGGGCCGTGCCGCTCTCCCACGGGTTGCCGTCGACGAGGAGGGTCCATTCGAGGTCGCCAGCCAGGGGCGAGCCATCCTGGGTCTTGCCGGGAAAGGTGTAGGTGATTGTGCCGTCGAGGGCGATGCCCGGGAAGTCGAAATTGTCAAGACGGGCGATTGCCGGAGCCTTGGGATCGGCGTTGTCTTCGGTACATAACAGGAACGAATATATCTCGGCGCCACGGCTTGTGGAAAGACATGTCACATCGTGGCTCTTCATGTCTATCGAGTAGAAGCCGGTGGATACGTTTTCAAAGTAGGGGTCCCATATCACGGCATCGAGCGACGGCACATAAGTCATGCCGGTCATTGTCTGGGACATAAGATTAGGCAGGTTGATGCTGATGATTTCTGTCTGCGTGCCTTCACAGTCAATCTCGACGAATTTGCCCTCGGTAGTAATACCGTAGAAAACGTCGGCCTGCGAATCATAGCACATAGTGGTGCAGAAATCTTTGATATCCACTGTTGTGAGGCTGCGCACGTTGGTGAAGCCGTCGGCGTCGGCCACCGAGAACGAGAAGCCCTCACCGGAGTCGTCGTAGCCGTAGCCGTAGACCTTGTCGTCGAGTGTGCGGTAGGCCGATGACAGGAACACGGGCATCATGCCTGTCTCGCCGAGGTCGATGATGTCGTTGCGCACCAGCTTGCCCGATGCGAAGTCGAATTCAGAGTAGGCGTACACCATGTATGAGCCCGAGAGTTTAGCGCCTGACAGACCGCACACCTTGCCGTCGCGATACCAGCCGGTGTAGACCGACCATGTAAGCTCGGTGAGCTCGTCCTGCCACATGAAGGTGCCGCCCTTGTAGGGGTCGATGCTGTAGAAGCCGTATTCCTTGCCTACAAGGTTGGAGTTGCCGAGATAACCATAGATAATTGTACCTGCGCCGGCCGCGGGAGCGGCGGCGGGTGTCATGCGGACGGGGCCGGGTACGGGGGCCTCGGTGATGCGGGTATTGAACTCGGATATTCCGCCGGAGAGGGTGGGAAGCGTACGCGACTGCATGGGAGCCTCGAAACGCTCGTGTCCGGCAGGAATCTTCACGGCACCCTGTACGTGGCCGGAAGGAGCGGCAGACATGCCTACGGCTGCTGTCGCTACAAGCGGGAGAATCAGACTTTTTTTCATTAACTGTGAATTGGAAAAATAATGTGCGGTTTTTTTCTCAAGAATTAGAGTCGGATAACATCCGAAAAAGTGTCAGGTAAGTCTTTTGTCAAGATTATTTGGCACAAAGATAGTCTTTTTTTTCAATAATAAAAAATTTTTCATAATTTTGTGCAATAAAGTGTCAAAAGTCTTAAACCTCTCAAAAAACACCACCAAAACAAAATGACATTTACCCGCAGTTTTACAATGTGCGTCGTCGCGGCAGCGGCGGCGATATGCTCCATGCCTACGGCAGCCCAAAGCACCGGGCTCACTCCGGCGTCTCCTTCGCTGACCATGTCTTTCCTTATCGAAGACAATGTCGGCAAGGTTCAAGGCACTCTCACCGCGCCTTCCAAGGACTCGGGCTACGAGGCGCTGCCCGAAGGAACCACTATGAACCTGCGCGTCGTGAGATCTTCATATTCGCTGGGCGAGGAGAACATCTCCGTCGCAAGCTTTGAAGGCGTTACCCCCGGCGAGACCCTGACTTTCTTCGACACCGCCGAGCCCGCATGGCAGTATGGCGTGTCCTACACCTATAACGCATACGCCTCAATCGGCGAGAACCAATGCGCCTGGCCCGGCTACGGCTCCATGACTCCCGGCATATCCTTCTCGTTCGGATACAACACCGCCTCGGCCACCCCGGCCCTCGACGGCAAGTCGGTGACCCTCTCGGCCGTGATGCCCACCAAGGACAGCGCCAACAAGGACATCCCCGTCGATTTCACCGCCCTCGAGGTCTACCGCGTCATCGACCGCGACACCTATCCGTTCAAGACCGAGCTGATAGAGTCGCTGCCTTCGCCCGCCAAAGGCGCTACGGTGACCTACGTGGACAATAATCCCGTAGAAAACGCCAGCAACTACTACGTGCTGCGTGCGGTGACCCCCTTCGGCTTCGCCGAGATTACGGTCAACTGCTATGTGGGCAAGGACATCCCCGTAGGCCCCTACCCCGTTGCGGCCGAGCCTTATCAGGGCGGCATACGCGTGTACTGGACCGCTCCCGACCGCGGCATCAACTGGGGCGCAATCGATCCCGAGAAGACCGTCTACAATGTGTTCCGCTGCTGGGGCTCCGGTGCCGACAACCGCATGCTCATCGCCGAGCGCATCAAGGAAACCGAGTTCATCGACTACGGCACCGACATGGACAAGCCCCGCGCAGTGCGCTACGAGGTGCAGGCGGCCAACGACATGGGCGATGGCCAGTCGAACTACAGCTCGTTTGACTACGACCTCATCGTGGGCCCGTCGCAGAATCTTCCCTTCGTAGAGACTTTCGACGACGGCACGGATAACGTTTGGGTTTTTGAAAACTCGGCCTATCGCGCACCCATGTACATCGGCACCGAAGCCGAGTACGGCTCCAACACCGTGCAGCCTTACGAAGGCACAGGCCTCATCTACGTGGACTACACCGGCTATGGAGTACCCACCGGCGCCACAAACACCATGACCTCCTACAAGATCGACCTCTCGAAGGCCGTGAACCCCGCCCTCTCGTTCCACTACTACGCCATCCCCGACAACGACGTGACAATCGACCTGCTCGTATCGACCGACGGCACCGAATTCACATCCCTGCTCAAGACCGTCATCGCCAAGGACATCACCGAGGCCGAATGGCGCCGCGCCGTGGCATCGCTCGCCGACTATGCCGGCAAGGAGACCGTCTACGTGCGCTTCGTGACATCGTTCGAGGAAACTCCCGCATCGGCTATCCTCGACAGCATCGTCATCACCGACTATAAGGGCGTGGGCCCCCTCGAAGCCGAGGGCGACTCGGAGCGCCGCATGGCCATCATCACCTGGGCCGACCCCTCTACCGAATATGCCAAGTGCACCGGCTTCAAGGGCTATGTCAACGACGTCGAGGTAGGCGCCGTCACCTCGCCCTGGGAATACGAAGTTGCAGAATACGGACAGCTCTACGTTTTCCGTGTTGAAGCCCTCTATGACGGCGTCACCGCTCCGCTGAGCGCACCCGCCGGCGTCACTGTGGCCGCTCCCGCCGAGACCGAGTTCACCGAAGGCGACTACATCTATGCCGTGAACCTCGACACCCCCGACGGCGTGCACGAAATCTACGTCAAGAAGTATATCGGCACCCGCGGCGGCCTGATGCAGCTGCCCGAACGCGTAAACCACAACAATGTGTCCTACGCCGTGACACGCGTGCTTGAAGGCGCCTTCCGCGAAAGAGCCGACATCCTCTCAATCGCCATCCCCGACACCTACACGGCCATTGAGACCGAGGCATTCGCCGACTGCACCGGCCTGATGGGCATCACCTTCGGCACCGGCATCACCGAAATCGGCGCGCGCGCCTTCGCAGGCTGTAGCGCCCTGGCCACCGTCATCTTCAAGTCCACCGTGCCTCCCGCAGTGGCCGAGGACGCCTTCACCGGCATCGCCGA
Organism: uncultured Bacteroides sp.; assembly: GCA_964401095.1. GTDB lineage: Bacteria > Bacteroidota > Bacteroidia > Bacteroidales > Muribaculaceae > CAG-873. The sequence goes on from CAYNXG010000027.1 coordinate 19,918, forward strand.
GGGCTGCCGCGGCACATGTCCCGACACCGCCGTGAACGCCTATGAAGCCGTTAAAGGCCTCGATCCCGTAAGCTTCGCCCACATGGGTATCGCCGACATCATCGCCGCCGGCGACGCCGACGTGGAGTACTTCGACCTCAACGGCATCCGCATCGAGCGTCCCGTGCCCGGCACATGCGTGATAGTCCGCGCCACCTCGCGCGACGGACAGGTCACCGTGGCCCGCGTATATGTAAAATAATCTGACTTTATCCTGCATAAGGGATGCCCCGGCCACCGCGGGGGCATCCCTTTTTAAAAGCTAATATCCTATGACCGAGACCCTGCGACAGTTTTTCACAGGCCTGATATCCGACCCCGCGGCGCGTGCCGCCGCCATAGCGTGCGCCATAGCGCTCGCGGCGTGGCTGTCATATTACATCACCGAATTCCTGCTGATTCAGATTGACCGCCTCGTGAAGAAAACCGAGACGAAATGGGATGACTATCTCGTCACCCCGCGCCTGCTCAAGGCCGTGTCGCAGCTCGTGCCGGCCATAGCCGTCAATCACCTGCTGCCCGCCGCCGGCCCCGACATGCCCAAGAGCCTCTACGGATTCCTGTCGATGGCCACATCGCTGTATATCCTGGCGGTGGTGGTGATTATCGTGTATATCCTTGTGGGCAACTCGCTGCAGCTGTGCAAGAATGTCGACCGCCTCAGGCCCTATGCCATCCGCGGCCTGTTCCAGATGGTGCAGCTGGTGGTGGTGTGCATCGGCATCATAGTGTTCGTGAGCATGCTCATGGGCCGCGACCCCATATCCATCATCACGGCCATCGGCGCCATAAGCGCAGTGCTGATGCTGGTGTTCAAGGACACCATCCTGGGGCTCGTGGCGTCGATTCAGCTGACGGCCAACAACATGCTGCGCGAAGGCGACTGGATAATCTGCGACAGCCGCCACGTCAACGGCGAGGTGGAGGACATATCACTCACCACCGTGAAGGTGCGCAACTGGGACAACTCCGTGTCCACCCTGCCGCCCTATTCGCTCGTGTCTGAGTCGTTTCACAACTATCAGGCCATGCGCAGCGTGGGCGGCCGCCGCGTGGAGCGCTCGGTGCTGATCGACATTAATTCGGTGAGATACCTCACCCCCGACGAGCTCGGCGCCCTCGAAGCCGACGGATGGCTCGACGGCCTCGATATAGCCGACGCCGCCCGCACCGTCAACCTGGGCCTGCTGCGGGCCTATCTCGACCGCTGGCTCAGCGTCGACGACCGCATCAACCACACCATGCTGTACATGGTGAGGCAGATGCCGCCCACGGCCACGGGCCTGCCCCTGCAGCTCTATTTCTTTGCCAAGGCAACGGACTGGCGCAGCTTCGAGCGGGTGCAGAGCGACATGTTCGACCACGTGTACGCCATCATCAACCGCTTCGGCCTGACAATGTTCCAGTCGCCGTCGGGCACAATAAAGGTTATCAATAACTGATATCGAAAATCTGACGCGGGAGGCCGGGGTCGAGCACGGCAAGGGCGCGACGTCGGTTGCGGTACACATGCCCGCACGTCATGGCCCCGCACAGCGCCGCCAGGGCCTCGTGTTCCGGATTATTGAAATATACATATCG
>CAYNXG010000028.1:0-21306 GCA_964401095.1 uncultured Bacteroides sp.
CCGTCGGCGCCGCCGATGATGGCGATGGCACCGGCCTGGTCGGGCGCGAAGCCGATGGCGAGGGCCACCATGTAGGCACCGAAGATGCCAAACTGGGCAGCCGCGCCGATGAGCATCAGCTTGGGATTGGCGATGAGGGCCGAGAAGTCGGTCATGGCGCCGATTCCGAGGAAGATCAGCGGGGGATACCAGCCGGCCGACACGCCGTTGTAGAGGATATTGAGCACGGAACCCTGCTCGTAGATGCCTACCTCGAGGCCGGCCTCAGTGTTGAAAGGCACGTTGCCGATGAGGATGCCGAAGCCGATGGGCACCAGCAGCATGGGCTCGAAATTTTTCTTGATGGCCAGCCAGATGAAGAACAGTCCCACGCAGAGCATGATGATGTTGCCCCATTCGGCATTGGCAAAGCCTGTCAGTTCCCAGAACTGTCGCAGGTTTTTCAGTAGGAAATCACCGAAATCCATAGTGAATACGGGATTATTCGATGACGATTAGAGCGGTGCCTTCGAGCACGGAGTCGCCTGTCGACACGAGAATTTCCTTGACTGTACCGTCCTTGCCGGCGTGGATGGCGTTTTCCATCTTCATGGCTTCGAGGAGCAGGACGGTGTCGGCGGCCTTCACGGCCTGGCCCACTTTGACGGGAATCGAGAGCACCACGCCGGGCAGGGGTGCCTTGACGGCACCGGCGCCGCCGGTAGCGGCGGGCTTGGAGATGACTTTCTCGCCCGAGGCTGCGCGGGGAGCGGCGGCGGGGCGGGGAGCGGCGCTCTTGACGGTTACGGGTTTCTTGGCTTCGAGTTCCACACGGTATGCGACGCCGTTGACCTCGACCTGAGCAACGTTGTCCTCGATGTCGCCGATAGACACGTTGTAGGTGTTGCCGTTGATCTTATATTTGTATTCTTTCATTTTGTTTTCAAAGTTTTAGAAATGTCTGATTAGCGGCGTGTGGGGCGCTGTGGCACCTCGCGCAGATTGTAAATCTTGGAGCTCCAGGGCGAGTAGGAGCGGCGCACCTTGCTGATGGTGAGGATAGTGCTCTCGGCGTCGTGTGCGTCGAGGTGGTCGCGCAGGGCCATGGCGATGGCTGCGATTTCCTCGCCGGTATCCTGGGGTGTCTCGCGGATTTCAGCCAGGTTGGGAGCTTCCTTGCCCTGGGCGCGGGCCTTGTTGAGACGTGAGAATACCGAGCCGATCTTGCCTATGGCGTAGAAGCTGAGGCAGAGTACCAGCAGGGCGGTGAACACGATGCACATGGCCATGACGGTCATGCCGAAGCCGTTGGCGTCGCGTTCTGCGAAGTCCTTGATTTTCTCGTTGGTGTCGTTGATGACGTTAGCGCTCGAGGGAGTGATATAGTCGTCGGGACCGCCTGTGCGCAGGGCCCATTCACCGGCGCCGTCGGCTGTGCGTGCCCAGCTTTGGCCGGGTACGAGCGAGGCGGGCACCACCACCTGGTCTATGAGTGTGCGGCCGTCGGCGTCGTAGATGCCGATCCAGTTGTCCTGCCCGGGCACGAGGGTAAAGTTGGTGTGGAACGTGCCTTTGTTGGGCTCGCCGTCGGTGAAGAATATCACGTGCTGGCGCTTGGGCATGCGTGTGTGCACGTCGCCCAGGGGCACGGGATACATCGTGGGACGGGTAGAGTCGGTGGTAAGATAGATGCTTGATATCTCGATGGGCGCGAAGTTGGCGTTGAAGATTTCGATCCATCCGTGGTGTGCGCCGTATTCGTCGGCGATACCGTCGGGTGTGTTTTCAACCATTACTTCGTTAATGCGCAGGGCCGTGCGGGTCTGAGCCGTCGACACCACGCTGAGCGCCATCACTGCCACCAGCATCAGAATCAGTCGTTTTTTCATACGTTTAAGTCTGAGTTTCAAATTGGTAGCGTGATGATTACAGGGGTATGTTGCCGTGCTTTTTGGCGGGGTTGGTCACCTTCTTGGTGGCGAGCTGCTGCAGGGCGCGGATTACGCGGAAACGGGTGTTGCGGGGCTCGATGACGTCGTCGATATAGCCGTAGCGTGCGGCGTTGTAGGGGTTGCAGAAGAGCTTGTTGTATTCGGCTTCCTTCTCGGCGAGCACCTTCTTGGGATCGTCGGATGCCTTGGCTTCCTTGGCGTAGAGCACTTCCACGGCGCCGGCGCCGCCCATAACGGCGATTTCGGCTGTGGGCCATGCGTAGTTCATGTCGCCGCGGAGCTGTTTGCAGCTCATCACGATGTGCGAGCCGCCGTAACTCTTGCGCAGTGTCACGGTCACCTTGGGCACGGTAGCCTCGCCGTAGGCGTAGAGCAGCTTGGCGCCGTGGAGGATGACACCGTTGTATTCCTGGCCGGTGCCGGGCAGGAAGCCGGGGACGTCGACGAGGGTAACCAGGGGAATGTTGAATGCGTCGCAGAAGCGTACGAAGCGGGCACCCTTGCGCGATGCGTTGGAGTCGAGCACGCCGGCGAGGAATTTGGGCTGATTGGCCACGATACCCACGCTCTGGCCGTTGAAGCGGGCGAAGCCCACGATGAGGTTCTTGGCGTAGTCGCGCTGGATTTCGAGGAATTCGCCGTTGTCGACGATGGCGCCGATCACCTCATACATGTCGTAGGGCTTGTTGGGCGAGTCGGGGATGATCTCGTTAAGAGAGTCTTCGAGACGGTCGATGGGGTCGTTGCATTCCACATACGGGGGCTCCTCGAGGTTGTTCTGAGGAATGTAGCCGAAGAGCTTGCGGATGATCTTGATGGCTTCTTCGCCGTCTTCAGCGGCAAAGTGGCATACGCCGCTCTTGGACGAGTGTACCTCGGCGCCGCCGAGAGCGTCCTGTGTAACGTCTTCGCCTGTAACGGTCTTCACCACTTTGGGGCCGGTGAGGAACATGTAGCTGATACCCTTGGCCATGATGGTGAAGTCGGTGAGGGCGGGAGAGTATACGGCACCGCCGGCACAGGGGCCGAGGATAGCCGATATCTGGGGAATGACGCCTGATGCGAGGATATTGCGCTGGAAGATTTCGGCGTAGCCGGCGAGGGCGTTGATGCCTTCCTGGATACGTGCGCCGCCCGAGTCGTTAAGACCGATGACAGGTGCGCCCATCTTCATGGCCATGTCCATGATCTTGCAGATCTTCAGGGCCATGGTCTCGGAGAGAGAGCCGCCGAATACGGTGAAGTCCTGTGCGAACACGTAAACGAGGCGTCCGTCGATTGTGCCGTAGCCGGTCACGACGCCGTCGCCGAGGAATGATTTCTTTTCCTGGCCGAAGTTGTGGCAGCGGTGGCGTACAAACATGTCGAGTTCTTCAAACGAACCTTCGTCGAGGAGCTGTGCGATGCGCTCGCGGGCGGTGTATTTGCCGCGTTCATGTTGCTTTTCGATGGCCTTTTCGCCGCCACCGAGTCGGGCCTCGTTGCGAAGCTCGATGAGCTCTTTTACTTTTTCGAGTTGATTGCTCATTACTTATATATAAGGTAGTGGTAAAGTCGTTGAGAGGATTACTTGTTGGGGTTTTCGCAGAGCTCAATGAGTGTGCCTACGGTCGACTTGGGGTGGAGGAAGGCGATGTTGAGGCCTTCGGCGCCCTTGCGGGGAGCCTTGTCGATGAGGCGGCAGCCCTTGGTTTCCACTTCGTTGAGCGCGTTCTGCACGCCGTCGGCGATGGCAAAGGCCATGTGCTGTATGCCGCCGCGGCCGCCGTTGTTGGCGATGAATTTCGAGATGGCCGAGCTCTCGTCGGTGCCTTCGAGCAGCTCTATCTTGGTCTGGCCTACCTTGAAGAAGGCGGTGCGCACTTTCTGGTCGGCTACTTCTTCGATTGCGAAGCACTTGAGACCGAGCATGTTTTCATAGAAGGGGATAGCTTCGTCGAGGCTGGGCACGGCGATGCCGATGTGTTCGATATGCGAAATATCCATTGTGTTGATTGTATTGAGGTTGATAATACTTAGATTTCCATGGTTTTAGTGCCGTTGCCGACAAGGCATTCGGACGCAATTCGCTACAAAATTACAAAATATATTTATATATAATGTGAAAGCCCCGTGTTTTTTTCAATAAAAAACGCCGGACGCCGCCCGAAGGCCGCGTCCGGCGGTATGTGGCGGGGGATATCAGACGAGTTTTCTTACAGCGGCGTCGATGCGTGCCATGGCCTCGCGCAGGTTGTCGTCGGAGGTGGCGTAGCTGAAGCGGATGTATCCGGGAGCGCAGAATGCGGCGCCGTCGACGGTGGCCACGTGGGCCTCTTCGAGCAGATACATGGCCAGGTCGCCCGAGGTGGTGATGACGCGGTCGCCGGCGCGCTTGCCCAGCACGGCCGACACCTCGGGGAAGAGGTAGAAGGCGCCCTTGGGCTCGTTGACCTTGAATCCGGGAATCTTCGATGCCAGCTCAACCACCAGGTCGCGGCGGCGGCGGAATGCGGCGCACATCTCGGCCACGCAGTCCTGCGGGCCGTTGTAGGCGGCTTCGGCGGCTTTCTGGGCTATCGACGATGCGCCCGAGGTGTACTGGCCCTGCAGCTTGGACACGGCCTTGGCTATGGCGAGGGGCGCGGCGCAGTAGCCTATGCGCCAGCCTGTCATGGCATAGGCCTTCGACACGCCGTTGATGATGACGGTGCGGTCGGCGATTTCGGGGAACGAGCCCAGCGAGGTGAACGACCCGGTGTAGTTGATGTGCTCGTAGATTTCATCGGCCAGCACGATGATGCCGGGATGAGCGGCGAGGACTGTTACCAGCGCCTGCAGCTCGTCGCGGGTGTAGACGCTGCCGGTGGGATTAGAAGGCGAGCACAGCAGCACCATGCGGGTCTTGTCGGTGATGGCGGCCTCGAGCTGGGCGGGAGTGATCTTGAAGTCGCTGTCGATGCCGGCAGGCACGAGGACGCTGCGTCCCTCGGCGAGCTTCACCATCTCCACGTAGCTCACCCAGGCGGGGGTGGGGATTATGACCTCGTCGCCGGGATTGACGGTAGACAGTATCACGTTGCACAGGGCCTGCTTGGCGCCGTTGCCCACGACTATCTGGGCGGGCGAGAAGGTGAGGCCGTTCTCGCGCGACAGTTTGGCGGATATGGCCTCGCGCAGCGACATGTAGCCCGGCACGGGCGAGTAGAACGTGTAGTTCTCGTCGATGGCGCGGCGGGCCGCGTCCTTGATGTGTTGCGGGGTGTTGAAGTCGGGCTCACCCACCGATAGATTGATGACATCGACGCCCGACGCCCGCAGCTCGGCGCTTTTCTGCGACATTGCCAGTGTCTGCGACACGGCAAGCGACTGTACACGTTTTGATATAAATTCCATGACGTAGGTAATTTTTATTCGTTGTTGTGCAAAGATAATCATTTTTTTGTTGAACCGATATGAAAATATTTTCTAATTTTGTGAAAATTACCGATTATGAACAAATTATTCAAATTCATCTCTTATGCTGCGGCGGTTGTGGCCGCGGCCCTCATGTATGGCTGCTCGGGCGGCGACAAGGCGTCTGTGACAGGCCTTATTGACAACGAGCACATGGCATGTGTGGTCAATTTCAAGTCGTTAAGCGCATCGGCCGGCGAGCGGCTGATGTCGGATATGAAGAATTCCGACGGCCTGTCGGGCGCGCTGGCAGCGCCGGCGCTGATGATGTCGGTCGACGGTATCGACGTGGAGCGGGTGTTGCTTCTGCCCGACAATTCGATGCGCCGCTTTGCGTGGGTGGCCTCCGTCACCGACTGCGCCAAGGCCGAGAAATCGATTGCCGCGCTCCCGCAAGGCTTCAAGCCCGAGAAGGGCGACGGCCTGACGCTGTATAAGTCGGCTTCCGAGCACTCGGTTCTCGCCCTCGACGACAGCTATCTGTGGGTGCTGAACGCCGGCGGCAACGCGAAGGACAGAATCGCCGATATCCGCGAGAATGCCGAAAAGAATCCCGCGGCCGCCTGGAAACTCAAAATCCTCGAAAGCCCCGCGACGGTGAATTTCGCCGGTCCCGGGCCCAACGGCAAGGTGCAGCTCGGCACTGTCGAATTCAAGGGCTCGGAGATGAAAAGCGTCATTGACTGCTACGACACCGACGGCCGGCGCGCGTCATTCATCCCCGACAGCCTGGGATTTGAGAAAATCGGCTCCGACGTGGCCTCTTATGTCGACCGCGACGCCACGGTGTCGGTCGTTATAGGCCGTGTCGACATAAAGGCCTGGTGGGAAGTGGCCCGCAACATATTGCCGCTGTCTACGAGCGATGTCCTCGCCGTGGCGGCCGTGACCGAGGGCCCCGCCATGGGCTATGTGAATCTCGATCCCCGCTCGCCCATGTCGCCCGAGACCATGACGGGCGCCGTAAGGGCCAGGGCAACTGACAAGCTCACCGCGCGTATGGCCGTGAGCGCCATGGGAGCGCGCCTTTCGGCCGATATTCCTATGGTGCGCCGCTCGTCCGAAGGCCGCTATGGCCTGTATCTCGAGGGCGACAAGCCTATGGCCGAGCTGTACACCGACGGCGACTGGATCGTGGCCGCCACTCCGGGCGTGTCCGCGGGCACGAAACTCGTGGCCGACGATTATGCCGACTGCCTGCTGGTGCTGCGCTTCAATCTCTCGCCCGAGATTGTTGATATGCTCAGCGGCGTCAAGAACCTTGGCCTCAAGGGCTTTGTAAAACTGAAATCCGAGAGCGCCGAGGTGACGGTGCAGGTCACCGGCACCGACAAGCCCTTCATCGAAGCCATCGCCGACGTCATTCCCCGGTTATGAAGCGAATCGACACCATAACGCTCGACAATGTGCTGCCGCGCGTGTTCGAGGCCGACGAGCCCCGGCCGTCGGAGCTGTGGCGCACCCGCCTGACGTTTGAGCGCGGGAAAGTCTACGGCATCAATGCCGCGTCGGGAACGGGCAAGACCTCGCTGTGCTCGTTTCTGACGGGTATCCGCCACGACTATTCGGGCCGCATCCTGTTTGACGATACCGACGTGGCCCGCTGGGGCGTGGGGCGATGGTGCGATGTGCGCCGCCGCCACCTGGCCTATGTGCCGCAGGAGCTCGATATTTTCGACGAGCTTACGGCTCTGGAGAACGTGCTGCTCAAAAACCGCCTCACGGGCTATGCCACCGAGGCCGATATCCGCGCCATGTTCGAGGAGCTGGGAGTCGACCACCGCATCGACACCCCCGCCGGCCGCATGTCGGTGGGACAGAAGCAGCGTGTGGCCATTATCCGCGCCCTGTGCCAGCCTTTCGACTTCATAGTGCTCGACGAGCCGGTGAGCCATCTCGATCCGTATAACAACGAGCTTTGCGGCCGCATGGTGGCCCGCGAGGCCGCCCGGCAGAGTGCCGGAGTCATATTCACGTCGGTGGGCGCGTCGCTACAGACGGGCACGCCGATGATACCCTTACACTTGTAGTCATGGTGTGGAAATTATTGCGTAAGAATATAAGTGTGTGGCAGCTGTGCGGATATGCGGCCGCCACGCTCGTCGGAGTGGCCATACTGATGGTGGCGCTGCAGTTTTACCGCGATGTCTCGGCGGGCGCCGGCAGCCGCGGCTCCGACGGCATAGGCCTTGCGTCGAGCCGCAATATCGTCATATCCAAGCCTGTGGGGCTGGGCGACACATTCAGCGGCAAGGCGCCGGTGTTCTCGGCCGGCGAGATTGCCGACCTGGAGGCGCAGCCGTGGTGTGGCGGCGTGTCGCCGTTCCGTGCGGCCGATTTCGGCGTATGGGCCGGTATCGAGCTGGGCGGACGGTCGATGCAGACGGCGCTGTTCTTTGAATCCGTGCCCGACTCGCTTATCGACATCGACAGCGAGGCATGGCACTTCGACCCCTCGGCGCCTTCGGTGCCCATCATCATTCCCAAGGATTATCTGGCACTGTATAATTTCGGCTTTGCAGCCTCGGGGCGCATGCCGCCTGTCAGCGAGGCCATGCTCGGCTCGATACCTCTGACGGTCACCATATCTGGCGCCGGCGACCGCATCACTCTGCCTGGCCGCATCGCGGGCTTCTCGTCGTGGCTTAATACCGTGGCGGTGCCCGAGGCGTTCATGGACTGGGCCCACAGCCGATTTGGCAGCGGCCGGGCCGCTCAGCCCTCGAGGCTCATCGTGGAGCTTTCTGACCCCGCCGACCCGTCGGTGGAGCGGTATCTGTCGCGCAACGGATACGAGCGTGCGGGCTCGCCCGACGATTCGGGCCGCGCCACCTTCCTGCTGCGCCTCATCACGGGCGTGGTGGCTGTCATAGGGCTGGTAATAACCCTGCTGGCCTTGGGCATACTGATGCTCAGCCTGTATCTGCTGGTGCAGAAAAACCGACGCATCATCGACGGCCTGCTGCTGCTTGGCTACATGCCGGGCGCCATCGCCGGCTGCTACCGCCGCCTGGTGCTTTGCATCAACGGCGCGGTGCTCGCAGGCGCCTGCATAGCCATGACGGCTGTGCGCGGCCTGTGGACGGGGCGCCTCGAGATGATTGACATACATCCCGCCTCGCTGTGGCCCACGATACTCTTTGCCATAGGGCTTACGGCTGTGATAACAGCTCTCAACTTTCTCACGATAGGACGGCTGGTCAGGAAATAACCGTCAGCCTGAACGACACGTCCCCGCATGCTTCTTCAGCATGCGGGGACGTGTCGTTATAATATGTTTCAGCGTCGGCTCAGAGTGGTGAGCGAGGGCTTGCCGTGGAGGTAAACCTTGGCTCGGATCTGTGTGCCCGGGTCGGCAAACGGTTCCTTGTACCGCTTGGACGACGGGCCGGGCTCGGTGCCGTCGGTGGTATATACAATGTAGAGTTCGTCGGTGTGGCCGGCGAGCGAGCCGTCATACTGGCTGTTCATGTGCACCTTGCCGTCGCGCACGCTGATGCCGGGCTGGGCCACGTGGAAGTCATAGACGCCCTCGATCCATGCGGGAATCTCGCGGACGTTGATTACGTCGGAAAATTCCGCGTCGGTATAGGTGGAGTCGGCGTTCCAGGCGCGTTCGGCCAGGCCGAGCATTTTGGGCAGAAGGAAGGTCTCGAGCATTTCCGGGGTGCGGATAGTCTCGGAGAATACCTGTCCCGAGAGTCCTATGACGTTTTTGAAGTCGTTCTCGTCCACACGGCACAGCAGGCGGGGATATCCGTTGAGCGCTTTGAATTCGTCGACGGTTCCGCCCCATGTGAGGCCGCGCTCGTAGGGATGATAGTTGTAGCACATGTCGAGGTAGTAGTGCTCCACGTTGCTGAGGACGGTGGGATAGCCAGCGTGGGCCGACTGAGCCGATACCGAGTTCTGCGGGCCCAGGGTGCTCCAGCAGTTCACGCTGTAGACGCTCGGACGCACGCGGGTGTTGAAATCGTCGCTGTGGCCTACGGCTATCTCCTGCCAGCCCGAGATGGGAATGCCCATGCGGTCGTATTGGTCGAGCAGCTCACGGATGTATATCAGGTGCAGGTCGCGCTCGTTGGTCATGCCGCGGCGTGCCATGTATTCCTGTGCGATGGGCGAGCCGGTCCAGGCGCCTTTGGCCACTTCGTCGCCGCCGATGTGTATGGCGGGAAGCTCAACGCCGGCGTCGGCATACATCTTCTGTATCTCGGCGCCCACGTGGGTCATGAAGCGCACGGGGCCGGGGATGGCCGGGTTCATCACATTGTCGTGGAACGCCTGTGCCGAGGTGTATTTCGACGAATCGGCGGGGTCGATGAGGCGGTAGGTGTCGTCGCCGGTGCGGCGCATGCGGTTTTCCATGGCCAGGATAGCGGCGCGCGCGTGGCCTGGCGATTCAATTTCGGGGATGATGCGTATTCCGCGTTCGCCGGCATAGCGCAGAAGGTCTACGAAGTCGCGGCGGGTGAAATAGCCGTTGGCCGAGTTGCCCGTGGCGTCCGGGTTACCGTTTCCGGCGAAAATCTGCGGCAGGAAGTCGGCCCCGTCGAGGGTGTAGCCGCGTCGCGAGCCCAGGTCGGTCAGCTCGGGCATGCCAGGAATCTCGAGGCGCCATGCCTCGTCGTCGGCCACGTGGAAGTGGAGCACGTTCAGTCCGTAGCGCTCCATGAGGTCGATGATGCGGCGCATCTCGGCGGGCGTCTGATAGTTGCGCGCGATGTCGATCATGAGGCCGCGGTAGCCGAAGTCGGGCCAGTCCTCGATAACGGCCGAGGGCACGGGCTTGCCGGGCACGAGCACGCGGGCGAGGCGCTGACGGGCCACAACAGGATTGTTGGTCTCGACCTTCACCTTGTTGCCGTCGACGGTGGCGCGGAAATAGTCGGGGCGCTTGTCGGCGGTGGGCTTGAACTCATATATATATTCGGGCACGCGCAGGGTCTTGCCCGTCTCGGTGACCTTCTTGAACGAGGGTACGATGTCATAGGCGCCTGTGGTGGCCGGAACCGAGCGCGCCTCGTTCAGCGTGAACACTTCTTCGCCGTAGGGCATGCGGTCGTTGGCGGCTGTGGAGTACAGGTCGGGCGATGCGAGCAGGTCGGCGCGGGAGAACACCACGGGCGCCGTGGTGCCGTCGGCCTTGACGATGTGTACGCCGTCTACCGAATAGCAGATGTTGTTGAACGTGGCCGATGTGACGATATCGACGCATACTGTGTCGCCCTTGGCGGCGGCAAAGCGCGGGGAGGCCACGGCATAGTAGCCGGGAACTATTTCGATGAGTGTGTCGAGGGGATTGACGGTCGACATGCGCCGTGCAAACTGGTTGAAGGCGAGCCTTGCGAAGTCGGTGTCGCCTTTTACGGTGAACCGCTGCGTGTAGGCGGGACGTCCGTTCTCGCCGGTAACGTTTCCGAGCGTCGACCATTCCACCGACGTGTTGGCCGAGGCCGACACGGCCAGCATGGCCGCCGCGAGAGTGATAGATAATTTCATGTGTATTGTGATGATGGTTTGGGTATATATCGTATAGATGTTAAAAACTTTACAAAGATAGGCAAAATCCGTGAAAAAAACGACCGCCGGGGGGGTAGGGCGGGCGCCGAGGTTGTTTTATTAAGCTTTTTAAACAACTTTTGTGCAATGAGTCAATAATTGTTAACTGCACGTCGTTTTGTATACGCAAATGTTATATTTTTAAAGGCAAAGGCCGTATCTTTGTCGCGATTTGTATATGAAGCGCAATCTAATCCGTTAGTTTTGCTACTGGTTTTCAATAGTTTAGACCTTAATTATGGCTAATATACTTACAACATTGACTGTATGGCGCCGACGTGAATCGCCGGAAAAGGCCGTGTACAGCTATCGCGGGTCCGACGGCCGGTGGATTTCGCGCTCGTGGCGCGAGTTTGCCGCCGATGTAGATGCCGCCGCCTGCGCATTTGAAACTCTCGATATCAAGCCGGCCGACATGATTGCCGTTTTCTCGGCCAATTGTCCCGAAATACTCATAACCGATTTTGCCGCCTACCGCAATCGCGCCGTGCCCGTGGCGCTCTACTCCACGAGCAGCCCCGAGCAGGTGGAATACATTCTGAAGGACGCAGGCGCGCGTATCGCCGTGGCCGGCGACCGCAAGCAGTATGAGATACTGCGCTCGGTGGCTCCCCGCTGCCCCCGTCTCGACCGTATCGTGGTCATCGACCCCTCGGTGGAGATTCCCAAGTCGGAAAAGAACGTCATGTCATTCGGCTCGCTGCTGGCCCTGGGCCGCGCCGCCTCGGCCATGTGCCGCGACGAAGTGACCCGCCGCACGGCCGAAGCCTCCGAGACAGACCTGGCCACCCTCATATATACCTCGGGCACCACCGGCGAGCCCAAGGGCGCCATGCTGCCCCACAGCTGCTTCAACGCCTGCCTGAAGATACACATGCAGTATCTCACCATGCTCTCCGAGGCCGATGTGTCGCTGGCTTTCCTGCCCATGAGCCATATCTTTGAGAAGGCATGGACGTATTTCTGCTTTTTCCGCGGCATAGAGGTGTATATCAACAGCAACCCCAAGGAAATACAGGATACGCTCAAGGACGTGCATCCCACCGTCATGTGCAGCGTGCCCCGCTTCTGGGAAAAGGCCTATGCGGCCATCCAGGACAAGCTGTCGCGTGCTTCGGGCATGCGCAAGAAGCTGATTCTGCGCGCGCTGAAAGTAGGTGCCGACCGCAATCTGCGCTACAAGCGCCTGGGCAAGCGTGTGCCACTGATGCTCGAGATGCAGTATAAGTTCTTCGACAAGAAAGTATTCGGCGCCATCCGCCATGCCATGGGCATCGACCGCGGCAATATCTTCCCCACCGCCGGCGCCCCGCTGTCGGCCAATATCGTTGAATTCTTCCATGCCATCGGCGTGAATATCGTCATAGGCTACGGCCTCAGCGAGACCACGGCCACCGTAACCTGTTTCCCCGAGGTGGGATATCAGATAGGCACGGTGGGAAAGCCCATCCCCGAGGTGAATGTGCGCATCGGCGCCGACAACGAGATACAGGTCAAGGGCCCCACGGTGATGAGCGGATATTACAACCGCCCCGAGGACACGCTGTCGGCGTTCACCCCCGACGGATGGTTCCGCACGGGCGATGCCGGCTATATCGACTCGGAGGGCGCGCTGGTGCTCACCGAGCGCATCAAGGACCTGTTCAAGACCTCGAACGGCAAGTATATAGCCCCGCAGGCCATCGAGAGCCGCCTGGGCGAAGACCGCTACATAGAGCAGGTGGCCGTGATAGGCGACAACCGCAAGTATGTGTCGGCCATCATCATTCCGGCCTTCGAGGCCCTGAAGGAATATGCCCGCCGCCACAAGATAGCGTTCCACAACGTGGACGACCTTGTGAACAACAGCGAGATACGCCACTTCTTTGCCGAGCGCATCGAGCGCCTGCAGCGCGGCCTGGCCGGTTTTGAGAAAATCAAGAAGTTCACACTGCTGCCCCGCGAGTTCACCATCGAGAACGGCGAGCTGACAAATACTCTGAAGCTAAGGCGTCCGGTGATCAATCACCACTACGCACACGAAATCGAGGCGATGTACTGCTGACCTCGGGGTGCATGAGCGCCAGAGCCATTATGGCCGCCGCGCGTGAGGGCTTCATGTCAAGCACCGCAAAAGGCCCGTCGACATCCTGACACGAATCGGGAACAGACGCATCAATAAATATCCTGAGGCCGGGCATCTGCCCGGCCTTTTTTAGTGCGTCGGCCGCGGCGAGGGCGTCGCCGCCGATTATCACGGCTACATCGACGCGCTCGCCCCGGGCCAGCATGTCGGAGGCCGCGGCCTCGCAGGGCAGGGGATAGTAGCGGGCGCCGCAGGCCTGCGCCAGGGCGGTGCCGCCCGCGGGGGCGTCGGTGGTGAACATCACACGGTGACCGGCCGCGGCCAGTGTGGATATGACCTCGTGTCCGGCCTCGCCGGCGTTGTTGACGGCCAGCACGGTGAGCGGCGGGAACACGAAGCCGCGGGGAGCGCGTCGCGCCGCAGGCCTCGACGGTTTGCCGTGGATGTGGTCGTACATGCGTTTTTCAAGAAAATTGTCGGCCATGACAAAATGTGGGGGATTATGGTGTGTTATCCGTTGCGTTTGTGATAGTTCATTATGGCGCGGGCGAGGTTGATCACAGCTCCCGAATACCGCTCGCGCAGGGGTGTCTCGTCGCCGCCGGCCTCGAGCACGGTCACGATGTCGTCGTATTCGCGGCGCGCTATGTAGGAGCCGAACGTCGATATCATGTCCTCGTCGATGAGGCGGGCTATGTGGCTGCGGATGGTGTCGGGCGTAACGCCTTTTATCTCGGCTATTTCGCCGAGCGGTACGCCGGCATTGTGCAGCAGCAGTGTCTCCTTATAGGTGGTGCCCTGCGGCATGGCGGCGCCCATGCCCTCGAATTTGCGTATGGCGCCGATGAATTTCTTGCCGTAGCGCACGCCTTTGCGCTCGCCCACGCCGCTCACCTCCATGAATTCCTCCATGGTGGACGGGCGTCGGCGTGCCATGTCGAGCAGAGAGGCGTCGCTGAACACCACGTAGGCGGGCACGCCGGCCTTGGCGGCCACGGTCTTGCGCACGGCCTTGAGCTGCTCGAACAGCTGTTCCACGGGATTAACAGGCACCGCGGGCCGTGCCGGGGCCTTTTGGGACTTCGCGGCCTTGTAGGGCGTGAAGGTGGACAGCATCACAGTGATTTCGCCGCGTATGGCGCGCATGCCGTAGGGGGTGACGCGCAGGTGGTTCTGCTCCTCGTAGGCTATCTCGAACAGGCCCAGCTGTATCATCTGTCCTATATAGGCCTGCCACTGCTGCGACGACAGGTCGCGGCCCGCGCCGTAGGTCTTGATCTTGTCAAAGCCCTGCAGGCGTATCTCGGCGCGCGCCGAGCCGCGCAGGATGTCGGTGAGGATGAATATGCCCACGCGGCTGCCCGTGCGCAGGATGGCGCTGCCGGCCTTCTGCACCAGGACGGTGCCGTCGAATCGCGACGGCGGGTCGAGGCACACGTCGCAGTTGCCGCAGTCGTGGTCCATTATCTCGCCGAAGTAGCTCAGAAGCACGCGCCGGCGGCAGATGGTCGACTCGGCCAGCTTCTGCATGGCATCGAGCTTCTCGGTGGCCACCAGCGGGCGTCCCGACTCCTCGATGAAGTGCCGGCGCGTCATAATGTCCTGGTAGGAATAGAACAGCACGGTCTCCGAGGGCAGGCCGTCGCGTCCGGCGCGTCCTATTTCCTGGTAATAGCTCTCGATATTGCCGGGCAGGTTGTTGTGCACCACCCAGCGTATGTTGCTCTTGTCGATGCCCATGCCGAAGGCTATGGTGGCGCACACCACCTGCACGTCGCCGTTGGTGAAGGCGTGCTGTGCGCGCGAGCGGTTCTCGGGCGACAGGCCGGCGTGGTAGACGGTGGAGCGGAAGCCTAGGGCGCGCAGGGCGGCGTCCATGTCCTCGGCGCCCGAGCGCGAGAGGGTGTACACTATGCCGGAATCATTGGGATAGCGGCGTATGAGTCGCGCCACCGCGTCGATACGCTGCTTTTTCGAGGCGCTCGTCACCACCCGCAGCGACAGGTTGGGACGGTTGAACGACCCCGTCCAGCGCAGCGGGTCGTTCATGCCCAGGAGCTTCACTATGTCGTCGCGCGTGAGGCGGTCGGCGGTGGCCGTGAGGGCCATCACCGGCACCGAGGGGAAGCGCTCCCTTATCACCGACAGCTGCGTGTACACCGGCCTGAAATCATGGCCCCACTGCGATATGCAGTGGGCCTCGTCGATGGCGAACAGCCCGGCATGCAGGCGGCATACCCACAGGTCCATGTCGGCCACCAGGCGCTCGGGCGACACATACAGGAGCTTGATTTTACCGTCAAGGGCTGCGTCGATAATCTCGCGGTTCTCGTGCTCGGGACGGTTGGAGTGGAGGGCGGCGGCGGGGATGCCGTTGGCCAGCAGCGCGGCCGTCTGGTCCTCCATGAGGGCTATGAGCGGCGATATCACCACGGTGCAGCCGTCGGCGAGCAGGGCGGGCAGCTGATAGCACAGCGACTTGCCGCCGCCCGTGGGCATGAGCGCCATGACGTCGCGGCCCGAGACAACGGCCTCGATAATCTCGAACTGGCCCGGGCGGAACGAATCGTAGCCATAGAATTTCTTAAGCGTCTGCAGCGCACGCGTGCGCAGGTCGGAAGTCATTGTCGGCATAGGGTGTGGGGATTGGTGATACAAAGTTACCTGTTTTTGTCTGATTAAGGAAAAAATTTTGTAAATTTGCCGAATATTCCAAAACAAGTATTTATGGTACAGAAACCTACATTATTCGTCCTCGCTGCCGGTATGGGCAGCCGCTACGGAGGCCTCAAGCAGCTTGACGGCGTCGGCCCCAACGGCGAGACCATCATGGACTATTCGGTATTCGACGCCCTGCGTGCGGGCTTCGGCAAAGTGGTATTTGTGATTCGCAAGGATTTCGAGCAGGATTTCCGTGAGAAAATTCTCTCAAAGTATGAGGGCCATGTTCCCGTGGAAGTAGTGTTCCAGGCCCTCGACAAGCTCCCCGAAGGCTACAGCGTGCCCGAAGGCCGTCAGAAGCCGTGGGGCACAAACCACGCCGTGCTCATGGGCGCTGAGGCCATCAACGAGCCTTTCGTGGTGATCAACGCCGACGACTATTACGGCCCCGACGCATTTGAGGTGATTGCCCGCGAGCTGGAACGTCCGCGCACCCGCAAGGGCGACTATTGCATGGTGGGCTTCCGCGTGGCCAACACCATGACCGAGAACGGCTCCGTGTCGCGCGGCGTGTGCACCACAGCCGACGGAATGCTCGACACCGTAACAGAGCGCACCGACATCTCGTTTGACGAAAACCACGATATCGTTTACACCGACGAGAACGGCAATGCCGCATATCTCGACCCCGAGACTCCCGTGTCGATGAACATGTGGGGCTTCACACCCGACTATTTCGAGTTCTCGGAACGCGAATTCCGCCACTTCCTCGACACTAACACCAATCCCCTCAAGGGCGAGTACTATATCCCCACCGCCGTGGACACCATGGTGCACAACGGCGAGGCCACAGTGAAGGTGCTAGACACCACATCGCGCTGGTTTGGCGTCACATACGCCGCCGACCGTCAGGGCGTGGTGGACAAGCTGGCGTCGCTCCACGCCGCCGGTGTATATCCCGACCGTCTTTTCTAACGCGCTATCTTAAGATTTATAACGGCGGCAGGTCTTCGCGGGCCTGTCGCTTTATTTTTACCTGTTTTGGTCTGAAAGTAATAAAAAAGCGCTAACTTTGCAGTGAAATGACCAATACGCCACTGACAAAAGACCTTGTAGACCGCACAGATCTGTGCCGGCTGTCGCTCATCATAGGCCGCGACGCCATAGACGTGCTGGTGCGCCGCATCGTGGGCACCGAGCCGTCGCTTACCGCCCGCGTGGCCCTCGACCCGGCCACAGCCGGCGAAGCCGCGGCCGTGGAGGAGGCCGTGTATGCCAATCCCCTGCTGCTGGCGCCTTACGGCAAGGTTGACGTGGCCTTGCGCACCGGCCGCGCCATAGTGGCCCCTGCCGGCACCGGCGCCGACACCGTGGCCGCCCTCGCCGCCGCGGATCCGTCGCTGGCGGCGCTGTCCTCGCCCCTCGACCGCCACAACGATGTGGTGTATTTCACCGACCGCGCTCTGGCCAACTTCATCTCCCGCACCTACGACGCCGTGCCCGTGCATGTGCTGTCGCCCCTGGTGCGCTATTTCGAGCCCCGCGGACGCGACGGCAACACCTCGAACATGTTTGTCGAGCTTACCGAGGGCGGCGACATGCAGCTGATAGTGTTCAACGCGGCCGGCCTGGCGGCGGCATGTTCGTGCCGGTGCCTGTCTGCCGATGATGCCGTGTACCGCGTGCTGGCCGTGTTCAGCCGCGCGGGCCTCGACCCCGAGAACGACAATATCGCCGTGGCCGGTTCCCCCGAGCTGCGCCGCCCGCTGATGGAGAGCCTCACGCCCTTCGTGCGCCACGTGCTGCCTGTCATACCGCCCGCAGGCGCCTTTGCCGGCGACACACAGGCGCTGAAGGCCCCCGTTTCACTGTTAACCCTGAGTCTATGAGAATCATACGAGGAAAATACGGTCGGCGACGTTTCGACGTGCCCACCAATATCACCGCGCGTCCCACCACCGACTTTGCCCGCGAGAACATCTTCAATGTCATAGAAAACCTCGTTGATCTGGAGGGTGCCACGGCGCTCGACCTTTTTGCGGGCACGGGCGCGGTGTCGTTCGAGTTTCTGTCGCGCGGCTGCTCGCGTGTCACCGCCGTGGAGAAGGCCGCCACGCAGTATAATTTCATACGCAAGGTGGCCGGCCTGCTGGGCGATGACAACATCACCGTGGTGCGCGGCGACGCCCTGCGCCTGCTGGCCTCGCTGTCAACGCCCTATGATGTGGTGTTCGCCGACCCTCCCTACGACATGCCCGGCTTTGCCGAGATTCCCGGCAAGATATTGTCGAGCCGCGCCGTGGCTCCGGGCACGCTCGTCATCGTGGAGCACAACAAGACACATGATTTCTCGTCGCTGCCCGGATTTCTGGAACATCGCGTCTACGGCTCGGTAAACTTCTCGATATTCCGCGTGGAATGACCCCGCGGACACGCGCCCGCGCACATTATGCGCCGCGGAAGGCCCGATAATGAAAAAAATTCGTACCTTTGCATGAATTTTTATCTTTTTACTGAAAAATGAACATTGCAATTGTCGGGGCCGGCGGAGCTGTCGGCCGTGAAATCTTGAATGTACTCGAGGGGGGTGCCCTCCCCGTCGACAATCTGCGACTCTTCGGCTCGGCCCGCAGCGCCGGCAGCACTCTGCCTTTCCGCGGCCGCGAAATAGTTATCGAGGAGCTTACGCGCGAATCCGACTTCAGCGGAGTCGATTACGCGCTTGTATCGGCCGGCGCATCGGTGTCGCGCGAATTTGCCGACGTCATCACCGCCGGCGGCGCCGTGATGGTGGACAATTCGAGCGCCTTCCGCATGGACGACGACGTGCCCCTGGTGGTGCCCGAAATCAACGGCGACGACGCCCTCGACGCCCCGCGCCGCATCATCGCCAATCCCAACTGTACCACGATACAGATGGTGGTGGCCCTCAACGCCCTCCACCGCCTGTCGCCGGTGCGCCGCGTGCACGTGGCCACCTACCAGGCCGCCAGCGGGGCCGGAGCGGCCGCCATGGACGAGCTGGTGGAGCAGCACCGCGCCCTCGCCGAGGGTCGCGAGCCCCGCGTGGAGCGGTTCGCACATCAGCTGGCCTATAACGTTATCCCGCATATCGACGTCTTCACCGACAACGGCTACACCCGCGAGGAGATGAAGATGTATCACGAGACCAAGAAGATAATGCATGCCCCCGACATCGAGGTGAGCGCCACATGCGTGCGCGTGCCCGTGATGCGCTCGCACAGCGAGGCCATATGGGCCGAGACTGAGCGTCCGCTATCGGTCGAGGAGGCCCGCGAGGCATTTGCCGCCGCGCCCGGCGTGGTGCTGGTCGACAATCCCGCCGCCCTCGAATATCCCATGCCGCTCCACCTGGCCGGCTGCGACCCCGTCTACGTGGGCCGCGTGCGCCGCGACCTGGCCGGCCCCGGCATATCGTTCTGGACCGTCAGCGACCAGCTGCGCAAGGGAGCGGCGCTCAACGCGGTGCAGATTGTGGAATATCTCTATAAAAAGACAAGCTGACATATCAGGCCATGTTAAGCGCAGCGTTGGTGACCCAGCCCGTACCGATATTCTTTATCGTCTTAGGCATCATTCTGCTCGCTCCGCTCCTGCTCAACCGTCTGAAGATTCCCCATATCATAGGCATGATTGTAGCCGGTGTGGCCGTAGGGCCGCACGGCTTCAACGTGCTCGATTCCGACTCGAGTTTCGCCATCTTCGGCCAGGTGGGACTGCTCTACCTCATGTTCCTCGCCGGGCTGGAGATCGACATGTACCACCTGCGGCTCAATCTTACCCGCGGCCTGCTGTTCGGCGCCATGACGCTCGTGGTGCCGCTGGTGCTGGGCGTGGCCGTGAGCATGGCGGTGATGCGGCTCGACCTCACCACCTCGCTGCTGCTGGGCGCCATGTATGCCGCCCACACGCTGATTTCCTATCCCGTGGCGGCGCGATTCGGCATCACCAAGGCGCCGGCGGTGCTGATTGCCATCGTGGGCACCATCATAGCCGTGGTGGGCTCGCTGCTGGTGATCGCCACGGCTGTCAACATCCATCGCGAGGGATATTTCAGCCCCGCGGGCGTGCTGTGGCTGGTGGTGAAGCTCTTTGCCTGGGGCGGCGCCATCATATTCAGCTATCCCAGGATAACGCGCCTGTTCTTCAAGAATTACAGCGACCGTGTGCTGCAATACGTGTTCGTGCTGGCCATGGTGTTCCTGGCGGCGTGGACGGCGCAGCTCATAGGCCTGGAGCCCGTGCTGGGGGCCTTCATGGCCGGCCTGGTGCTCAACCGGTTCGTGCCGGCCGCCTCGCCGCTGATGTCATCGATAGAATTTGTGGGCAACGCCCTGTTCATTCCCTACTTCCTCATAGGCGTGGGCATGATGATAAACCTGCGGGTGGTGCTGAACCTCGACACTCTGGGCGTGGCGGGCATAATGCTGGCCACGGCGCTTGTGTCGAAGTGGCTGCCGGCGCTCATAGCGCAGAAGGCCGCCGGGCTGTCGGCGCCGAGCCGCAAGGTGATATTCGGCCTCACGGCCGCACACACGGCGGTGGCCCTGGCCGTGGTGACTCTCGGCTATCAGCTCGGCATCCTCTCGGGCACGATGCTCAACGCCACCATCCTCGTGATTCTCGTCACCTGCGCCATTGCGCCCATCATAACCTCGTCGGGCGCGGCCAAGCTGAAGATCAGCATGCTCGACCGCGACGACATGATACGCCACACGCGCGTCAACAACACGCTCATTGCCGTCGACAACCCGCTCACGGCCCCCGCCCTTGTGGATCTGGGCGTGCTGATGCGCAATTTCCGCGGCATGCACAGCTTCTATGCCATACACGTGCGCAACGAGAACTCCAAGGGCGCCAAGGCCCTGTCCGAGGCATCGCTCGGCGTGGCGATGAAGACGGCCGCCTCGGCCGACGTGAAGCTCGAGAAAATCGAGCGCTACGACCTCAACACCGTGACGGGCATCCTCAACGCCATGTCGGAGCGCGACATCACCGAGGTAATTCTGGGCATGCACCGCCGCGCCACGGTGATCGACTCGTTCTTCGGCTCGAAGGTGGAGCAGCTGCTCAAGTCGTCGCACCGCATGTTCATCATCTCGCGCTGCTATATTCCGCTCAACACCGTTACGCGAATCGTGGTGGCCGTGCCGCGCGACGCGCAGTACGAGACAGGTTTCAGCCGCTGGGTGCGCGCCCTGGCCCGCCTTACCGGCCAGCTGGGCTGCCGCATCATATTCTGCTGCCACGACGACGTGCAGCCCCTCATCCGCGGCGTCATATATCAGGAAAACTATGACATACGGTGCGAATTCCACACGGTGGCCTCGCACGACGATTTCATACTGTTCTCGGCCGGAATCCTCGACGACGACCTGTTTGTGGTCATAAGCGCCCGTCAGCAGTCGGTGTCATATACCGACGAGGTCACCGAGATGCCGTCGCTGCTGCAGCGCAATTTCTCGCGCAACAATATCATAGTGATATACCCCGAGCAGTTCGGCGAGCACACGCCGCAGATGTCGTTCTCCGACCCGCTGTCCAAGGACGTGTGAGCCGGCCAAGGCCACTTTCCCTGTAATTTCAAGAACGAAGTGCAAAAACACTGAAGATTGAAAACATTCTCCTTAC
>CAYNXG010000029.1:0-20583 GCA_964401095.1 uncultured Bacteroides sp.
AGCGGGCGTTGAAATAGTTGTCGTCGATCCATATAGTCTTAAGCGCATAGTTACGCTCAAGGATGACGTTAACGTGGGCGCAGAGCAGCGACAGCAGTTCGGACTCTTTCGTGGTGAGCTTGGTTACCTTGTCGCCAATCATCAGCACCTGCTTCTGAGTGTCGAAGGTGAACTTGCCGATTTTATACATTGTGATTTCCTTGCCTTTCTTGCCCTTTACACGGCGCAGGATTGCTTCGATTCGGAGCACCAGCTCCTCCATCGAGAAGGGCTTTGTGATATAGTCGTCGGCGCCTATCTTGAAGCCTTCGAGGATATCGTCCTTAAGCGATTTGGCGGTAAGGAAAATGATGGGCACGTCAGAGTTGAACGTACGTATCTCCTGGGCGAGTGTAAAGCCGTCTTTCTTGGGCATCATCACGTCGAGCACGCAAATATCATATTTCCCTTTGAGGAAAGCCTTGTAGCCTGCTTCGCCGTCCGAGTAGAGGTCGGCGTTGAAGCCTTTGGCCTGCAAGTATTCTCTTAACAGCATGCCAAGATTTTCATCATCCTCGCATAGCAGTATTCTCATGCGTTCTTCCATAATTTTCAGTTTTTAGAGAGTGGTAGTATAATTATAAATTTTGTTCCCGAGTTGATTTCGCTCTCCACGGTGATGGTGCCGCCGAGTTCGGTGACCATCTTCTTCACGTAGGCGAGGCCGAGGCCAAAGCCCTTTACATCGTGACGGTTGCCCGTGGATACGCGGTAGAATTTGTCGAATATCTTCTTCAGGTCGTCGCGGCGTATGCCTATGCCATTGTCTGAAATAGAAATTTCGAGGCGGTCGCCGGGGAGGTCGCGCGAGGCGACGGAGAGCTGTAGCGGACGTTCTTCCGAACGGTATTTCACCGCATTGTCAAGCAGGTTGAAGATAACATTTGTGAAGTGCATCTCGTCCACTTCAACCAGGCCGTTAAGGGCATCGAGGTTGGTGGTGATGCGTCCGCCATATTTCTCAACCTTTAGTTTAAATGTATTTACAATATTATAAACCACAAGGTTGGCATCTATTTCCTCAATCTTTAATGTAGCCTTCTGACGGTCGAACATCGACATCTGCAACACCTTCTCCACCTGGAAGCGCAGGCGCTTTGTCTCGTCGTTCACCACCTGCGATATCTGTTGCAGCATCACGGGCGATTTACGTACGTCGGGGTCATTGAGCATCTGTGCGGCCAGTGATATGGATGATATCGGCGTCTTGAACTCGTGGGTCATGTTGTTGATGAAGTCGTTTTTCATCTCGGTAAGCTTCTTCTGACGGAAAGCCACAATAATGACATACACGAATATTATCAGCAATATCAGAGTGAAGGCGAAGGCAGGCACAAGGAATGAGATGGATCGGAATATATAGTCCTTGTGAGTGGGGAAATATACCTTGAGGTAATATACTCTCGACGAGGGATCGCGGGGGAACAATGTCTGTGTAAACACATTGTCCTCCACCTTGCCGGGCTGGTAGCCCTTGGATTTGTATTGAACGATACCCGCCGAATTGACCACGGCAAACTCGAAGGGCACGTCAATGCCAAGTGTATCGAGCTGCTGGCGCAGATAGGTGCGCACGGTGGCCGAGTCGGCCCGCTCGTCGATGGGACGACCCGAAGCGGTGGATATAATGTTGAGAATCACATCGTCGAGCACACCCTTCTGATACAGATAGTGGTCGCGGTAGACATCGCGCATCGTCTGAAAATGCTGTCCCACGAGCGAGCCGCCGGTCTGAATCTTGGTTATCTCCGACGCATTGCCCTTGATGGTAAGGTCGGCTTCAAGGCCCGTCTGTGTGGTGAACGAGAACTTCACGCCCTCCTGGCGGGGCAATGCGCTGCCGAGCCTTTGGGCATATATCGACTGCGATTCCACGAGGCTCACCTGGTCTTCAAGGAAATATCGCGTCTCGTCCTGCTCAAGATGCTGGGCCACGGCAAGCAACGCCTGACGCACGCCCTGCGAGAACTGTTCGTAGCGGATGCCTACGATATTCTTCATATAAAATATCTGAATACACAGTAGCCCGACGAATGTAATCGCCATGAGCACGGTAAGTATCCAAATTGTCTGTTTTCTCATTATTTATATTGAGCTGTTTCGGGCCGTTTATTAAAATAGTCTTAAATATATTATAATTAACAAATGACGTTGATTATTGTTTGCAATATTTCACTTAACCAAATTTTAAAAACAGCCATGTTTTAACATTTGAGTGCAAATTTAACTAAAAAAAATCTCATTTGCAACACTGCAATATTTTTTTGGCGCGAATCGGACGGCGCTATCCGTTTTTTTCAGTAATTTTGCATTTATTTCACCTATCTTATAAATCGGAAACACCGGAATATATGGATACCAATGCCCAGTTTGACAAAGCGCTTGCAGAGTGCCGCGAGGTATTTACAGCAAAGCTGAAAGACTATGGCGCATCGTGGCGCATAATGCGTCCGCAGAGCGTCACCGACCAGATATTTATCAAGGCCAAGCGAATACGCTCGCTTGAAATCAAAGGCTATTCAGCTGTAGGAGAGGGTATTCTGCCCGAATTTAAAGCGATAGTCAACTATGGCATTATCGGCATCATACAGCTGCGGCTCGGATTCGTTGACACAAAAGACATCGATGCCGACGAGGCCGTGAGGCTCTATGACGATATCGCGGCGACGGCCCGCGAGCTCCTGCAAAAGAAGAATCACGACTATGACGAGGCATGGCGCGGCATGCGCGTGCTGTCGTACACCGACTTCATCCTCACCAAGATAGAACGTGTTAAGGAAATTGAAGACCACAACGGCGCGGTGCGCGTGTCTGAAGGCATTGACTCCAATTATCTCGACATTATCATCTATGCCATTTTCGGCATCATAAAACTCACGGAATGAGCGCCGGAGCCCCTATATGGAAAGTTGCGGCAGTGTGGCTGTCGCGGCTGATTGCAGGCGCGGCCTTTGCCGTGGCCGGATGGGCCAAGCTTGTGGATCCGCGAGGCTTTGTACTGAAGATTTCCGAATACCTTGCCGCCTGGCATGCCGACGGCCTGGTGCCCGAGGACATTGTGGTAATAGGCGCCGTGGTGCTCTCGGTCGTCGAGCTCACCGTGGGCGTGCTGCTCGCCACAGGCTGCCTCAGGAGGTCTACGGCCATCTGCGGACTGGCCATGATGGCCTTCATGCTGCCGCTGACGATGTATATCGCCATAGCCAATCCTGTGGCCGACTGCGGATGCTTCGGCGACTTCCTGGTGATATCGAACACGGCCACACTTGTGAAGAATGTGATTCTGACGGCCATGCTGGTTGTGTGCCTCGTATTCCACAAGGCGGCCATGCCGCTCTTCCGCCCCGGCCTGCAGTGGCTGGTGATAACCCTGACATGTGTCTACGGCCTTACAATCGCTGTCATAGGCTGGCAATTCCAGCCTGTGGTGGATTTCAGACCCTATTCGATTGGCAAGACTCTCGTGCCCGAGGACGCCGAAGAACCGCAGATTACATATATCTACTCGCGCGGGAATGAAGAACGGGAATTCCCGCTCGACGCCCTGCCCGACTCTACCTGGACGTTCGTTCGGCCGGCCTCCACAGCGGCCACGGGCGACGAGCTGGCGATTTTTGACAGTGAAGGCGAGGATGTGACATTCAGTCTTCTCAGCCCGGACATGGAGGGCGAGATGCTGATTCTCGCCGTGTCGGAGCCCGGATTCGACAACCTGGTGCGTTCAAGGCTGGCCAATGAACTGGCCGAATATGCCGCCGCACACGATATCACGATGATAGGCCTGGTTGCCGCCACAGGCGAGGAGCTGGAGCTGTGGGAGGAAATGGCCGCGCCGACATTCGATATATACTCGGCGTCGCAGACATCGCTGCAACAGCTTGTACGAGGCGCTACAGGGCTGGTGTATCTGCGCGACGGACGCGTGGTGTGGAAACGCAACTTCGCCACCATATCGCCCGATTTCCTCGCAAAGGAGCATCCGCTCGATGAGGTGCGCGTGGTCGATGACGGGCATGTGGCTTCATGGCTCACCATATTTTTCCTGGCCGGGATGCTGCTGCTATACTGCATAAGCGCGCTCACCCGCATAAATCTGCGACCCAAAAAGGCATCTAAAACGTTATAATGACGTAGTCCGGTAATAGATGGAAACAAAAAACACACCTGCAGAAAAGCGTCCCGCTCCCGTGGCCGCATCACAGCTGACCTTAGGCACATCAAGCGTCGGACAGCTGCTTGTGCAATATTCCGTACCGGCCATCATAGCGGCGGTGGCGACATCGCTGTATAACATCGTCGACAGCATTTTCATTGGCCGCGGCGTCGGCCCCATGGCCATATCGGGCCTTGCCATCACCTTCCCGCTTATGAATCTCGTGGTGGGCTTCTGCACGCTCATCGCCGTGGGCGGCGCCACCATATCGTCCATATTCTTGGGACAGCGCAACGAACGAAGAGCCACCGACGTGGTAAACAACGTCATAACGCTCTGTATTATCCATTCGGTGATATTCGGCGGGCTGTCGCTTATTTTTCTCGACGACATACTTTATTTCTTCGGCGCCACGGACGAGACCATCCCCTATGCGCGCGAGTTCATGAAGGTAATACTGTATGCCACGCCAATCTCCTATATATTCATAGGCCTCAACAACCTCATGCGTGCCACGGGCTATCCGCGGAAAGCAATGATCTCGGCATTGCTCTCGGTCATAGTGAACATAGGCCTGGCACCGGTGTTCATATTCGTGCTCGACTGGGGAATCAAAGGAGCGGCACTCGCCACGGTATGCGGCCAGTTCTGCGCGTTTATATGGGTGCTGGCCCACTTCATCTCGCCCAAGAGCCTCATACATTTCAACCTCAAATACAGCTGGCTTCAGCTGTCGCTGGTCAAGCGCATCTACTCCATAGGCCTGTCGCCGTTCCTGATGAATGCCACGGCCTGCTTCGTGGTGGTGTTCCTGAACAAGTCTCTGCTCGAGGTTGCCGGCAGCGACGGCAACATAGCCGTGGGTGCCTACGGTATAATCAACCGCACCACCATGTTCTTCGTCATGATTGTATTCGGTGTCACCCAGGGCATGCAGCCGATACTCGGCTTCAACTACGGCGCGCGCAACTGGCAGCGAGTGGTCGATACCCTCCACCGCGGCATATGGCTCGGCGTGGGAATAACCACGCTGGGATGGATTATCACGCAACTGTTCCCCGACGTGGTGAGCTCGCTGTTCACCACCGACCTCACGATGATTGACATTGCGCGCGAAGGCTTCCGCATCTACTTCATTGTCTACCCCGTGGTGGGCTGTCAGATAGTGATACAGAATTATTTCCAGAGTATCGGACATCCCAAGATGTCGATATTCCTGTCGCTTACGCGTCAGCTCATATTCCTTGTGCCGCTGCTGTGGATATTGCCGCCGCACATGGGCATAGACGGTGTGTGGGCATCGATGGCAGGCAGTGACACTCTCGCCTTCATCCTCTCCCTTATCACCATGGTGGTGCTCAACAAAAAATTCAAACGCCAGTTTTCCGACAATGTTACAAAAAATACAACTGCGGGTTGATCCTGCCACCGCAGCCGATGATACCCGCCTCGCCGTGGCCGCCTCCACGGCTCTGGGCATTGATGCCAACCGCATACGCCGCATCGACCTGCTGCGCCGCTCAATCGACGCGCGCCAGCGCCGCGTGATACTCAATGTGTCGCTCGGAGTGCATGTGGATGAGATCGACACACAATTCAGCCGCTACGAACCCGTCGTGTATCCCGACGTGCATTCCGCGCCACAGGTGATTGTCACGGGCGCAGGTCCGGCGGGGCTGTTCGCGGCGCTCGAGCTCATCGAACGCGGGCTGCGCCCCATAGTGCTTGAACGAGGCAAGGATGTGGACGCCCGGCGCCGCGACATGGTGGCTATAAGCCGCGAGGGCGTGGTAGACCCTGATTCCAACTACTGCTTCGGCGAGGGCGGCGCAGGCGCGTTTTCCGACGGAAAGCTGTACACGCGCAGCACCAAGCGCGGCCCGGTGGACAAGGTGCTGCAGATTCTCCACGCTCACGGAGCAGCCGACGATATCCTTATCGACGCCCATCCCCACATCGGCTCGGACCGTCTGCCGGCCATAATAAAATCGATACGCGGCACCATAGAGCGACACGGCGGCGAAGTGCATTTCAACACACGCGTCACAGACCTGCTCATGAGCGAGGACAAGCGCGAGGTGACAGGTGTGGTAACGGCGTCGGGCACTGAATTCCACGGCCCGGTAATACTTGCCACAGGCCACTCGGCCCGCGACGTGTACGAGATGCTGCAACGCCGCGAGGTGGAGATGGAGGCCAAGGGCATAGCCGTGGGCGTACGCCTCGAACATCCGCAGGCACTCATCGACCGCATACAGTATCATTCGCCTGCCGGCCGCGGCAAATATCTGCCTGCCGCCGAATACTCGATGCTTACCCGCGTCGACGGCCGCGCCGTATATTCGTTCTGCATGTGCCCGGGCGGTGTCATAATCCCCGCCGCGAGCGCGCCGGGCCAGCTCGTGGTCAACGGCATGTCGGCCTCGGCCCGCGCCAGCCGCTGGGCCAATTCGGGCATGGTGGTGGAGGTGCTACCCGAGGACGTCAAAGGCTACGACCAATACGGCCCGCTGAAAATGATGTATTTCCAGCAGGATATCGAACAGAAATTTTTCGAGGCGTCGGGCTGCACGCAGAAAGCTCCGGCACAGCGCATGACCGATTTTGTGGCTTCGCGGCCCAGCAAGACGCTGCCGCCGTCGTCATATCCTCCCGGCATAATACCCGGAAGAATCGACGAACTGCTGCCCGAAATGATTGCCGTACGTCTGCAAAAGGGTCTTGCCGAATTTGGCCGTAAAGCCCGCGGATTCCTCACGGCGGATGCCACGCTTATAGGCGACGAGACGCGCACATCGGCACCCGTACGCGTGCCGCGCGACAATGACAGCCGCCATCATGTGCACGTGGCGGGGCTCTACCCTGTGGGCGAGGGCGCGGGTTATGCGGGAGGCATTGTATCCGCCGCCGTAGACGGCATCAACACCGCCCGCGCCATAACTCTGTAAAAATCGTTAGGAAGCCGAGATCTCCTCAAGCTCAATCGAGGCAAGTTCCCAAATGCTCATGGCGTTTTCAAGAGACTTGGAAGCCTCGGCATGACGGTCGTATATATCGGGCTCGGCCGCGCCCTCGGGGGTGGCCAGCTTGTCCTCGATTTCCTTTACCAGGGTTTCGAGGCGTGCTATCTCGGCCTCGGCATCCTCGACCTTCTTGCGGGCGCGGCGCACGAGCTTGTCATGCTCGCGCTGCTCGGCGTATGAGCGTCGGCGACGGCCCTCGCCGGCATCGGATGCGGCATCGTCTTTCCTCGGGGTCTCCTGCACGGCCTTTGGAGCACGGTCGGTCTTCTCGGCCTTATCTGCGCTCTTGTCTTTTCCGGTAGAAGACATCTCGAGCTCGCGCAGCGAGGCAATGCGCTTTCGTTCCAGGAAGTCATAAATGCCCCCGAGATTCTCGCGCACCTGTCCGCCGCCGAATTCATATACCTTCTCCACCAGGCCGTCGAGGAATTCGCGGTCGTGGCTGACGAGTATCACCGTGCCGTCAAAGTCGCGGATGGCCTGTTTGAGCACATCCTTTGTGGCCATATCAAGGTGGTTGGTAGGCTCGTCGAGAATAAGCAGATTGACCGGCTGAAGCAGCAGCCTTATCATGGCGAGGCGCGTGCGCTCGCCGCCCGACAGCACCTTCACCTTCTTGTCCGAAGCCTCGCCGCCAAACATGAACGCGCCGAGAATATCGCGGATGCGTGTACGTATATCGCCCGTGGCCACGCGGTCGATGGTATCGAACACCGTTAGCTCGCCGTCGAGCAGCGAAGCCTGGTTTTGGGCGAAATATCCGATTTTCACATTGTGGCCTATTTTGAGCGAGCCGGTGAACGGAATCTCGCCCATGATACATTTCACGAGCGTGGACTTGCCCTCGCCGTTCTTGCCCACGAAGGCAACCTTCTCGCCGCGACGGATAGTGAATGTGGCATTATCGAACACCTGATGCTCGCCATAGGCCTTGCCGACATTATCCGCTATAACGGGGAAATCGCCGGATCGGGGAGCAGGCGGAAAGCGCAGGTTGAGATGCGAGGTATCCACCTCGTCAACCTCGATACGCTCAATCTTGGCAAGCTGCTTCATGCGGCTCTGCACCTGCACGGCCTTGGTGGCCTTGTAGCGGAAGCGCTCTATGAACGCCTCGGTATCGGCAATCTGTTTCTGCTGATTGGCATAGGCGCGCATCTGCTGTTCGAGACGTTCGCGACGCAATTCCACATATTTGGAATAGTTTACCGAATAGTCGTAAATCTTGCCGAGGGAAATTTCTATAGTGCGGTTCGTCACATTGTCGATGAACGCGCGGTCGTGGCTCACAAGCATTACGGCGCGGGCCTTTGTTATGAGAAAATTCTCGAGCCATTGTATCGACTCTATGTCGAGGTGGTTGGTAGGCTCGTCGAGCAGAAGCACGTCTGGCTTTGCCAGCAGCAGCTTGGCCAGCTCGATACGCATGCGCCAGCCTCCCGAAAACTCCGACGTGGGCCGGTTGAAATCCTCTCTGACAAAACCGAGGCCCAGGAGGGTCTTTTCCATCTCGGCCTCGCAGTTTTCCGAGGCCATCATGGCCAGCTGGTCGGCGAGCGCCGTCATGCGCTCAATCAGCTCGTGGTATGACTCGGACTCATAGTCGGTGCGTTCGGCCAGCTCGGCGCCCATGGCGTCGTAGCGGCGCTGCATCTCGTCGATGTGCGAGAACGCCTTGCGCACCTCCTCGGTCACTGTAAGACCGTCCGTGGTAATCATGTGCTGAG
The DNA here is from genome assembly GCA_964401095.1 of uncultured Bacteroides sp. Classification (GTDB taxonomy): domain Bacteria; phylum Bacteroidota; class Bacteroidia; order Bacteroidales; family Muribaculaceae; genus CAG-873. The sequence continues at coordinate 8,943 of CAYNXG010000029.1, forward strand.
GCAGATAGCCGACAGTGACACCCTGCGGCACGGCCACATTGCCTCGGGTGGGCTGCTGCAACCCGGCAATAATCTTGAGCATCGTTGACTTGCCGGCACCGTTTTTGCCGACAAGGGCTATCTTGTCCTTGTCGTTGATAACATAGTTGATATTGTCGAAAAGCGAGCGGGCGCTGAACTCCACCGACAGGTTATTGACTGAAATCATACCTTAGAGCTTGTTTAATGATTGCGGCCACAAAGTTACGAAATTATCGCCATATAGCAACCTCCGCGGCCTCCGTAAAGGCGGTGTAAGAGGCAGACATATAAATTTAAGGTGTATTTTCACACCATTCGATGCATTTTTGAAACGTTTGAAGCCATTTTCAGTAAAAAATTCGTAACTTTGACGAAAATTTATTAAACGGAAAATGAACCTCCACCATAAATTCCTGTACATCACATTTCTATGTATTATGGGGCTATTGCCGTCGGCGGCATACGGCCAAAAGCAATTCAGCCGCGACATAGAGCAGATAGCATTCGTGCCAAAGGGGCAGTGGATTGGCGGAGTAAGTGTAAACTACTCACAATCAAATCAGAATAATTATCAATTCCTTATATTTGAGAATATCTCGGGCGACACCTATACATTCAAGGTGAGCCCCATGCTGATGTTCTCGTTCAAGGACAACCTGGCGGCTGGCGCCCGCTTCGCATACTCGCGCTCTCGCACACGCCTCGAGAGCGCTGATGTGGTGCTCGACTCGGAAACGGGCTACAACGTTGACAATCTTTACTCCATCACCCACAGCTATACCGGCACGGCGGCTTTCAGGCAATATCTGTCGCTCGGCAGCAACACGCGATTCGGCCTGTTCAATGAGGTGCAGCTGCAGCTCGGCGGCGGACAATCGAAATTATGCAGCGGCTCGGGCGAGGATTTCTCAGGCACGTATTCGCGGCATTTCACCTGCAATGTGGGTCTTGCCCCCGGCCTGGTGGTGTTCCTCAACAATTACTCGGCAATGGAGGTAAACGTCGGCGTGCTCGGCTTCAACTATACCCACAACCGCGCCGTCACCGACCAGATATACGTGGCGAACATGCACACGTCATCGGCCAACTTCAAGATTAATCTGTTTTCAATCACCTTCGGTGTATCGTTCTATATTTAATTCCGCAAGATTATGAAAATGCATCGAAAAGCAATACTTACGCTCATTGTGGCATTGGCGGCCTGTGTGCCCTCGCTTTCTGCACAGAAAGTGGTGCGCAAGGCTCTCGCACCCGAGAACCCCGACATACACGAGATGGTGATAGTGGGCAACGATACCGTGCCCATCGTAGTGCCCGAGCGCAACCTCGGACGATATGACCGCGGATTGTTCAACTATCTTTTCATTCCCCGCGGCAAATGGAGCGTGGGACTCACAGCATCCTACGGCGAGCTGAACACCGAGGACATACAGGTGCTGTCGATTCTGAAAGACGTGGACTTCGGCGGCAAGATATACTCAATCAAGCCGTTCATCTCATATTTTATCCGAAACAACCAGTCGATAGGCATACGCTTCAACTATTCGCGCGGCGAAGGCGACCTCAACAACCTCTCGATGGATTTTGACGAAGACCTCAATTTCTCGATCCGCGATGTCAGCTACTACACACAGTCGTATCTGACATCTATATTCTACCGCAACTATATCGGCCTCAACAAAAGCAAACGTTTCGGCATATTCAACGAAGTGGATATAACGCTGGGCAGCGGCACCTCGAGATTCAAACGTATCTACAACGGGGAGCCCAAGGACACACGTACCACCATCACACAGGCCAGCCTCAACTTCAGCCCGGGTGTATGCGTGTTTATCCAGGAATATGTGGCGTTCAACGTATCGTTCGGCGTGTTCGGTCTTAACCTGCGCCGCGAGCATCAGGTGACCGACCAGGTAGACGAAGGCTCGCGATTCACCTCCGGCGCCAACTTCCGGTTCAATATTTTCAATATCAACTTCGGCATGATGGTGGTCATATAATATGATGAAGACACTCAAGATTCTAAAATATATCTGTGCGGCAGCTTCCATTTATGTGGCGGCCACCGGCTGTATCCGCAACGACATCCCCTACCCCCGCATACAGGCCAACTTCCTCACCTTCAATGTCGAGGGCCAGGACGGCGGCACCATTATCGACTCTCTCAACCGCACCGTCACCCTGACGCTGCCCGAGACCGTGGACGCCTCGGCCGTCAAAGTGACCGAATACAGCATCACTCCCGGCTCGCAGATTGTCGGAGCCGACTTCGGCCGGCCGCTGGATCTGCAGCGACCCATGCAGGTGAGCCTGCGCCTGTATCAGGACTGGGCGTGGACTATCACCGCGCAGCAGGATATCGAACGCTATTTCACAGTGTCGGGACAGGTGGGCTCAACAATCATCGACGTGCCCGGACGCCGCGTTGTGGCTTACGTGTCAAAATCGACATCGCTCAACAATGTGCTCGTACAGAGCATCAAACTCGGTCCTGAAGGCTCTACCATGACCCCTGACCCCACCGGTACGAGAGTGAGCTTCGTGCATCCGCTCGACATAGCCGTGACGGCATGGGGCCGCACTTCCACATGGACGATATTCGTGGAGCGTACGGACTCTGACGTATCCACCGAACGCGTGGACGCCTGGACCAACGTGGCCTGGGTATACGGCCGCGGACAGGCAGGCAAAGACAACGGCGTGGAATACCGTCTTAAAGGCGACGAACAGTGGACACGCGTCGACCGGGCCAATATAACCACTGACGGCGGAAGCTTCTTTGCCCGCATCATCCACCTCGACGCCTCCACCACCTACGAGGCGCGTGTGTACTCGGGCGAGGCCTACGGCTCAATCGTGGAATTCACCACCGGCCAGGCCGTGCAGGTACCGAATACCAATCTCGACGAATGGTGGCTCGACGGCAAGATCTGGAATCCATGGCCCGAGGGCGGCGAACAATACTGGGACACCGGCAATAAAGGCGCCACAACCCTGGGAACATCAAACAGCATGCCCACCGACGACACGTCATCGGGAACAGGCTGGGCCGCGAAGCTCGAGACACGGTTTGTGGGAATAGGCATGCTCGGAAAACTCGCTGCGGGCAACCTGTTTGCCGGGCGTTACGTAAAGACCGACGGCACCAACGGCATCCTGTCGTTCGGACGTCCTTTCACCCAGCGCCCCACCAAGATGCGCGGCTATCTCAAATACACCTCGGCCGAAATCAACTATACATCCACCGAATGGTCCGACCTGAAGGGCCAGCCCGACACATGTATAGTGTGGGTTGCGCTCATCGACTCGCCGGAACCTTTTGAAATACGTACCAATCCCAAAAACCGCCAGCTGTTCGACCCCGAAGGCTCGTATGTAGTGGGCTACGGCAAAATCGAATACGGCGAGACGATAAGCGAATACATACCGTTTGAATTTGACATCGACTACAAATCCACCTCGCGTGTGCCCCGCTATATCCTCATCACGGCTTCCGCGTCGAAATACGGCGACTACTTCACCGGCGGCTCCGGATCGGTGCTTTATCTCGACGACCTCGAGCTTATGTATGATTATTGACAAGGAATTTTGCAATTTTTTATTTCAGAAATAATGCGGAATTGCGTAACTTTGTCAAATAATATCTGACATCTGATGGAACACACAATAGATATAAAAGGCATAAAACTCTTCTATCGCGAGACAGGCGAGGGCACGCCGATCATATTGATGCACGGCTGGGGCTGCGACGGCTCCACGCTCAGCCTTTTTGAACGCGTGGGAGGAGAACACCACAAGGTGTACAACCTCGACATGCCCGGCTTCGGACGTTCGCAGGAACCGACTTTCCCCTGGGGCGTGGAGGAATACACCGCCATGCTCGAGGAATTCGTATCGCTGCTCAATATCAAGAATCCCATCCTGCTGGGACACTCGTTCGGCGGCCGTGTGGCCATTCTATATGCCTCGCGCAACGAAGTGGAGAAGCTCGTGCTGGTGGATGCCGCCGGCGTGAAGCCCCGCCGTTCGCTGAAATATTACCTGAAGGTTTACAGCTTCAAGCTGGCCAAGAAAATATATCCCTCTATCGTAGGCCGTAAAAAGGCCAATGAAATAATTGAGCAGATGCGCTCGCGCCGCGGCTCGTATGACTATAACAACTGCTCGCCCATGATGCGCCGCGTAATGGTCAATGTGGTCAACTCCGACCTGCGCGCGGTTATGCCGAAGATCAAGGCTCCCACCCTGCTCCTGTGGGGCGAGAAGGACACCGCCACCCCGATGCGCGACGCCCGCATAATGCTGAAGCACATCCCCGATTCGGGCCTCGTGTCGTTCCCGGGTGCCGGCCACTTCAGCTTTGCCGATAATCCGTATCAGTCGGCTGCCGTGCTGAGACGCTTCATAGTCCCCGACATGAAGACCAACAAGCAATAATTTTTGCACTTAACACAATGTCCCCTGAATTGCATATCATTACGGCCGCGGCGGCTCTTGCCGCATTCACCGTGGCTTATCTCATGGAACTGGAACGCGACCTGATGATGTTCCAGCAGAATTCCTATCACGCGGAACGATACCGCAAATGGCTGTCCGAATCGAAGGACACCACATCGCTGTGGCGTCTCAGCGCACTCGTCACTCTCTTCATAGGACTGTCGACGTTGTCGCGCCCCATGGCCGCGATGCTTCTGACCGTCATAGTCGGCATAGCTATCGCCCTAAATCTCAAAGGTCGCCGATACAAGAAGCCCATCGTATGGACTGCGCGTGCCAAGCGTATCTACGGTGCGGCAGTAGTGCTGACCGTAGCGGTGGAAGTTGCAGCCATAGCCCTGTTTGGCCACGGCTCCGCCATAGGAATACTGCTCGCAGCCGCGCTGACCATGACCGGCTGCTACTGCGCGTCGCACATCATGATCCTGCTGGCCAATCTCTGTCTCTCACCCGTGGAGCACATGATTACCCGCCACTATTACAACGACGCCAAGCGCCGCCTCGAATCCATGCCCGGACTGAAAATCATAGGCATCACAGGCTCATACGGCAAAACAAGCACAAAACATTATCTCCACCGCATACTTTCCGAGCAGTTCGATACGCTTATGACGCCCGGCAGCTTCAACACCACCCTGGGCGTTGTGCGCACCATACGCGAATACATGAAGCCATACAACGAGGTCTTCATCGTGGAGATGGGCGCCAAGAATCCCGGCGACATCAAGGAAATATGCGACCTGGTGCATCCTACCACCGGCATCATCACCGCTGTAGGCCCCCAGCACCTCGAATCGTTCAAGACCATAGAACGCGTGCAGGCAACAAAGTTTGAGCTTGCCGACGCCCTCCCCGCCGACGGCACCGCGATTGTCAACAACGACTTTGAAAAGATAGCCGACCGCCCCGTCAATAACTGCCGATGCCTGCGATATGCAGTCACCGCGCCCGATGACACACAGTACCGAGCCACAAACGTGAAATACAGCCCCGAGGGAACGGAATTCACGGTCGAAGGCCCCGACGGATTCTCGCTGGCGCTCAAGACACAGCTTATGGGCGAGTGCAATGTCAGCGACCTGCTGGCCGCCATCGTGTGCGCCCGCACGCTCGGCGTCCCCGACAAGAAAATCGCATCAGCCGTGGCCTCCATAGAGCCGGTGGAACATCGTCTGTCAGTCAAACGCACTCCCGGCGGAATCACAATCCTCGACGATGCATTCAACTCCAACCCCGTAGGCTCGCGCATGGCTCTCGAAGTGCTGGGCGCGATGCGCGACGGCAAGAGAATAGTAATCACACCCGGCATGATTGAACTCGGCTCGGAGCAGTATGAGCTCAACAGAGAGTTCGGCGAGACAATCAGCCGCAACGTCGACGTCGCTATCGTCGTGGGCCGTTACAACCGCGAGGCCATCGCCGAGGGAATCCGCGACACAGGCATACTCGGCGAATCAAACATACATCTCGTAGATACGTTCAAGGACGCACAGGCCCTGCTGGCATCCATTGCCGCCAAAGGCGACACCGTGCTGTATGAGAACGACCTTCCCGACACATTCAAATAAAGGTAAAAAAGACCAAAAGTATAACAGTAAGCATCTGACTTATGAAAACTACAGTAGGCGTATTTTTTGGAGGACGCTCCACCGAACACGAGATTTCCATAATCTCCGCCAATCAGGCCATCAACGCTTTCAATCCCGAAAAGTACGACATAATCCCTATCTATATATCCAAGGACGGCCACTGGTACACGGGCCGCGACCTGCTCACGCTGTCCAACTACCGCAACATCCCCGAACTCGTAAAAAAGCTCACCGAGGTGTACATGCGCCCCGTCTACGGCGACTTCAACCTCTATACAGCTAAAAAGCCCCTGTTCGGCAAGGATGTCGTGGCCACGCTCGACGTAGCCGTTCCCGTGTTGCACGGCACGAATGTCGAGGACGGAAAATTTGAAGGCGTGCTCGAGACAATCGGCATACCTTATGCCGGTTGTGACACCCTCGCATCGGCCAACGGCATGGATAAGATTACCATGAAGATGATTCTCAAGGCCGACGGCATACCCGTTGTAGACTATGTGTGGCTCACAGATCACCAATGGAACTCAGAGCGCGACGCCGTGATCGAGAAAATCGAGAATACGCTGGGCTATCCTGTAATCGTGAAACCCGCCGACCTCGGCTCGTCAATCGGCATCGGCACCGCACACGACCGTGCAGCCCTGATTGAACGCATAAACGCCGCAGCGCGCTTCTCCAACCGCATCATCGTGGAGCACATGGTGACGGCCCTGCGTGAAATAAACTGCTCGGTGCTCGGCGATGCTGACGAATACGAAACCTCGGTTCTCGAGGAGCCTATCAAGGCTGAGGAAATTCTGAGCTACGTGGACAAATACGTTGGCGGCGGCATGCACAACGCGCAGAAGCGCATCCCCGCAGAGCTGCCCGACGACATGGCCGCAACCTGCCGCAAACTCGCCGGCGAGACATTCCGCGTGCTCGGCTGTCATGGCGTGAGCCGCGTGGATTTGATTATCGACGCAGACAAGAACGAAGTGTATGTAAATGAGATTAACACCATCCCCGGCTCGCTCAGCTATTATCTTTGGGAAGCCGGCGGCCTGTCGTTCGAGAATCTCATGGACCGCCTTGTCAAACTCGCCCTGAAGCGCCGCCGCGCCCGCGAGAGCAAGACCATATCCTTCGATCAGAACATCTTCGCCATGGGCGGAGGCACAAAAGGCGGCATAAAGAAATAAGCCCCCATATAATACAATAAAACAGGCAATGTCGATTTCATCAAGTCTGCATTGCCTGTTTTATTGTCGAATCGGTTTTTATGTTATAGGTCTCTCGGGTGGGTGAAGCGTGTAATGCGTGGGTCGTCGGCTGAGTCCACGATGATGAAAACGGTTGAATTGTCACCGGTCAATTCACGGTACTGTGCTATCGCATTGTCATCGGCTGCCTTCAATGCCTGGTGCGAAGGGTATTGCGACTTCTCGGGTACGCGTATCACTCCGGCCGTACCTATATAATTGGAGAGCAAGAATTGTCCGCGCAGCACGTAAGCGACATTCCCCGTCAGATTCTGACTGTTGTACAGGCCTTCCGACGTGAGCGAGCAGGATAGGAAATTGCCGTTGACAAAGATATTGTCTCGTATGTTCAGATTCACCGGGCGAGGCGAGTTGCCTAAGAGCTGACACCTCTTGAAGCGGTTGTCATGGTATCTGAATCCGGTGTCGAAGCCATTATTATAGAACAGATTGTCTTTTACGACCACGTTGCGGAACTTGTCGCGCTTGTCGGGGCTGTTCAGAACACCTTCCCATCCCTGGCAGCAATTATGGATTGTGTTATGGTCAAACGATATGTTCTCGGCCATTATGCTATGTGTGGCGTTGCGGCCCTGCACCGTGATTCCTGCGTCGAAACACCGGCTCACCATGCAGTTGCGCACCCGTATGTTCCGCGCATAGGGAGGCCCCACCCAACACTCTATACCATTACCGATAAGTCCCCATGTCTCCTGAACCGTGAATACGGAGCCTCCTATGGCATCGACAGTGACATTCTCAACAACAGTATTGTCATGGAGCTGGAATCCGTGGCGCGACCAATATTTGACATCTATATTCCGGAATTTGCAATCGGTGAGCTCAACGCCGATTATGCCACATGTCAACCCCAATGGCAGAGAGGCAGGCGGCGTGTCGAGATAAAGATAAAGGTAATCGAAACACTTTCTTGCATTCAGGCGGTCGGTGGCGGGATCGAACGGCTGGCAGATATCATAATTCCCGCTCATATCTGACAGCTGAGGCACTTTGCGTGTGCCATTGAGCGAGCCGGTGGCAAGATTCACCACGGCACCTATATTGTTCCGATGTGATTCAGGGCCTGTGACGGGGCCGCTGAACGATGTGTTGTCGGTGAGGTCGATGCGCCATACATTCCCGCGTGACGACGGGCGCCATTCGTTTCCTACCACGGTGCCGCGCTTCCAGGCCGAACGCACCACGACGGTACGAAGGCCGCTGATAAGCGGCGGCGCGCCCGCGCCGTATGCGTCAAACGTTTTGCCAGTAGCCACCACCGGCTCATAGAACACATCGCCGCGCTTCAACATAATCTCGTCTCCGAGAGCAATGGCCCTGTCGACGGTAAGGACGGGCGCATCTTTCGTCCCGGGATTGCTGTCACGTCCCGAGGCCGAGCAATACACTTTTTTAGCTGCGCAGACATAGGGGAACGACAGCAGCAGAATAGCGGCTACAATTGATCGATAATTGATATTCATATTCATTGTTTCGTGTTGTACAGACAAAGGTAACAATTATTATCAAGAAAACAATTTTAGACCGCCAATCACGCGCTCGGGCAAATACATAATAAACCGAAAAGGGTATAAAACCTTCCGATTCCATACCCACTTAAAGTAAAAACGGAGCCCCGGGAGGCTCCGTAGTATCGTTATATCAGTTTATTGTGCAGTCTCGTCGACTCCTGCCAGGGCGGGGTCAATCATGATGCGGCCGCAATACTCGCACACGATGATTTTCTTGTGCATACGGATTTCCATCTGCTTTTGCGGCGGAATACGGTTGAAGCAACCGCCACATGCATTACGCTGCACGTACACGATGCCGAGGCCGTTGCGTGCATTCTTGCGGATACGCTTGAAGGCTGACAGGGTGCGCTCGTCGATTTTGGGCTCGAGGTCCTTGGCCTTTGTGCGGAGAGCTTCCTCTTCCTGACGTGTCTCGCTTACTATTTCATCAAGTTCGCTCTGCTTTTCCTTGAGGATGTGCTCGAGGTCGGCAAGGCGGTCGCGTGTATCGGCGATGTCGCCGTGGCGATTCTCAATGGCACGCGAGTGGTCGGTGATATGTTTCTGAGCGAGCTCGATTTCAAGCGACTGGAATTCGACTTCCTTGTGCAGGAGATCGTATTCGCGGTTGTTGCGCACGTTCTTCATCTGCTCGTTATAGCGGGCGATGAGATTCTGGCAGTTTGTTATCTTTTCCTTCTCAGCGGTGACTGATTTGGTAAGCTCGTTGATTTCGCGTGTGAAATTATCGATACGTGTATGCAGGCCGGCGATTTGGTCTTCGAGGTCCTTGACTTCGAGTGGGAGCTCGCCGCGTATAGTCTTGATGCGGTCGATTTCAGAGAGAATTGTCTGAAGCTCGTAAAGCGATTTCAGGCGAGATTCGACTGTCATGGTGTTGTCGGGTTTCTTTTCTGCGGCCATTATGATATTTATATGTAATTTATTGAATTTCTTTCTGACTCTGATTTATAGAGTGCAAAGTTAGGAAATTTTTCTGAAATAATATTATAAAAAATCTGTTTTGCGCACGATTCACTTTCAAAATGGCCTATATCGGCGAGGAAAATGCGCTTACCGAAGTCGACAAAGTCATGATAGCGGATATCCGATGAAAGATAGGCGTCGCAACCGGCGGCAACGGCTTCGGGAATAAACTCGCCGCCCGAACCGCCACAGATTCCTATGGTTCTTATCTCCCGCATCTCCGGACATGAACAGCGCACCACAGGCGAACCGAACGCGCGCTTTATCATTCCGGCAAACTCTTCGGCCGACACCGTGCGCGGCAGCTCAGCCACGACACCGAGCCCTGTAGCCGGGTCAGCGGCCGGATGCAACACACGGCACACATCGGCGCCGAGCATCGAAGCCATGAAATGCGATATGCCGCCGCGGGCCGAATCGAGAGCCGTGTGCGACGAGAACACCGTCACACCGCCTTTTATGGCATCAATCACCGTCTGCTGCACTATATTGTCGCCGGGGCTGATACGTTTCAGTCCGCGGAACAGCAGCGGATGATGGGCCACGACAAGGTTGCAGCCGCGTGCGACGGCCTCGGCTATTACAGCGGGACCTGCATCGACACACAGCAACGCGCCCGTGCACTCACAGGACGTATCGCCGACCTGCACCCCCGAGTTATCCCAGGATTCCTGGAGGCTCAGGGGGGCGAAGTCGTTGACAGCGTTTATTATTTCAGATATAAGCATCACTCGCGGGGCAGGTTGAGAGCGAGGTTAAGCTCGTCGAGCTGCTTCTGGTCGAGGGCTGCGGGAGCGTCGAGCATGACATCGCGGCCCGAGTTGTTCTTCGGGAATGCGATGCAGTCGCGTATCGAGTCAAGACCGGCAAAGAGCGATACCCAGCGGTCGAGGCCGTAGGCAAGGCCGCCGTGAGGGGGCGCGCCGTACTTGAATGCGTTCATGAGGAAGCCGAACTGTTCCTGTGCCTTCTCGGGGGTGAAACCGAGAATCTCGAACATCTTGGCCTGCAGGCCGGCGTCGTGGATACGGATTGAGCCGCCACCCACTTCAACGCCGTTGATAACCATGTCGTAGGCATCGGCGCGCACGGCTGCGGGGTCGGTGTCGAGCATGGGTATGTCCTCGTCCTTCGGATGTGTGAAAGGATGGTGCATGGCCATGAGGCGCTGTTCCTCGTCGCTCCACTCGAACATGGGGAAGTCGACAACCCACAGGCAGGCAAACTTGTTCTTGTCGCGGAGGCCGAGGCGGCGTCCCATCTCAAGGCGAAGTTCGCAAAGCTGTTTGCGGGCACGCATGGCGTCGTCGCCCGAGATAATGAGGATGAGGTCGCCGGCAGAGGCACCCATCTTGTCGGCCATCTGCTTCAGCACTTCCTGAGAATAGAATTTGTCTACCGAAGACTTGACCGTGCCGTCCTCGCCTACGCGGGCATATACGAGGCCCTTGGCGCCGATCTGGGGACGCTTTACGAATTCGGTGAGTTCGTCGAGCTGCTTGCGGGTGTATGTCGCGGCACCCTTTGCCACTATGCCGCCGATGTACTCGGCATTGTCAAACACGCCGAAGCCATAGCCTTTGAGCACGTCCATGAGTTCGACAAACTTCATGTCGAAGCGCAGGTCGGGTTTGTCAGAGCCGTAATACTTCATGGCGTCGGCCCAGGGCATGCGGATAAACGGCTCGGTGAGCTCTATGCCGCGGATTTCCTTGAAAAGATGCTTGGCCATGCCTTCAAAGAGCTCGATTACGTCGTTCTGCTCAATGAAACTCATCTCGCAGTCGATCTG
>CAYNXG010000030.1:0-19746 GCA_964401095.1 uncultured Bacteroides sp.
TGCGCGGACTGAAGCTGTGGACACCGTGCGCCAACCAATCGGAGGATAATCTTGCCGCCCGTCAGCGTTCGCGCTGGGGCGAGTGACATTTAGTGATTATATCGAAATCTTTGCGGACGCTCCGTCGGCATTCACAATGTAGATGCCGGCCGTGAGATTCAGGCGCATCTCGGCGGTATCTTCAGCGCGTGCCACCGTGCGGCCGTCTGACGCGCATACTGTGACATGCCGGTATTCGCGGCCAAGATACAGTGTACCGTCGGCGTACCTGACGTCCCGTAGGTCGGAGACTGCGTTTTCGATACCCGAGCGGCTTTTGACGCTCACCGAGCCGGTGCCTTCAAAGTATTCGGGATGAGTTGCTGCGCTGTAAACCCCGTCCTCCTGGGCCTCGCCGCCGAGGGTGAGTTCTGTCAGAAAAGCATCGTGGTTGAGAACGGCCTTGCAGCCCTCGGCAAGAGACAGACGCGACACGGGCGCCCATGCGGCGGGCGCGTTGAAAATCACGCGGTTGTTATTGGCCACATTGATGGTGCTTTCGCCGAGCGAGCCGGTTGCGTCGCCGCTGAGGATTGTAACCGAGCCTTCGCCGCGCGACTTTTTCGTGACGTTCCATGTGCCTTTGAACTCGCTGTTGTCGCCTTTGAGAACGAGCGATGTATGAGCGCCGGGCTTGTTGGTGTTGTCCTCGACAGCCACCTCGCCGGCGCCGGAGATATTGCCGAGCAGGGTCATGGCGTTTTCTACGCCGCCGCTCATCTGCATGGTGACATCGCCGTTAAGGATGATGGGCGAGTCGAACGAGAAGCCCTTGCCGCTCGTGGCATAGTTGATTTTTGTGCCGCCGGCCATTGTCAGGCTCAGGATTTTGGCATTGTGGGTGAGGCGTAAATTTGCCTTGTTGAGAAGAATGTTGACGGGAAAATAGTCTGTGTTGGCGTTCATCTCGGTTTCCACTTCGATGAAGTCGCCTTCGCCGGGGAGGATTGCCGGGATATAGTTTTCGGCTATATTCCAGTCTTTTTTTGACTGCGGGTTCCACTTGAAGGCATAGGCGGGACGCACGATGGTGAGGCTGCCCGAGCCGGTGAGGTAATCGGGTTTGTCGGCCGCGCGGTAGGTGCCCAGGGGCAGCAGGGCGCCGTTGAGATACACCTCGCTGAGACTGATATCGGCGCCAAGATCTATTTTGCCGCCCTCGGCCACTTCGATTTTGGTCTTGTTGAATACACAGTCGTCAGATTCGAGCCTGACTGTCGCGCCGGAGGCCACGGCGATATTGCCGGTGCCGGCGGCGTTTTTGCCGCTTACGGCCAGTGTGCCGGCGAGGATGTTGATGTTGCCTTTAAACCCCGAGTTGTCACCCTGAAACGATAGGGTGCCTTCCTTGTCCTTGTTGACGGCGCCTTCGCCGCTGACAGCCGATACCAGGCTCAGGCTGCGCGATATGTCAAAGCGTGTGTCGTTGGCGATAGATATTGTCGGCGATGTGAGCGAGGCGCCTTCGCGGGTGTTCTTTACGCGGCCGCCTTTGAGATTGAGCGAGCCTTTGAGTACCGACGGGGCCGATATGGCCGCCGTGCCGCGTGTGTCGAGAGTTATGGAGCCGTCGAAGGTGTTGCCGTCGATATTGATTGTGCCTTGGCCTACATAGCCGTTGTCACCTTCGCCGGGCAGGCCTGCGGGATCCCAGTTTGAGGGTTCGAGCCAACTGCCTGAGTCTGTTGATATCCATTCGTAGAGATTACTGACCGGCACGAGTGTGTATGACTGTCCGGGCTCGGTGGCCAGGTCGTAGAGCATGGTTTCGGCGAGTACGGTAGCCGGGATTTTACTCTTGTCCTTGATTATGGGCGCGGGAGTGTCGTACACATAAGTGAGAGTGTTGGGATTCTCTCCGTTGGCGGGCGTGAGTCTGAAGTCGCCGTCGGCCTTGAGCGGTGTGGCAGTGCGGAGGCGCAGGTTGCCGCCTATATTGGATTTTATGGTGACGGATACAATCTGACCGCGGCGCCATTGCATGTCGGTGATTTCAAAGCCGCCGCGCGTACGCAGGCCGCCTGCACGGCCTTCCGACCATACGTCGGGAAGCGCGGGGAGCAGATGTACGGCTCCGTCGTGGCTCTGCACCAGCATCTCGGCTATGCCGGCCGTACAGCCGAAGTTGCCGTCGATCTGGAACGGCGGGTGAGCGTCGAACATATTGGCGTAAGTTCCGCCGTCCGAGTCGGCTATGGTTGCGTCAGGCGATTTGAGCTTGAGCTGGTTCTGTATCAGGCGGTAGGCATGGTTGCCGTCCTGCATTCTGGCCCAAAGACATACCTTCCATCCCATCGACCATCCACGTGAAGCGTCGCCGCGGCCTACGAGCGACTTGTGAGCGGCCTGGAAAAGGTCGGGATTGGTGTACGGCGATATCTGATTGCCGGGATACATGCCCCACAGGTGCGACACGTGGCGGTGGCCGCTGTTCTCACGGTCCCAGTCCTCCATCCATTCCTGGAGCTGTCCGTATTTACCCACGCGCATGGGCGATATGCGGGCCTTGAGGTCGGCGAGCTCGCCGGCAAAGTCGCTGTCGATGCCCAGCTCGGCGGCGGCAAGCATGGTGCTGTTGAGAAGGTCATAGACCATCTGATTGTCCATGGTGACGCCGCTGTATATGGCTACATTCTGCTTCTTGCCGTTCTCGTCGGTGTAGGAGTCGAGTCCGGGATGATTTTCGGGCGAGTTGGAGGGTGATACCACCTTATACTTGCCTGTGGCGTCGTCGGTCATGAAGTCAAGATAGAACTCGGATGCCGATTTCAGCACGGGATATATTTCCTGAAGGAAATCCTTGTCGCCGGTGAAAAGATAATGCTCCCACAGATGGCTGCAGAACCATGCGTTGCAAGTGGGCCATACGCCGCACGAGTTGTTGTCCACCGCGCCTGTCGAGCGCCAGATATCGGTGTTGTGGTGGAGGGTCCATCCGCGGCTGTTGTACATTTCAGATGCCGATTCGCGGCCCGTGACACTGACGTCCTTCACCATCTGCAGGAAAGGCTCGTGACACTCGCTGAGGTTTGTCACCTCGGCAGGCCAGTAGTTCATCTCCACATTGATGTTGGTGGTGTATTTGCTGTCCCATGCGGGATACTGGCCGGCGTTTGGATTCCATATACCCTGAAGGTTGGCGGGCTGTGTGCCGGGTTGCGACGAGCTTATGAGCAGATAACGGCCAAACTGGAAATATAGCGAGGCAAGCGACGGATCCGACACCGACGAGAATTCCTCGATACGTTTGTCGGTCGTCTTGGCCGCCTGGGCGCTGTTGCGTCCAAGGTCGAGGCTTACGCGGTTGAACTGCTCCTTATAGCGCGCCACATGGTCGGCGAGGGCTGTGGCGTAATCCTTGTCGAATGTGTCGAGATATTCCTTGGCGCGGGCATCGCTGTCGCCCGTTATGTCCTTGTAGTTTACAAAGTTGGTGGCCGATGACATGTATATAACGGCCGCGTCGGCATTGCTGACCGTGACAGACTTCGATGCGGCGTTCGATGTGACGCTGCCGCCTTCGGGCACCACTTTTATGAACGATGTGGCATGGAGAAGGTTGGGAATATTCTCCTCGGCACGTTTGCCGCCCTCGGTGTACACCTTCAGCATATTGTCACTGCCGGGTACTGTGGATACGGTTACCTTGGTGCGGTTGGTCTTCAGCGGGCCGGTGAACGCCGTGGTGAAGTTGAGCGCGCCGGGCTGTGAGGCGGAGATGCGGATTATAATCAGATTGTCGGTAAGCGATGTGAACATCTCGCGGGTGAAGTCGACGCCGTCGGCGGTGTATGTCACGCGTGCCACGGCCTCGGAGATGTCAAGTTCCCTGCGGTAGTTCTGCGCGTTCCTGTGACTTTCGGGGAATCTCAGCAGCAGGTTTCCGATTGACTCGTAAATCATGCCGTGGCCGGTTTTGGAACGGTCGGCTATGATGTGCTTGAGGGCGAGTTTCTGCGCCTCGGCGTTGCGGCCGGCGTTGATGTGCTCGCGTATCTCGGCGAGATGTTCGCGGGCCTCGGGATTGTAGTTGTTGTAGGGCGAGCCTGACCAGTAAGTGTCCTCGTTGACCTGGATGGTGTCGTTGTCGAGGACGCCGTAGAACATGGCGCCGAGGCGGCCGTTGCCCATTGGCAGCGCCTCTACCCAGTTTTCGGCAGGTCTGTCGTACCACAGCGTGAGGTCAGACTGAGTCACCTCGGCCGCGGCTGTCGCGGTGCCGAGAAGGCCTGTGCCTACGATGAGCGATGCAAGAAATTTTTTCATGATACAGTAGTGTTTATTAAACGAGCTCTAAATGGCTTTAGGGTGGTTGCAGCCACGGCGCAAAGTTAGAGCCTGTCGTGTCGGCAGGCTCGTAAAATTGCGTCAAAGTATCATGAAAATCGGCTCAAAATGCCGTTTGTGTCATTTTTTACGCCTTTAAGCGGCGTTTATTCCCCGTGCCGGGTCAGCGGGTGCGGAATGCCATGAAGGACACTGCGGCCGTGATGACCGCACCGCCGATGTATGACAGGGCCACGGGGCCGAGGCCCATGAACTGCGGGGCGATGAACACGTAGCTCGACACTATGTAGGTCATTGCCACCGCCGGTATTGCGGCGATGAGCATGCATTTGCCGCGGCGGCGCAGCCACACCACAATGGCCCAAAGGGTCACGGCGGCGAGGGTCTGATTGCTCCAGGCAAAATAGCGCCATATAATGTCAAAGTTGATCTGGGTGAGCACGTAGCCCACGGCAAAGACGGGCAGGCAGATGGCAAAGCGTTTGATCAGCGGCTTCTGGTCTACCTTGAACATGTCGGCGATAATCAGGCGTGCCGAGCGGAAAGCCGTGTCGCCCGATGTGATGGGGGCCGCCACCACGCCGAGGATTGCCAGCACGGCACCTATGTGGCCGAGGGTGCTGCGCGAGATTATGTCGACGGCCCAGGCGGGATTGCCGGCATGGTCGGCGAGGGCGCCGTTGAGGGCGTCGACGCCGCCGAAAAAGGCCATCGATATCGCCGCCCATATCAGGGCGATGATGCTTTCGGAAATCATGGAGCCGTAGAACACCGAGCGGCACTCGCGTTCGTTGCCCACACAGCGGGCCATCATGGGCGACTGGGTGGCGTGGAAGCCCGATATGGCTCCGCAGGCTATGGTGATGAACAATGTGGGTATGATAGGCATCTTCGACGGGTCGGGCTGGCAGTTGCGCAGCGTCAGCTCGGGTATCTCATAATTGCCGAAGAACAGGACGCCGAGCAGGCCGAGGGCCATGAGCATCAACGCGGCGCCGAATACCGGATAGCATTTGCCTATGATCTTGTCGACCGGCAGGACGGTGGCCAGGACATAGTAGCCGAGGATTATCCATACCCATACCGACATGGATATTCCGCTCGTGAGGCCGCTGAGCAGCTGTGCGGGCGAGGTGACGAATACGGCGCCTACGAGTATCATCAGTATTATGGAGAATACGCGCACGCCGTTTCTGACGTTGTTGCCGAGATATTCGCCCAGCACCTCGGGAAGCGAGCGGCCGTCGGAACGCAGAATCATCATGCCCGACAGATAGTCGTGCATGGCGCCGAAGAATATGCCGCCGACGGTAATCCACAGGAAGGCCACGGGGCCGAAGCACGCGCCGAGGATGGCGCCGAAGATAGGCCCTGTGCCGGCGATGTTGAGCAACTGAATCAGGAATACCTTCCAGCGGGGCATCTCTATGTAGTCTATGCCGTCGGCCATGCGTTTGCACGGTGTGGGGGCGTCGGGATCCGTGCCGGCAACGCGTTCGAGGTATTTACCGTATGTGAAGTAGGCCGTGATGAGCGCGGCCAGGCAGATAATGAATGTGAGCATGTGATGTGGTTTATTTCTGCAAAAGTAATAATTTTCAGCGTAATATCGGCAAGCCCGGTGGCATAAAAAATCAGAGCCGCCGATTCGGCGACTCTGATTTTTTATGCAGGTGTGTCTGAATTATTCAAATTCGATGAGGAGCTGGTCGGTAGCCACCACATCGTCTGGAGCCACGAAGATGCGCTTCACTTTGCCTGCGAAATCGGCGTTGATGTCGTTTTCCATCTTCATTGCCTCGTAAACGAGCAGCACGTCGCCCTTCTTGATGTCCTGTCCGGGCTTCACGCGGATTTCGACAACGCGGCCGCCCATGGGAGCCTTGAGCACGGGGCCGGTCACGGGTTCTGTAGCGGCTGCCTTCTTTTCTTCGGCCTTGGGCTCTTCCTTGGCGGGAGCCTTGGCGGCGTGTTCTTCCTGGCGGCGACGCTTCAGGAAGCCGTTGGCCACGGTGGGTAGCAGGGCCAGGAGGAGCTCTTCCTCAGAATTGGTGGCGAGCTTGGTGCCGAGGTCTTCGAGCACGGGATTCTCGGGAGCCTTGTAGGTGCTTACGTCATAGGGCTTTTCAACGGGGCTGCCGGTAATCTTGGCGCGGAATTCGGGGTCGATGGCTACGGGAGTGTGGCCGTATTCGCCCTTTACAAGAGCGATGAACTGGTTGGAGCAGTTGGAGTAGTCGGGCTGTCCTTTCTTGCGGTCGAGGGCCACGTTAACAGCCTGGGCGCCTACAATCTGCGATGTGGGAGTAACCAGGGGCACGAGGCCTGCGTCGCGGCGCACCATGGGGATGAGGGCCATGGCGTCCTCGAGGAGGTCTTCGGCGTGAAGGGCCTTGAGCTGGGCCACCATGTTGGAGTACATGCCGCCGGGAACCTCGGCGTTCTTGACCAGTTCGTTGGGCTTGGGGAAGCCGAAGTATTCCTCCACCTTGTGGCAGGCGTCGAGCAGTGTGGCCTCGTCGCCGGCGCGTGCTGCGCTGATGGCGCGGTCGACCTGAGCCTCGACTTCTGCGGGAAGCTTGTCCTTGAGGGGGTCGAACGGACGCGGCATCTTGTCCTTGTTCAAGTCGAAGGCGGCCAGCACCTTGCGGGCGTCGAGCAGGCGGTTGCGAATCTCGCCCACGGCTTCCATGATTGCCTCGATCTCAACGCCGAGCTTTTTGGCAAATACATAGATGAGCTCGATGGCGGGAGCGGCCGAGCCGCCGCCAAACCACCATATATTGGTGTCGAGGATGTCCACGCCGTTTATGATGGCCATGATTGACGATGCCAGGCCGTAGCCGGGTGTACAGTGGGTGTGGAAGTCAACGGGAACCTTGACATTGGCCTTGAGCTTGGAGATGATTGAAGCGGCACGCAGAGGCGACACGAGGCCGGCCATATCCTTGAGGGTGATAATCTTGGCGCCGAGACGTTCCATTTCCTTGGCTTTTGCCACGAAGTATTCGTCGGTGAAGATTTTTTCGGGTTCTTCGACCTTCTTGCCGAAGAGGCGTGCGAAGAAACCTTGTTTTACGGGTTCGGGAGATTTGGGGTCGACAGTGTAGCAAACGGCGCCGTCGGCAATGCCGCCCAGCTCGTTGATCATCTTGATGGATTCCTTCACATTGTCGATATCATTGAGGGCATCGAAAATTCTCATGACGTTGAGACCGTTCCGGATAGCCTCCTCGTAGAAGCCCTTCAGCACATAGTCGGGGTAGGGCACATAGCCGAAGAGATTGCGTCCGCGCGAAAGTGCCGACAACAATGATTTGCCTTTCATCACTTTCGATACGGAACGGAGACGATTCCAGGGCGACTCGTCGAGATAGCGCATGACAGAGTCGGGCACTGCGCCGCCCCATACTTCCATGATGTAGAAGCCTGCGTTCTCATAATAGGGCAGGAGCTTGTCGATTTCTGCCTGCGGAAGACGGGTGGCGAACAGCGACTGCTGGCCGTCGCGGAGTGTAAGGTCGCGAATTTTTAATTTTCGGGTTTCCATATAGATAGGTTTAGGGGTAGTTTTTTGTCTAATTCCTGAATTGCAAATTTATACCATAAATTTTATTAAATGAAATTTTTCAGCAATTATTTTCAAAAATAATGCCTCAAACCTCTTTTTGCGGCGATGCCGCCGTCACGCTTCGGAGACTTGTCATGGCGCCTTGAACAGGCTTGAATTGACTTTACGGATAAAAGTTGGAATAAAAGTCGAAAGTCTTTTTGTGATAGATATGATTTATTAATTTTGCACCGCTTAAAAAACTTTTATCGGAAGCCACAGGTTATATTAATGTAGCGCACTATGGAGCCCCGGGCTCCGCGCGCGCTGCCATCCTTGATGAAAAAACGTTTCAAACTCTCAATATACGACACACGACATGAGGTTGTCCTCCTTTCTCACATTAGTCTTAGCAGGTGCAGCGGCCGCCTGGGGCCAGAGCACCGTATCGCTTGATTCCTGCCGCCGTATGGCGCTCGAATCCAACAAGCAACTGATGATTTCCCGCCGAAATATCGACAAAGCCCATTATCAGAAAGAAGAGGCTTTTGCCGCTTATCTGCCTGCGATTGATTTTGCAGGCGGCTATACATATAATCAGCGCAAGCTGTCGATTTTCGACTCCGACCAGCTGCTGCCCACCAAGAGTTTCGACCCCAAGACCGGCTCGTATGAGTTCAATCTGGTGACGAATCCCGCCACCGGCGAGCCCATCAAGGGCCCCGACGGACAGTACGTGCCCTCCTCGGTGGCCCTGATTCCCAAGGAAGCCATGACATACGACATACACAACGTGTTCTTCGGCGCCATAACCCTGACACAGCCCATATACATGGGCGGAAAGATTGTGGCGATGAACCGTATAACCCGCGACGCCGAGCTGCTGGCACGCAGCATGCATGAGAACGAGGTTGAAAACGTCATATATGCCGTCGATGCCGCTTACTGGCAGGTAGTGTCGCTCAAAGCCAAGCATGAGCTGGCCACGAGCTTCGTGAGCCTCCTTGACTCGCTCGACCGCAATGTGCGGCTCATGTACGAGCAGGGCGTGGCCACCCGCGCCGATGTGCTCAGCGTGGACGTGAAGCTGAATTCGGCGCGCGTTGACCTCTCAAAGGTCGAGAACGGTCTGTCGCTCAGCCGCATGGCCCTCGCCCAGGTGTGCGGCCTGCCGGTCAACACCGTTTTCACGCTCGAGGACGAGGGTGTCGACGAGGTCCGCATCAACTCTGAGGTGGCTCGTGAATACAATATGGAAGACGTATATGCGCGCCGTCCCGACCTGGAGGCCCTCCGCATGGGCGTGAAGATAGCCGGACATCAGAAAAAGCTGGCCATGTCGTCAATGCTGCCCAATGTGGCGCTCGTGGGTGCGTACAGCTTCTCCAACCCCAACATGTTCGACGGTTTCAAGAAACGGTTTAAAGGCGCGTTCTCGGTGGGAGCCATGGTGACGATTCCCATCTGGCACTGGGGCGGCAACTATAACAAATACCGCGCCGCCAAGGTGGACGAGGAGATGATGGAGCTGAAGCTGTCCGACGCCCGCTCGATGGTGGACCTGCAGGTACAGCAGGCATCGTTCAGAACCTCGGAGGCCTACAAGACCTACCGCACCGCCACGGCCAACCTCGAATCGGCCAACGAGAACCTGCGCTGCGCCAATCTCGCCTTCCGCGAGGGCATGGCCACAACCGACAATGTGCTCGAGGCGCAGACCGCCTGGCTCAAGGCCCATTCCGAGGAGATCGACGCCATGATAGACGTCCACCTGTGCGACGTGTATCTGTCAAAGTGTCTCGGCACGCTCTATTGAACTACGGAATATCTTTAATCGCTGAAATCAAAAAAATCACAATATGTCAACCGAAAACAATACTAATCAGAATTCAGAACAGCGGGCCAACCGCGCTCTGCTTATCACCATGGCCGTCGTAGTAGTCGCAGTGGCGGTGGTGGCAATAATCGGTTTCTGTTTCCTCAACCGGCCCGACGATCTGGTGGAAGGCCAGGTAGAGGGCACCACGGTGCGCGTGTCGGGCAAGCTGCCCGGACGTGTCATTGAATTCTATGTACACGAGGGCGATACCGTTCATGCGGGCGACACACTGGTGCACATACATTCGTCGGTGGCCGAGGCCCAGCTCACCGAGGCACGTGCCATGCAGGAAGTGGCCCGCGCTCAGAACCGCAAGGTAGATGCCGGCACACGCCGTCAGATCATACAGGCCGCCGCCGATATGGCCGACCAGGCACGTGCCGCCGTGAATATAACCAAGAAGACCTACGAGCGCATGGAAAACCTCTTCAAGGAGGGCGTGGTGTCGGAGCAGAAACGCGACGAGGCCAAGGCCGCCTATGACGCCGCAGTGGCCGGTCTTAACACTGCCGAGAGCAACCTGTCGCTGGCCAAGGCCGGCGCCCAGGAGGAGGACAAGCAGTCTACCGCAGCGCTCGTCGAGGCCGCCGGCGGTGGCGTGGCACAGGTGCAGGCCGTGCTCGAGGACAGCTATCTCACAGCACCTTGCGACGGCACGGTTGATGTTGTATATCCCGAAGTCGGCGAGCTCGTGGCTCTCGGCACACCTATCATAAGCCTTTTGAAGAGCGACGACCGCTATATCACCTTCAACGTGCGCGAGGAGCTTCTCAATGACCTTACAATAGGCAAGCAGGTGGAAGTGATGATTCCCGCGCTCGACAAAAAGCGCGTCAAGGCCGAGGTATATTATATCCGCGACATGGGTTCGTATGCCACATGGTCGTCCACAAAATCAAACGGCTCGTGGGATTCCCGTACATTCGAGGTGAAGGCCCGTCCTGTGGAGAAAGTGGCCAATCTTCGCCCCGGTATGTCTATCGTTTACGAACGCTGATAATACAATCAAGTGATGGCTGCTACAGGGCTTTGGAATACGGTTGTCCGCGAAATACGGCGGATGGGCTCGCGCAAGATGTATCTCTTCATGATGGTTGTCGTGCCGGTGGGGATATTTCTGTTCTTTGCGGGGCTGCTGGCACCGGGACTGCCTCTCAAGGTGCCCACGGCGGTGGTGGATCTCGACCATTCGCCCCTGTCGCGCCGCATGATACGCAATCTCGACGCCAACGAGCTCATTGACCTTACACAGTTTGCCGAGAGCTATACGTCGGCTTCGGCCGCGATACGCCGCGGCGAGATTTTCGGCTTTTTCGTAATTCCCGAGAATTTTGAGAAAAATGCCCTTTCCGGCAAGACACCCACCTTGGAATATTATACGAATCTCACCTATTTCGTGCCCGGTTCGCTGTCCTTCAAGGGTTTCAAGACCATCTCTGTGACAACGGCCGCCGGCCTTGTGTCGGCCAAGCTTACAGCCGCCGGCCTGCCGCAGGACATGGTGGGGCCGCTGTTGCAGCCTATCTCGTTCCAGGAGCATCCCATCGGCAATCCGTGGCTCAACTATTCCATCTATCTTTCGCCGTCGTTCTGTCTCGGAGCCCTGGCCCTGATGATAATGCTGTCTACCGTATTTTCCCTCACCATGGAAATAAAGGAAGGCACGTCGCGCGGCTGGCTTGCCGGCGCACGCGACAGCATACTCGTGGCCGTTACGGGCAAGCTGATACCCCACTTTGTCGTATGGAGCGTCGTAGGCCAGTTCATGCTCGCGCTGTTTTTCGGCTATCTCCACTTCCCGTGCGGGCATCCACTGGTGCTCTCCATGGCCATGGAGCTGTTCGTGATAGCCAACATGGCGGTGGCTCTGTTCATATGCTCGGTGGTGCCTAACCCGCGCCTGGCGTTCTCGCTGTCGGCTCTGTTGTGCATCCTGTCGTTCTCATTCCTGGGCTTCTCGTTCCCGGTTCAGAGCATGTATGGCGCGATAGCGATATTCAGCTATCTCGTGCCCACCCGCTATATGTTCCTCACATATATATTCTCGGGCCTCAACGGCTTCCCGCTTTACTATTCACGGCTCTATATCGCCGCGCTGATAGCGTTCCCGTTGGTGAGCATGCTGCTGTTGCCGCGGTTCAAGAAAGCATGCCTCAACCCGGTGTATGTTCCTTAATAAAGAATTGTTATGAGCACTGATTATAATGACACACGGCGCCGCAAGGGCGTGCTCGGATGGATCGATGCCATGGCGCTTGTATTCAGGCGCGAATGGAAGCTCGTTATCTCGGATATCGGCGTGCTGCTGTTTTTCGTGGCTTTGCCTCTTGCCTATCCGGTGGTGTACACTCTGATATATAACCCCGAGGTGGTGAGGGAGATGCCCGTGGCCGTGGTGGACAAGTCGCGCACGGCACAGTCGCGCGAGCTGGTGCGCACCATGTCGGCATCGCCGGCCATCGACATATATGCCCAGTGTGCCGACATGGCCGAGGCCAAGCACTTATTCGGCAACAACGAGGTGTTTGCCATCGTGGAGATTCCGGCCGACTATGCCAAAAAGCTCGGCCGCGGCGAGACGGCCACAGTGCCCATGTATTTCGAGATGAGCCTGCTGCTGCGCTTCCGCGCGTTCCTGTCGGCCATAAGCGACATACAGCTTAAGATGGTGTCGGATATCACCACCACCCGCCTGCAGGCGTTCGGCGCCTCGGCTATCGGCGTGAGCGGCGGCATGCCGGTGGATTCGCACAGCGTCTTTGTCGGCGACCCCGGCCAGGGCTTCGCGTCGTTTGTCATGCCCGGCGTGCTCATGCTTATCCTGCAACAGAGTATGGTGCTCGGCATCTGTCTTATTGTCGGCACGTCTAAAGAACGCCGTCGCCGCAACGGCGGCATTGACCCGCTGGCGGTGAGAAACGTTCCCGTCTCGGCCACTATATGGGGCAAGACACTGTGCTACTTTGTGATATATATTCCCATGACAATATATGTGGTGAGATTCCTCCCCGAGATGTTTTCTCTGCCACATTCGGGTGCGCCGATCGATTATCTGCTGTTCATGGTGCCCTACCTGCTGGGTAGCGCCATGTTTGGCCAGGCGCTGAGCGGCCTGTGCACCGAGCGCGAGAGCGGATTCATCGTGGTGGTGTTTACCTCCCTCATATTCCTGTTCCTTTCGGGTCTTACATGGCCGAGATATGCCATGAACTGGTTCTGGACCACCCTCGGCAATCTTGTGCCGGCCACGTGGGGCGTCGAAGGCTTCATACGCATAAACTCCAATGCGGCTACCCTCGCGGAAAATGCACATCCCTATGTGATGCTGTGGATACTTGCCGTGGCTTATTTCCTGGTGGCATGGGCCGTGGAAACGCTGTCGGCCCCGCGTCGGAGCCGTGCGGCCCTCCGCCCCTCCGGTAAAGCCTGATGCTGGCTACGGATGTCGGGCCGCCCTTCGTTCGCCTGATGGACAAGGATTGAAGCAATTTCGGGGTCAAAATTGTTTATCTATAAAGACTATGATTATGGAAACAATTTATGACTATCTGAAACAACAGGTCGAGCTTCAGCCGGATGCGCGTGCATTGTCCGATGAAAAGCGCTCGCTGACTTTCCGCGAGCTTGACCGGCTGGCTTCGCAAATAGCCTGCGGATTTCCGGGACAGCCAAAGCGAATCGGTGTGGTGATGAATCACGGCGTCGAGATGATTGCCTCGCTTTTCGCAATATTGAAAATCGGTGCGGCTTACGTTCCCGTGGAGCCGTCATTCCCTGCTGACCGCATAAGGTTCATGATGAATGAATGTGAGGTAGACTTCGTGCTGACCGAGCCCGAATATGCCCGCAAGTTGAAAGGATTGCCGTGTCGGTTTGTCAACATTCCCGAAGATTCCGCGCAGGATGCGGAGGATATTCCCTCGACCGCAAAATCCGATGACCTCGCCTATATTCTCTACACCTCCGGCTCCACCGGTGCGCCCAAGGGTGTGATGGTAGAGAACCGCAATGTCTGCAACTACGTAAAGGCTTTCCGCAACGAGTTTCATCCCGGGCCGGGCGATGTGATGCTGCAATATTCCGTATGCTCGTTCGACATCTTTGTTGAGGAGGTCTTTGCATCGCTGTTGTCGGGCGCGGCGTTAGTCATTCCGCCCGAAGAAATCAGAAACGACATAAAACGCCTCATGAAGTTTGTGGAGAAGAACCGTGTGACTATGATCAGCGGCTTTCCGTATCTGCTGTTGGAGCTGAACAAACTGAAACGATTCCCTCATCCCTTCGTCTGCTTATAAGCGGCGGTGATGTGGTTCGCGAGAATTATATCGACAGGCTGTTGCCGCAGGTCGAGGTCTACAACACTTACGGCCCTTCGGAAACGACGGTCTGTGCGTCATATTTCAGATGCAACGACACTCAGGCGCTGCCCGACGGTACATATCCCATCGGCAAGGCGGTCAAGGGCGTTTCAATCGAGCTGCTTGACGAGCAGATGAATCCCGTGCCTGTAGGCAAAATCGGAGAAATCTGCATTCTCGGCAACGGTGTGTCGCGCGGATATGTCGGCAAGCGTGAGAACGAGGCTTTTGTAACACTGCCTGACGGCCGTAGGATGTATCGCAGCGGCGACCTCGGCATCATGCAGCCTGACGGCAACCTGCTGTTTCTGCATCGCAAAGACACGCAGGTGATGATTCTCGGGCGACGTGTCGAACCGGCCGAGGTTCAGAATATCCTCTGTGAATGTCGCGACGTAGAGAAGGGGGCTGTCTGCGCCAATACCGACGAACAGGGCCTGTCGTATCTCACCGCGTATGTGGTGCCCAAGAACAAAAAGAGATTCAGCATGTCAGCGGTCAGGAAAGCGATGGCCAAGTTCCTGCCGCCCTACATGATTCCGGAATTTTTCGTAAGGCTGGAGGCAATGCCTGTCACTCCTAACGGCAAGGTGAACAGCGACGCTCTCCCCATCGTGATGAAATCAGGCGCCCTATGAGCGAGACGAGGATTCAGAAGGCCGAATTATCAGACCTGGATGAGCTGATTACATGGCGCATGGAGGTGTTGCATGACGTGTTCGACATTCCCCGCGACGAGGATGTATCGGCACTTGAAAATGCAAACCTTGAATACTATCGCCGCGCCTTGCGCGAGGGTAGCCATATCGCCTGCTTTGCGCTGTATGACGGGGAGAAAGTAGGCTGCGGAGCAATCTGCCTGCAGGACGAAATGCCATCGCCCGACAATCCGTCGGGTAGCTGTGCCTATCTCATGAACATATATGTGCGGCCGCCGTTCCGTCGCCATCATATCGGCACCGCCATAGTAGAATGGCTTATAGGCGAGGCTCGGCGCAGCGGGGCCGGGAAAATATATCTCGAAACCTCGGATGCCGGACGCGTGATGTATCGCCATCTGCATTTTCATAAAATGAAGGATTTGATGATACTGAAATGAAAAAGATGATAAAACCTCAACGCTTGCATAGAGGCGACAAAGTTGCCATAGTCAGCCTGTCAAGCGGTATGCTCGGCGATAAGCGTTATATTCATAAATATTGGCTCGGCAAGGAACGGCTGGAGCGGATATTCGGCCTTGAAGTGGTTGCCATGCCTAATGCGCTCAAGGGCTCGGATTATCTTTACCGCCACCCCGAGAAACGCGCCGAGGACTGGATGGAGGCCTGCGCCGATTCTTCAATAAAAGGAATAATAACGGCTATCGGCGGAGACGAGGGCGTAAGGCTGTTGCATTATGTGGATTTCAATGTCCTGCATGAAAATCCGAAAATCTTTTTAGGTTTTTCAGATACGACAGTCCACCATCTCATGATGTTTAAGGCAGGAGTGGTGTCATATTATGGCCCGGCCCTGATGTCTGACTTCGCCGAATATGTATCCATGTCGGAATATACGGTCAGGGCCATAGAGAGAACTCTGTTCGACGGCAAGGCCCCCATAAGCATTGAAAAATGTCCGTATTGGCAGAAAACCGGTATCGCCTGGTGCGAGGAAAATATGAATAAACAGGCCGAGATGCTCCCCGATACGCATGGCTATGAAATCCTGCAAGGCGAAGGCGTTGTCAGAGGGCATCTTCTCGGAGGGTGTATTGATGCTTTCCCTATGTATTGCGGCAGCCGGGCATGGCCCGATGCGGAAGACTGGAATGGCGCTATACTGTTTTTGGAGACGAGTCCCGATTGTCCGACGCCTGAATTTCTGACTTATTATCTTCGCGGACTCGGAGCGCAAGGAATATTGGGCTCGGCACATGGAATAATAGTAGGCAAACCCTGTCACGGAACATATTACGAAGAGTACAAGGATGTCTATCGAAAAGTCCTGGGAGAATTCAACCGCCCGGATCTCCCTGTGCTTTATAATGTCAATTTCGGTCATTGCGCCCCGATTGGTGTAATACCTTACGGTATTGAGTGTGAGCTGGATGCACCCCGCAAGACTATACCGCTCTGCGTGTTTTGTGTAATTTGACCGATTTGTGAATTTTTGTCGGCGGCCCGCAGTTTGATTCTGCGGGCCGCCGGCCTTTGTGGGGGTAGGGGATATCAGATGCTTATCGAGACTCCGGCCGTGATGCAGCGGGGCAGGGCGGGGCCGTAGATGTAGCCCGAGTCGCGCGTGGGGCCCAGGTCGAAATCGTTCTGATACGAATTGAAGATATTGCTTACTCCGGCGTTTATGTCTATGTCTACGCGGTTGAACAGTTTAAGACAATAGGTGAGTTTGACCGACGCGTCGAAGAACGAGGGCGTGCGCACGACCATGTCGACGGGCGTGCCCGAGCCGGCCATGTGCTGAACGGTCATGGGGCCGGTGTAAGTGCCGGTGACGGTGGCGCGCAGCGGCTTGCAGATCTCCCAGTTGGCGGTGAGATAGCCGTAGACGTCGGGGGTGCGGAACATGCGCTTTTCGGCGGGCACGTCGGGGTTGTCGCTCCACACCTCAGGCTCCTTGTAACGGCTGCGTTGCAGCGTAACGCCCGCCTGAACGTCGAAGTGGCTCGAGAAGAAAGCCTTGGCCTCGACATTGAGGCCCATCACCGTGGCGCCCGAACCGTTGTAGCGTTCGAGGATGGTGTTGCCGGCGGCGTCCGTGACATCGAGCTGGCGCAGGGCGAAAACGTCGCGCAGGTCTGTGTAGAAGCCTTCTACGAGAAGGTTGGTCTGCACGTTGCCGAAGCGGTGGTAGAGGTCGGCCGAGGCACTTACGCTTTGGGAATTCTCCTGTTTCAGGTCGGGGGCGAGGACGGTCACTACGCGTTCACCGCCCACGATGGCTATGTGGAGGTCTTCGTCGTAGGCCTGCGGCGAGCGGAAGCCTGTGGAATAGGACAATCGGAAGTTGAGATTGTCCTTGGGGTTGAAGCGGATGTTAGCGCGTGGCGACACTATGGCATTGTGTATCAGAGAATGCTTGTCGACACGTGCGCCGACGAGGAATCCCCATTTTTCCGTGCGCCATTCGTTCTGCAGATAGCCGCTGAAAATATTTATACGCTGCAGCAGGTCGTGGTCATAGCCCACCGTGATATCGTGGAGACGGTTGTATGAATACTCGATGCCGGCAACCAGCTCTGCGGGCATGAACCACAGGCGGTCGAAGGGATGGGTCCACTGCGAGCCGGCGGTTACGACAATGTCTGCCGTGCGACCGTAGGCGTCAGGGTCCATATCGGAGCCGTAATACGACGTGCGGCGCGTGTTCTGCATGGCGGTGAAGACCGCCACGTGGTCGCGATGGTTGCGGGGCCACAGGTCGAAGGTGGCCTCGGCGGCGTGTATGTTATGGTCGGCCTGCTCGGCTATCATGGCCATGTGGGGCGGATTGTCGAGATTGTCGCCGCCGCGGCGATATTCGTGGGTATTGTGGTATTCGATGGTGAGACGGCTTATGTCGGAAGGCCTTACGAAGGCACGGGCACCGATGGTCTGGGTTTTCAGCTGCGCCACTTCGGTGAATCCGTCGTCGTTGTGGTCGTATCCGTCGCGGTATCGGCTCTGGCCGTAGACAAACATGCCGGCCTTGCCGTTTTCGGTCACTACCGAGGCGTTGAGGGTGGTGTTGTTGTCAAACGAGCCCGAGGGGCCTATGGACGTGACGGTGTGCGACAGACGGGCCGAGTTGACCATCGGGTCTTTTGTGATGATGTTGATTGTGCCGCCAATGGCCGACGAGCCGAACAGGGCCGAGCCGCCGCCGCGCATCACCTCTACGCGCTCTATCATATTGGCGGGAATCTGCTCGAGTCCGTACACACCGGTAAGGGCCGAGAAAACGGGGCGCGAGTTCATCAGAATCTGTGAATAATGGCCGTCAAGACCGTTTATGCGCACCTGCGTGAAACCGCAGTTCTGACAGTCGTTTTCCACACGCACACCGGGCTGGAAGTCGAGTCCGTCGGCCAGGGAGCAGGCTCCCACGCGGTCGAAAATCTTGCCGGGGAGCACGCTTACGAGGGCCGGGCTTTCGCGTCGGCGTATTTCGCTTTTTGACGATGTCACCACCACCTGGTCGAGCATGAAGGCGTCGGGCTCAACGTCAAAGTTTAATTCTACCGTCTGCCCGGCATCCACCGTGACGGTGTGTGACAGTGTCTTATATCCTGTGAACGAAGCTTCGAGTGTATATTGTCCGGGGGTGAGGTCGCGGAACACATAGTGACCCGAGCCGTCGGTGAGAGTTGCGAGTTTTGTACCGTTGATTTTTACGAGGTAATAGGGCATGTGCTCGCCGGTCTCCACGTCGATGACATGGCCGCCGATGTTTGCATCGGTGCCCGGGGTGGAGGCGGCACATACCGTGCAGTAGGCCAGTACGACCATTACTGCCGAAAGTATATGCTTCAGCATTGTGAAAATGTGGTTGATAGGGTTGGAGATTCCGCACGGCCATAAACGCGCCTGTCGCGTGACCATACAGCCGCCGACCGAGGAGCGGTCACGGCATGATACGGCGGCATGGCGACAGTCCGCCCGGTGGGGTGGGGCTGAGGCCGGCGTGATTATAATAATGTCACAGTATTATAATCCGGGAGGGAGGGCCGCGCAGCGGCGATGTAGCCCGTGTTATCGACGACAGACCGGTGGAGCAGCCTATGTAAAGGGTTGTCCATGACAAGGGCGCCGAAGGCATTGACAGCGCGGCTGTCGGCTCCATTGTGGCGGCCGCGGTGTTGAATCCGGAGATGGATTCCATAGCGGCGCCCGAATGGCTGTGTCCGGCTCCGGGAATGTATGGGTGCGAGTGTGCCACCACATGCCCGTCAAAGCTGGTATGGGTGTGCAGGAACACCGTGTTTGCCATGACAAAGTTGACAAACAGCCCTACAAGCATACAGCTTATAATCCGAAGCACTGTCTTTTTCACGCTGCAAAGTTAACAATTTTTTGTGAAACAATTCAAGGCAGGTGTTGTTTTACAAATGAAGCACTAACGTAAAAACATTAAAATACAAAAGTTATGACACAGTCACAGAAATCCTCGGAAGAAGCTCGTCTTGAAGCCAAGATAGCCGCGGAAGCCGCCAAGGTATCGGCATCCGCCGCCTCGCAGGCAGCGAAGACAGAAGCACAGTCAGTGAAAGAACAAGCCAAAGAGCAGGCATCGACAGCGGCCGATAAGCTGGGCGCGCTTAAAGACCAGGCCGCCGACAAGCTGGGCGACCTCAAGGACCAGGCAGCCGACAAGCTCGGCGATTTCAAAGAGAAGGCATCGTCCGTAGCCGCATCTGTCCTCGACAAGGGCGGCGATTTGCTCGACACTCTTTCAGATAAAGCACACGCTGCTGCCGACAAGCTCGGCAAATAACACCATACTTGTCTTTACGGCAAGATTTTGCAACAATTCTTTTTACCCTTGAACAGCGTCGTTGACGCTGCCTAAAACATGAACAACTTGCGGTGCGCCTGTCATTTTATGGCAGACGCACTGTTGCGTTATTTTGTATTTTCGGATTTTATTGATAACTT
>CAYNXG010000031.1:0-18622 GCA_964401095.1 uncultured Bacteroides sp.
TAACGATAGTGCCGGCCACCATCATGAAGTCGGCCTGACGGGGAGAGGCGCGGGCAACTTCCCAGCCAAAACGCGCCATGTCGAAACGAGCGGCGCCAAGCGACACGAATTCGATGCCGCAGCAACTGGTGGCGAAAGTGAGCGGCCAGAGTGAGTTGGAGCGCCCCCAGTTGATAAGCTTGTCAAAAGAGCCCACGATAACATTCGTGCCGCTCTCCTGAATTTCTTTTACGAGTTGTTCGATATACTCGTTATCCTTAAATGCCGAGTACGGCATGCTTTTTGTTGTTACTTCCATTCAAGGGCTCCTTTCCGCCAGGCATAAACGAGGCCCAGCACTAAGACACCAAAAAAGACGGCGATGCTGATGATTCCCTGCGAACCCATGGCCTGCATACGCACGGCCCAGGGGAAGAGGAACACAGTCTCGACGTCGAACATCAGGAACAGGATTGCAAAGAGGTAATAACCCACATGGAACTGCGACATACTCTCGCCGCGCGTGGGAATACCACATTCATAAGCTTCACCCTTCTGCGGGTTGAATGAGCGAGGGGATATCAGCCCCGCTATCCACATGGCGAGAGCCACCAGCGCCACGCCGGTGAGGAGTGCCGTGATAGCGAGCACCCCGCTGTTCTCGATTCCAAAAATGGCTAATGATATCATATTTATTCGTAATATAGTTTTCAAGCCAAAAGCCTGCAGAAAGGCACAGCACTCATACCGCGGCGATTATATGGTTAATAATCACACACTTGTACAACAGCACCGCCTCCACGACAGGGCAAGGTTACAATTTCTGCCTGCAAAGATAGTCAAAATATTCCGAAAAAGCGAACTAAAGACCAAAAAAGTTTTTTAACGTTTTTTATCTTTAGCATGTGGAATTTGTCGTAACTTTGCAGCCAGTTAACACTCACGTTTCACCGAGACAATCCGCACATGATTCTATTTCCGAACGCCAAAATCAACATAGGACTCAACATAACATCGCGCCGTCCCGACGGATATCACGACATCGAGACAATCATGGTGCCCGTGGCATGGCACGACGTGCTTGAGATAGTGCCGTCGGCATCGGGCCGCACCACCCTCACCGTCACCGGCCGCGCCGTGGACTGTCCGCCGGAGAAAAACCTTGTCATGAAGGCCTACAGAGCGCTTGCCGACATCACCGGCGGTCTGCCGCCTGCCGACATCTACCTTGAGAAGGTAATCCCCGACGGCGCCGGAATGGGAGGAGGCTCGGCCGACGCCGCCTTTACCCTGAAAGGCCTTAACGAAGTGTTCAACATTGGCCTGCCCGAGAGCAAGCTCGCCGAGACGGCCGCGCTGATAGGCGCCGACTGCCCGTTTTTCATCTACAACAGGCCGGCATATTGCCACGGCACCGGGACGGAAATGGAGCCGACCGACATACCGGCTCTGGGAAACACCTATATCGTAATAGCCAGGCCCGCCGAAGGCTCGGTATCGACACGCGACGCATACGCGGGCGTGACTCCCGCGGCTCCCCTCCACGACCTGCGCGCCACGGCGGCGCTGCCGCTGTCGCAATGGCGCGGACGGCTGGTCAACGACTTCGAGCAGTCGATATTTCCCAAGCTGCCAGAAACTGAACGTCTCAAGCGATACTTTTATGACAACGGGGCGGTCTACGCGGCCATGACCGGCTCGGGCTCGGCAGTTTATGGCATATTTGAAAATGCCAATTTGGCACATTCGGCCAAAAAGTCGCTGACAGGCTGCCTGACATGCCTGTCGCCCTACCCCGCCTTGAACGTTTGAGGCCCTAAAAACGTTATGTATACTGAATGATGTCCCGCATTGCCACTTTTGGCAAGGTTTTTGCATGATGTAGGACAATAACATATTTACGACCATGAGCAAGAATAACAATAAAGATACAGCCAAGACAAACGAACGGGCCGCACAGGCTCCCGAAATAGAAGACGTACTCGACGATACCGCCGCCTCCACCACAGATGCCGACGTAACGGAAGACGAGGCCGAGGGCATGATGCAGAAAGTGCAGGAGCTCACGGAAGCGCTCGAGAAGGAGAAGAAAGACTATCTTTTCCTGCGCGCCGATTTCGACAACTACCGCAAGCGCATGCTGAAAGAGCGCGAAGAGCTGCTGCGCAATGCCGGCGAGAAAGTCCTGAAGGGCCTGCTCCCCATTGTCGATGACTTTGAACGCGGCCTGCAGGCCACCAAGGATGCGGAAGACGCCGCAGCCGTGCGCGAGGGCATGGAGCTCATCTACAACAAGCTTATGAAGTATCTCGCCGACAACGGCGTTACACCGATAGAGTCGACCGGCGCTCCGTTCGACCCCGACTTCCACGAGGCCATAGCCACCATTCCCGCCCCGACAGAAGATCTGAAGGGCAAGGTGGTGGACACCACGACCCGCGGCTATATGATTAACGACAAAGTACTCCGCCACGCCAAAGTTGCCGTAGGCGAATAACTTATATATACGGAATATTCGCAATATGGAAAACAAGCGTGATTATTACGAAGTGCTCGGTGTGAGCAAAACCGCCACAGCCGACGAAATAAAGAAGGCCTACCGCAAGATGGCCATCAAATATCACCCGGACAAAAATCCGGGCGACAAGGAGGCTGAAGAAAAATTCAAAGAAGCCGCCGAGGCTTATGACGTGCTGTCAAACGAGGAGAAGCGTCAGAAATACGACCAGTTCGGCCACTCGATGGGCCCGCAGGGCTTCCCGGGCGGAGGATTCGGCGGCGGAGGATTCGGCGGATTCAGCGGAGGCTTCACCATGGAGGATATCTTCGAGCAATTCGGCGACATTTTCGGCGGACGTTATTCCAACATGGGCGGCTTCGGCAGTGCGGCAGGCTCGTCGCGCAGCCGTCAGCAGCGCCAGCGCCGCGGCACCGACCTGCGTATCCGCGTAAAACTCACGCTCGACGAAATAGCCAACGGCACCACCAAGAACCTGAAGATACCCACCTATGTGCCCTGCGAGCACTGTCACGGCACCGGCGCCAAGGACGGCACGGCATTCGCCACCTGCTCCACCTGCCACGGCACAGGCACGGTAATAGAACAGCATCAAAGCTTCTTCGGCGTGCAGCAAGTCAACGCCACCTGCCCCACGTGCGAGGGTACCGGTAAAATCATATCGGAACAATGCACATATTGCCGCGGCGAAGGCGTCGTACGCAAGGACGAGCAGGTATCGTTCAACATTCCGGCCGGCGTGGCCGACGGCATGACCCTCACCGTCAAAGGCAAAGGCAACGCACCCCGCCACGGCGGCGTACGCGGCAACCTGCTGGTGGTCATCGAGGAGCTCAAGCACCCCGAGCTTATCCGCGACGGCCAGGATGTGATTTACAACCTCATGCTCGACCTGCCCACAGCCATTCTGGGCGGCACGGTGGAAGTGCCCACCATTGGCGGACGCGCCCGTCTGAAGATTGCCCCGGGCACCCAGCCGGGCAAGGTGCTGCGCATGCGCGGCAAGGGCCTGCCTACGCCCGACTATCCCTCGCAGCGCGGTGACGAGCTGGTCAACGTGATGGTCTACATCCCCGAAAAGCTTAGCGACGACGAGCGCAAGGCCGTTGAATCGATGGCCGGCTCGCCCAACCTTACGCCCAACGAAGAACAGAAACAACGCATATTCTCGAAACTTAAACATATTTTCGAGTAAGAGACAATGAATACCCGAGGCTGCTTCATTATTACGGAGCAGCCTCTTTTTTGTATCATGACAACATGCCGCCACGGCCCGCGAAAGGCAAAAACGATATTGCGGTTGAAAACTTTTGCCGTATCGCCTTGAAATGTCGCAAATATTTCATACCTTTGTACGATAATGCAGGCTGTCGCCCCACTCTGCCGGGCGCGCCTTATTCCGTAACGACTAAAAACAAATAACAAAATAAGATATATGCGATTCAACGTGCAATGCAAGGCCTTCTATGCAGCGGTATCGGCTGTCAGCAAGGTGATAAACGCTAAAAACTCTCTCAACATCCTCGACAACTTCCGTCTCGAGCTCGACGGCGACACCCTCACCGTTACAGGCGCCGACATGGACAACGAGCTCACAGCGCGCATCCAGGTTACCGACGCCGAAGGCAACTTCAGGTTCTGCGTGCCCGCACGCCGCCTGGTGGACCTGCTGAAGGAGCTTCCCGACTCAGGCATCACCTTCACGGTGGACGAAAGCAGCTATGCCGTGGAAATCGAATACACCGGAGGCAAATATGACCTCACCGCCCTGGCCGGCGACGAATATCCCACATTCCGCACCGATGAAGGCGGCGAAGAGCCCATATCGTTTGAAATCATGGCAAACAGCCTGCTCAAAGGCCTCGAATACACCATCTTTGCCGTAGGCGACGACGACTACCGCCCCATGATGAAAGGCGTGTTCTTCGACATCGACGAAGACAAGATCACATACGTGGCCACCGACACCCACAAGCTGGTGAGATTTGTCGACAGCCGCGTGGCTCCCGGCGTAAAGGGCTCGTGCATCATGCCCGTGAAGCCCGCCACCGTCATGCGCTCGGTATTTGCGAAAGACACCACCCTGCGATTCACCATGACACGCAAGAGCGCCACAATAGAGAGCGAGAACTTCACATTCCGCTGCTCGTTCCTCAACGGCCGCTTCCCCGATTACAACCGCGTGATTCCTCAGAAATCGCCCTTCCGCATGGTGCTCGACCGCTCGGCGGCCCTCAACGCCATACGCCGCGTAGCCGTATTCGTCGACCCCGGCTACGGCCTTGAAAAATTCAAGATCACACCCGAGAAACTCTACATCAAGAGCGACGACAACAACATGTGCACCTGCGCCCGCGAAAATATACCCTGCTCATACAACGGGCCCGAGATGGTGATAGGCTTCAGCGCGCCCATCCTCATAGAGTTCATGAACGTGCTGCCCACCGACGAGGTGTATATCGACCTCTCCGATCCTTCGCGCGCCGGCGTATTCTGTCCCTCGGAAAACGAGAAGGACACTGACCTGGTGATGCTGCTCATGCCAATGAATGTCGACAAGTTCTAAGAGCCGGTTTAAATGAAACTCAATCTAAAACGACCTATAGTATTCTTCGACCTCGAGACCACCGGTGTCAACATCACCAAAGACCGTATAGTGGAAATCTCGATAATCAAAATATCTCCGGGTCACGAAGACAATCCGGAAGTGAAATGCCGCCGCGTGAATCCCGAGATGCATATACCGGAAGAAGCTACAGCCGTCCACCACATCACGGACGAGGATGTGGCCGGGGAACCTACGTTCAGGCAGATCGCCCGCTCGCTGGCCGACTTCATGCGCGGCTGCGACGTGGCCGGATTCAATTCCAACCGTTTTGACATCCCTCTGCTCGACGAAGAATTCAACCGGGCCGGGGTGGATTTTGATTTCCACAAGGCACGTTTTATCGACGTACAGACCATATTCCACAAACTGGAGCCCCGCAACCTTACGGCCGCCTACCGTTTCTACTGCGGCAAGGAGCTGGTGGGCGCACACGGCGCCAAGGCCGACACCCAGGCCACATACGAGGTGCTGCTGGCACAGATCGAGCGCTACGACGAGCTGTCGGGCGAAGTGGACGAACTGGCAAAATTCTCGTCGCAAAACGCCAATGTCGACCTTATGGGCCGTCTTGTCTACGATGAGAAAGGACGCGAGGTAATCAACTTCGGCAAATACAAGGGACAGCCTGCTGCCGATGTTCTGGCCAAGGATCCCGGTTATTACAGCTGGATATTGCAGGGCGACTTCCCGTCGGATACAAAACGCGCCTTCACGCGCATAAAATTGTCATTGGCCAAGAAATGAGCGAAAACAACACCAACCGGACACACGAAGCGCTCAAAGGCAAACACATAGTGCTGGGCATCACCGGCGGCATCGCGGCCTACAAGTCGGCGATGCTGGTGCGCCTGCTGGTCAAGGCCGGTGCGGAGGTGCAGGTCATCATGACGCCCAACGCCCGCGAGTTCATAGCGCCCGTGACGTTGTCGACTCTAAGCGGAAAGCCCGTGATTACGGAGTTTTTCAGCGCCAACAGCGGCGAATGGCACTCGCATGTCGACCTGGGACTGTGGGCCGACGCCTTCGTAGTGGCTCCGGCCACCGCGTCCACCATAGCCAAGATGGCCAACGGCGTTGCCGACAACATGCTGGTGACATCGTATCTGTCATCGCGCGCGCCGGTGTTCGTGGCGCCTGCCATGGACTTCGACATGATGATACATCCCACCACCGTGCGCAACATAGGACTGCTCAAATCCTACGGCAACCACATCATCGAAGCCGCCGAGGGTGAGCTGGCCTCGCATCTCGTAGGCAAGGGACGCATGGAAGAGCCCGAGAAAATAGCGGCGGTGCTCGCCGATTTTTTTGCAAAGGCCCGCGACCTTGAAGGCAAGCATGTGCTCATCACCGCCGGCCCCACTTATGAAAGGATAGATCCCGTGCGCTTTATCGGCAACTACTCGTCGGGAAAGATGGGCTACGCCCTGGCCAACGAAGCCGCCAGGCGTGGCGCACGCGTGACGCTTGTCAGCGGCCCCGTGTCGCCAATAGCCACCGACAGCGGCGTGGAGACCGTACACGTGGAAAGCGCCCGGCAGATGCTCGACGCGGCATCGAAAGCATTCGAGACAGCCGACTACACAATACTCGCGGCCGCCGTGGCCGACTACCGCCCGGCTCACGAATTCGACCATAAAATCAAACGCGAGAAAGACGGCATCGACAGCATCGAACTCGTAAAGAATCCCGATATAGCGGCAACCCTCGGCTCGCTCAAACGCGAGGGCCAGCGTATGGTGGGATTCGCCCTGGAGACCGATCACGAGCTCGACAACGCCGCCGGCAAGCTGCGCCGCAAGAATCTCGACATGATAGTGCTCAACTCGCTCCGCGATCCCGGGGCCGGATTCGGCGTAGACACCAATAAAGTGACCATGGTATTTGCCGACGGACGTCCCGACGAAGCCTGCGAACTGAAATCAAAGACAATGGTGGCGGCAGACATCATCGACCGCATGCTCACATTATGAAACTGAAAGCTCTCCTCACAGCCATAATCCTGTCATCGGCAGCTGCCACGGCGGCCGCCCAGGAACTCAACTGCACGGTGGAATTCAACACCGACCAGATCACAGGCACCAACAAATCGGTGTTCGAGACCCTGCGCGAAGCTGTCAACGACTACATGAACACCACGACATTCACGCCCGCCCAGTTCGCGGCCAACGAGAAGATCGAATGCCGCCTGTTCTTCACCATCAAGGAATACAGCGACGACGGTATAATTAAAGGTGACCTGCAGGTACAATCCATGAGGCCCGTCTACAACTCGTCGTACACAACTACACTGCTGAATTTCAAGGACACGAAAATCGACTTCTCGTATCAGGAAGGCGAGCCGCTGAACTTCACCGTCAACTCGATGGAAAACCAGATAACGGCCATCCTCAATTTCTATGCCTATCTGATACTGGCAATGGACTTCGATTCGTTCGCCCCCAACGGAGGCGAGCCCTACTGGGAACGCCTGAAACAGATAGTGCAGATGGCGCAGTCATCGGGCGAGACCGGCTGGAAGGCCTTCGAGGACACGAAGAACCGCTCGGCGGTGCTGTCGGCCTTTACCGAAGGCAATGGCGGCGAAGGCCTGCGCAAAATGCTATACGACTACCACCGCATAGGCCTCGACCAGATGGCTCTGTCAGTCGACAAGGGCCGCGCCTCGGTAACGGAAAGCCTCAACTCCGTAAAGCAGGTATATGACCTGCAGCCCATGTCGGTGGCCCTGTCGATGTTCAAAGACGCCAAGCTCGACGAACTTATAAACATCTACTCGAAGGCTCCGGCCGACGAGCGCGTGAAAGTGTATAATCTCCTCCAGCCTCTTTATCCCACAGAAGAAGAACGACTTCTAAAAATCAAAAACGGACAGGAAAAATGATAAGCCGACTGCATATATCCAATTATGCCCTGATACGCGATCTGGAGCTGTGCCCCGACGCGCGTTTCAACATCATCACCGGCGAGACAGGCGCCGGCAAGTCGATTATCATGGGCGCGCTGTCGCTGCTGCAAGGGCGCCGCGCCGACACCAAGGCCGCCGGAAACCCGCACGAGAAATCCGTGGTGGAAGCCACGTTCACGCTCAGCGACAACATCATATCGGATATATCCGCCATACTTGCCGATGCGGGGCTTGATATTGTGCCCGGGCACGAAATGACGCTGCGACGCGAGATTCTGCCCTCGGGACGTTCGCGCGCATCAATCGACGGCACGCAGGTGCAGCTGTCGGTGCTCGGCGCCGTGGCCGACACCCTGGTCGACATTCATTCACAGCATAAAAACCTGCTGCTGGCCGACAGCGATTTTCAGCGCGACGTGCTCGACGCCCTCGCCGACAACCGGCAACTGCTGGCCGAGTATCACAAAATATATGCCGACTATCGCGTGGCCCTGCAAAACTTTGCCCGCACCCGCGACGAGATAGAGCGCACAGGCGCCGATGCCGACTACCTCGAATATCAGCTCGGCGAGCTGGAAAAACTGCAGCTGCGCGCCGGCGAAGAGGAAGAGCTGGAACAGCAGCGCGAACTGCTGGCCAACTCCACAGCCATAAGCGAACACCTGTCAGCGGCGGCCGAGACCCTGTCATGGGGCAATATCAACGTGGCCGAGCTCCTGTCAACCGCACTTTCAGCCACAAGAAGCGCGTCAGAGCTCACCGACGAGTTTACCGAAGTGTACGAACGTCTGCAGAATGCCGCCGACGAGATAGACGCGGTGGCAGCCGTCATAGCCGACCGCGCGGCCACGATGCATGACGACCCTGCGGCGCTCTATGAGATAGAGAACCGCCTCAGCAGGATAGAGTCGCTAAAGACAAAACACCGCGTAGCCACCCTCGACGAGCTGATAGAGCTGCGAGACTCAATCGCGGCACGCCTCGCGGCACTCAATGACGGCGACGCCACGCTCAAAGACCTCGAGAACAAGGCACGCGCTCTGAAAAAGGCCGCGCTCGAAAAGGCTACGGTGCTGTCGACCCGCCGCAAGGAAGCAGCGGCATTCCTCAGCAAGGCCCTCACGGAAAGAGCCCGCCCGCTGGGAATGGAGAATCTGAGAGCCGATGTCCGGGTCACAACCGGCAAGCTCAACCCCGACGGGGTGGACACCGTGGAATTTCTGTTCTCGTTCAACAAGAATCAGGAACCGGCGCCCGTGGGCTCGCGCGCCTCGGGCGGCGAGATATCGCGTGTGATGCTCGCCCTGAAATCCATCACATCGGGCCACAGGCATCTGCCCACCATTATATTTGACGAGATAGACACCGGTGTGTCGGGCGACGTCGCCAACCGCATGGGAGCACTCATGTCCGGCATAGGCGACCATCTGCAGGTTCTGACCGTCACCCACCTGCCACAGGTAGCGGCACGCGGCGACAGCCATTTCAAGGTGTTCAAGACCGACGACGACACATCCACCTCAACCCATATCACCAAACTCACCCCCGAAGGGCGGCGCGCGGAAATAGCGCTGATGCTGAGCGGACTGCCCGACGACCCGGCAGCGCTGGCCGCAGCCGAGGCCCTATTAAAAGCACATTGACCATAACAGACATGGAACCTACCGACTATATCTACGGCATACGCGCCATTATCGAGGCCATACGCGAAGGCCGCCACATCGACAAGCTTTTTATAAAGAAAGACCTCAGCGGCGAACTCGCCTCAGAGTTGTTCACGCTCATGCGCCAACATCATATCGTGGCGCAGCGAGTGCCCGTCGAACGCCTCAACCGCATAACCCGCAAAAACCACCAGGGGGCGATAGCCATGCTTGCGGCTATCGAATATCACAATCTGGGTCAGCTTGTCACAAGCCTGTATGAGGAGGGGATGCTGCCCTTTGTAGTGGTGCTCGACGGAATCACCGACGTGCGCAATTTCGGCGCCATAGCCCGCACGGCCGAGTGCTGCGGCGTCAACGGCCTTGTCATAGCCGAGCGCGGCAGTGTATCCGTAGGCGCCGACGCCGTAAAGACATCGGCCGGCGCCCTCATGTCGATGCCCGTATGTCGCGAGCGCAATCTTGTATCGGCCGTAAAATTCCTGAAAGACAGCGGGTTCAACTTAGTGGCCGTGAGTGAAAAAGCCAATGTGAACTATACACTTGCCGACTATACCGGGCCTACGGCACTGGTGAT
Organism: uncultured Bacteroides sp.; assembly: GCA_964401095.1. Lineage (GTDB taxonomy): Bacteria > Bacteroidota > Bacteroidia > Bacteroidales > Muribaculaceae > CAG-873. The sequence continues at coordinate 10,255 of CAYNXG010000031.1, forward strand.
GGGCGCCGAGGACACGGGAATATCCTCCGAAGTGATGAAGCTGTGCGACACCAAGGTGTCGATACCCATGTTCGGACACATAGGTTCGCTCAACGTATCGGTTGCCGCCGGCGTAATGATGTATGAAGTGGTGCGTCAGCGCCTTAACGCCGATCTCGAAGTCATGTAACCCGCGAATCAGATACTACAGAAAGAGCAGCCGGCAAAATCTATAACCATTTTTGCGCCGGCTGCTCTTTTCATATCAGCGTCCCTGCCCTATCATATACCTCCGGCGGGTGTCGAAGACTTGGCGGGAGCCGCCGGCCGGGCATTGCGCTCTACGGCACGGGGCTGTTTGTGACGCTTCTTCATATTCTTTTTGGAAACCTTTCGTGCCTCCTTGCGCACCTTGTCCAGGCGGTCGCCCATGCGCTCCTCCAGCTTATAGACGCGTGCCACCTGCTTGGCCGACAGGAACTTTCTGTATTCCTTATAATATTTCTTACGGATATCGAGAAGTTTCTGACTGCGGTCCATGCGTGCGCGCAGCAGGCTGTCGGTCTGAGCATCGGTAAGCTCACTATACTTGGTTTTGCGGTTATCGCCCTTCTGAGCCCATACCTCACAGCGACATTTCACATACAGGTCTACAAAACGTGCGTCGTCGGCATCTGAAAGGGCGAGCTCGGATGCAATGCGTTTGGCCTGACGCGTGGCAAGTTCTTCACGATCCATTTTTTTACCTTCGGCACGGTCACGTCGTCCGGCAGAGGCTGTCATGGCCGAGGAGGCTACCACAGCCGCGAGGAGTAAGATTTTAAACAGTCTTTTCATTTCAGTGGATTGTTTGAGAGTTTATATCAATTGATTGTTAAAAATATATCATCCTGATAGGTTTCCAGGAGGAAATCCTGATCGTCGACAGACAGGGCGCAGAAAGCCTCGTCGATGTCGGCAGGCGACGTTTGCCTGTGGTTAGTGGCGAAAATCAAGGCCGAAGCAATCACGGCCGTTACCGCTACAGCGGCCGCCAACATCCTGACGCGCTCGGGGATGAAAAACCGGCGACGCTCCGTACGGGCCGTTATGCGGGCCGCCGCACTTTCAAAGAATCCGTCGGGGACGGTGTATGGCATACGCTTGCCTATATTGTCTATGTCAGGGTGTTTCATGATGTCATTGATTTTATGATTTTATCCTTAGCAAGATGAAAGCTTGATTTTGCAGCATCGGCGGTAATGTCGAGAATGTCGGCGATTTCCTCATACGACAATTCGTCATAATACCGCAGGTTGAACACCGACTGCTGTCGCGGCGGCAGGGTATGAATGGCCCGCTGAAGCCTTACAGCCTCCACATCGGAATAATCGATGTAAGTGTCGGCGGCCATTGTCGCAGCCTCATCGAGAACCGTAGACGGGCGGCGCGACATGCTGTCGATGTGCCGCAGGGCCTCGTTGGTGGCGATTCTAAGAATCCACGGGCGCAGGGACGCACTGTCCGAATCGATACGGCCAAGCGAGCCGTAGACCCTTATGAAGGTTTCCTGCATGACGTCTTCCGCATCTTCGTGGGCCACCACAAGGCGCCTGACATGCCAGTAGACCACCGGCATATATTTGTCAAGCAACATGCGGAAGCCGCAATCGCGCCGGGCAGCGATTTCGTCGATAATGAGTCGGTCAGAGTGCGGGATAGTCATTGCGGTTTTCATGTGATGTTCTATATATTATACCCCGGAAAGCGCCCAAAGTAAAATCACGAACCGCTATTTTTTAAATATTTTACATTTTTCCGCCGCATTGTCAAATAGGGTTAATTTTAATAGATATTAACCTGCAAATAAAATACAAATTGCCGCCAAAGCCATATCTTTGCATAAAATCATCACCGAGGGTACATCATTACACATTAATATATAAGCATCACATACATCATAACATAGATACACTATTCAACACACATGAAGAAAAATCTGATTCTCCTCTCTCTCGTCCTCGGCACGGGCGTTGTTGCCTGCGGGCAGCACGCCGCCCCGGCCGGGACAATATCACAGGAAGATTTCATCAACGCCGCCGAGCAGACGGTCAACGGCGTAGTGTCGGTGAAAAGTTATGCAACTCCGCGCGCCCAGCAGTACAGAGACTACGGCGGGGGCGATTTCTTTGAAGATCCGTTCTTTCAGTACTTCTTCGGCACTCCTTCACGTCCTCAGCGCCGCCAGCCGCAAAGCCCTGCCGAACAGCAGCAAACCGGCCTCGGCTCGGGTGTGATAATCTCGCCGGACGGATTAATCGTCACCAACAATCATGTAATCGACGGAGCAGAACGCCTGGAAGTCACTCTCAACGACAACCGCAACTTCACGGCCACCATCGTAGGCTCAGACCCTGTGACCGACCTTGCGCTCATCAAAATCGACGCGCCCGACCTGCATGTCATCCCGATGGGCAACAGCGAAGACCTCCACGTGGGCGAGTGGGTGCTGGCCGTGGGTAATCCGTTCGGCTTCACCAGCACCGTTACCTCGGGCATCGTAAGCGCCAAGGCCCGCAATATCTCCACCACCACGCAGACGCCGTCAAACGGAGGCATCGAGGCATACATACAGACCGACGCCGCCGTGAACCGCGGCAACTCGGGCGGCGCACTGGTGAATCTGCGCGGCGAGCTCGTGGGTATCAACACCGCCATATATTCGCAGACCGGGACATACGCCGGATGCTCGTTTGCCATCCCCACGAGCATCGTGCAGAAGGTTGTTGACGACCTGCGTGAATTCGGCACCGTACAGCGCGCATTCCTGGGCATATCCTTTGTGGAGCTGACTCCCGAACTCATATCGGAAAAGCAAATCAAGGGCGCCACCCGCGGCATCTATGTTGCCGAAGTACAAGACCGCTCGGCCGCACGCGAGGCCGGACTTGAGCCCGGCGATGTAATAACGCATATCAACGGAACCGAAGTGACCGGCACCGCCCGTCTTCAGGAAATAATGGCACGCTGCAGCCCCGGCGACCGCATCACTATAGCCTATGTGCGCGACGGCAAGCACAGCCAGACCGATGTGACACTGCGCAACCGCGACGGCAAGACCTCCCACACCGTGGCCGAGACAACCATGGGCGTGCTTGGCGCCACCTTCGCGAAGGCCGACGAAGCCACCCTGCGCAAGCTCGAGATCTCGAGAGGCGTGGCCGTGACAATCACCGGCGAGGGCCGATTTGCCGACGAAGGCATATCCACGGGCTTCATCATCACGTCGATCAACAACATGAAGGTGTCGACTCCCGAAGATATTGAAAAAATATTCAAGGTGGTGCGCTCGCTCGGCGCCGACGGCGACAAGGTTATGTTCATCTCGGGCATATATCCCTCAGGCAAGCAGGCCTACTACGCCGTAAATCTCACCGAATAAATCCGCATCTCCCCTACCCCCTACAGGTCCCGCGACTCTCAGGAGCCGCGGGGCTTTTTCTTTTTCCTCAGCGCCGCTGCCTTGGCTCTGTGGCGCTCGGCCTCCTGCTCGCGGCCCAGCATAAAGCGTGTCAGACAGGGCGTCGTAAATCTCGGGCAACGCGGGGCTGATGCGCATGGCCTTGCGCAGCGTGCGCAGAGCGTTGTCGAGGTCGCCTACCGACAGATACAGCGAGCCCAACTCGTAGACAGCCTCGTGCCTGTTATACTCACGCGCGGCACGCGACAGTATCTCCACGGCCTTCTCCCTGTCGCCGGCCTGTATGTAGGAGCGCCCGAGGCCCACCTTGGCCATGTAGCACGACGGATTGAGCGAAAGAGCCTTGTTGAAATTCCGTATGGCGGGTTCATAGTCCCAGTCATGCTCGAGACACCCGAAGCCCAGCTCCGTGAACTCATCGGCAAGGCAATCGAGCTTCTGCTGCTGTTCGCCCACCAGGGCACGCAGCCTGTCGGCCTCGCGGCGGGGAGCGGCCAGCTCATGGAGCTTCATGGACACGAGGCGGCGCACCGTGCGGTCGGAAAGCTCGTTGCGCAGCTTCACGGCCTCGGCAAAGATGTCTACGGCCGCCGATATGTCGCCTGACGCAAATGCGGCTGACGCATCGGCATACAGCGTGTCGGCGCGTGCCAGCTCGAGGGCGTCGGCCACGCGGCGGGGATCATTGAAACAAGACGCGAAGCGCAACACCGCCGGGCTGACATATATGTCGGCGGGGCGTATCTGTGTGGCCATTGTTATGCCTTCGAGCGATGTGCAGCGGCTCAGAGCCACGTAGCTCTGACCGCCGGCAAACGCGCCCGCGCCAACGTCTATAATGATGTTGCGGAACGTAAGACCCTGACTTTTATGGATAGTCAACGCCCATGCAAGCCTGACAGGGAATTGACGGAATGTGCCCTTGACGGTCTCCGTCACCTGCTTGTCGGTCTCATTGTATCCGTATTCGACATTTTCCCATACCTCGGGCTCCACGACATGCTCCGAGCCGTCCTCGAGCTCGATGCGTAGCCCCTCGGGCGAGAGCGATGTAACACGGCCTATGGTGCCGTTGACCCATCGGCGTTCAGAATCGTTACGGATAAAGACAACCTGCGCGCCCTCCTTGAGAGTAAGCAGCCTGTCGGTAGGGAATGATGCTTCAGGAAAGATGTCGGTCACGGCGGCCTCGAATGTCATGGCCGGCGTTTTAAGCTCGTCGAGATGTGTCTCGTTGATATGGTCGACAATCTCACGGCGGGTAGCTATGGTCATAGTCATGGCTCCTGGAGCCACGGCGTCGCGGTTATACCTGGCGTTTATGGCATCGAGATCCATGCGCGTGGGACTTCCGGCACGAATACGGTCGAGCATCGAGATGAAGTTGTCGTCGGACTGGCGATAGACCTTGCGCAGCTCAATCGGCACCAGCTCAAAATCATTGAAAACACGGGCGGAGAAGAAGTAAAAACTGTCGTAGGCATGACGCAGAATCTCACGGGCCTGGGAGGTGACTACCGGTTCAAGCTGAAAGACATCGCCCACCATAAGCAGCTGCTTGCCGCCGAAAGGACGCAGACTATTGCGGCAATAGTGGCGCAGCAGCTTGTCTATGAAGTCAATAACATCGGCCCTAACCATCGATATCTCATCAATGATGATGAGGTCGAGGTCGCGCAACAGCTTTATGAAGCGCCGGGTATATTTCATGCGCTTTGAAAGACGGTCGTCGGCAAATTCGGGGTCGTCGGGCATCAGAGGCTTAAGCGGAAGATGAAAAAACGAATGTATTGTCTGTCCGCCGACGTTCACCGCAGCTATGCCTGTAGGCGCGAGCACCACGAATTTCTTTTTTGTAGTGCGCGTGATGTATTTCAGGAAAGTGGATTTGCCTGTCCCGGCCTTGCCTGTCATGAACACCGACGAGTTGGAGAAGTTGAGCAACGTCTCAACTTGCCTGAACTCATGGTTGTCGAGGTCAATGTCTTGTATGTCGGATGTCTTCATTAATGCAAAGTTAGCATTTTTTTTGACAAAAAACATCGCTGCTACAAAATATGATGAATTCATCAACCAGCGGTGAGAGACGCATATTCGGCAGTCGCATCGAAACACGGGCATGCCTTTGCGGCCACGTCTCTGTGGCCTATGATGCGGGCCGCGGGAAAGCGCTTTACCAGTGAGACGAGAAGGCTGTGCAAGGCAAGGCGCTGGGCCGCAGTTCGCGTATCGGCAGGACGGCCATCGGCATCGAGGCCGCCGACATAGGCTACGCCAATCGAGCGGGCATTGTAGCCCCGGGCATGGGCGCCGATCTTACCGACTGGACGGCCGGGATGGACCGTGCCATCGAGCCCGAGAATATAATGATATCCGATACAATCGAAGCCGCGGCGGCGGTGCCAGGCATCGATATCAGCGACAGAGACGTCCCGGCCGGCGGGAGTTGCGGTGCAATGCACCACGATAAGGTCAATCTTTCTCATGATTTTTTGAGGTGACGGTGAAAAAAGTTGAAAAAAATTTGGTGGATTAAAATAATGGTAGTAACTTTGCACTCGCAAAACGGCGGGATAGCTCAGTTGGTTAGAGCGTCGGATTCATAACCCGGAGGTCCCGAGTTCAATTCTCGGTCCCGCTACACGCTTCGGCAGAAATGCCGGAGCTTTTTTTATGCCCGTACCGCACCCGACGCCCAGCGGGCCGACCACGGAGCCATCCGCAACCGTCTGCCATGCAAAAATATCGCGGAAAATGGCTGCGCATTACAATTTTTGTATCAATAAACCAAATATCACAAACGGCAAACCGAAACGGCAAGACAGAGCGAAGGATATTTTCATGGAAAAATGCAGCAATTTTTGTGAAAAAATTAGCAATTTGTAAAATATTTTGGTTTACTTTGCACGGTAATCCTAAAACAACCATTACATGAAAAAACTTTTCTCATTTCTGATGATTCTATTTGCGGGTCTGCTTGTCCCCGACATGGCACACGGTATCACAATCAAATATGATATCGACAATGCGGCCAACATCAATTTCAGAATCAACGACAACCTGTATGACGTAGTCGACGGAATCAATTCGTTTGAAGTTCAGGCGTATGTAAAAGTGGAAATTACAGCCAAACGCAACTGCTCGATAGTGTCCGTGACAGCCGATCTCGATGACATAGAGCCGATACGTGAAAACCGATGGTTCCATATCGTCTACAAGAGAGAAGACAATGTAGTGTTCAAGGTAACAACGGCCAACCTCGACGAGGAGCGCACAGAGAAATTCCATATCACCCTGAACGGCGACCCCGAGATGGTAAGCGCCACGCTGACAGGCACGAATACTCCGATATTCCTGCGCGAGGGACGGCAGACAATCTCCTACTCGCAAAAACTTGAGCCGGTGCTTACGGTATCGTCGCTCAGCGACAGGAAGCCGCTCTACCGCGTCACAGTAGACGGCCGCGAGCTGGACGGCGACTGGAGCTATGAGGTGCCGCTGACCGACGGCTGCGAAGTGGTGGTTGACCAGAGCCTGCCCCAAGGCGAGGTGACACTGACTATAACCTATGGCGAGAACGCACGCGGCTGCGTGGATACATTCACGCTGAACAATCAGGACAGCCGCGAACTCACCGACGACAAAATCACCTGCAAGAGCGGCGACAATCTCATCATTTACTTCAAGGATACATTCAAGGTGACAGGCGTCAGCGTAAACGGAATGGACCAGACCCTGTCGACCGAGTATACATATTTCTACTACACCGTCAAAGGCGACGCGACAATCCATATCGAGGCACGCCCCTACGGCGACACCATGTTTGTGGTGAATATCGACAATGCCGAGGCCGTGAAGCTCTACCGCGGCTATATCAACCCCGACTATGAAATTTCCCTGACCGACGGGCGTAACGAAGTGGGCGTTCCCGAGCTCGACCCGCGCCTCATCATCAAGCCCGCCACGGGTCATTATATCGTATCGATAAACGGCGACTCCGAATCGGATTACACACAGCCCGTAGAGATCGCCATAAGCGCGGGAATGGAGCTGACATTTGTCACGGGCGACATAGTCAGGGACAACCGCGCCGTCGTGTTCATCGATGACGCCGCTCTGGCAGAGTATTACCTTGACATACAGAATGTTTTTGACGAGGAGCGCGAATATGCCACAAAGGGTTATACACTGATAGATTTCGACGTCCGCGAAAACCCGTTTGAAGTGGCGTGGGCAGGCTCGACAATGGCCGGCGTACTCTATCTCAACGACGTGAAGCAGACATCGCCATACGCCATGCACACCTATCCGCTCGACCTCGCACACGGCGACGTTGTAAAGATTTTCCCGGGCGCCGAACCCGCCTCGCATGCCGTGGAGTTTGAGGTTGAAGACGGATGCGGAGCCGTAATAACCCGCGATGTAATAGTTGGAATGACCGACTTTACCGCTCCCCTGCATTGCCTCGAAGGCACAATGATAGAAATCGAAGGCGATGATCTTGACATCGCCGTGGACGGACAGACCGTAAAGCCCGAAGGCCGCGCAGAAAAGACAGTCCTTACCGTAGACCGCGACATGAAGGTATCGGTTAAGAGCCATGCCGGAATCAGCGATATCGATGCCGACACAATCCCCGCCGACGTGCCCGTGTACAACCTGCAGGGAATACGCGTGCATGACCTCGACAACGCCCCCGCAGGCATATACATCAGGGGCGGACGCAAGATTACCGTAAGAAAATAAAAATCTAACTCTAAGATATAGGGGCCGCTATCCTCCGGGGAAAGCGGCCCCCTATTCTTTTTTTTACACAATTGGTATGTATTTGAAATATTATTTAGAATTTGAATTGATTTTGTGCTAAAAATGACCAGGGCAGACGCATCTTAAATAAACTTAACGGCAGTTGACCAATATAAAGAGGTT
>CAYNXG010000032.1:0-17673 GCA_964401095.1 uncultured Bacteroides sp.
TTTACGATAATCAGTTGACACTCTTTTGATTATTTTCGTCGAACTCACGTTAAATTATTAAAATCATATAACTGAATTGCGACGTATTAAATTGTGTGTTGGCGGATAATATTACCTTCGCATCGCATCTCTCCGGCGCTTTTTGCCTTGTGCCTCAGTCACGTAGCTACGGCTACGCTCCTTCATCACAAGACAAAAATCACTCAGAGATATGCGACCCCAGCCTTAACAAATATTGGGGAACGGGGTCCTATAACCGCGACCTCCCCCATAGCCGCCGGGCCGCGCACTGTCGCGGTCCGGTTTTCTGTTGTATCGCCGGCATGCGGCGGGGATTGTTGCGTAGTTTGTTGCGTAGTTCGCCTCAACGTTGTGTTTTTATGGCTGTTTTGTTTCGGGGTCTTAAAAAAAAGTAGTAATTTTGTCGAGATTTTGCGGGAAATAGCGCCGCACCAGTTCCAAGAATTATCATCATTTTGAGAATGAGAATTTTACGACTCCCGATAGTGGCATTAGCCGCCGCATTGCTGACTCCGGCCGCGAGCTTTGCCATAATAGACAACCCTGTGACGAAGGCGGTGATTGCCGTGTATGACCGACAGCTCGCGTCGAATCCCAACGACTACATGACGTGGTTCAAACGAGCCAATGAGTATTATCGCCATAACGAGTATGTGCGCGCCCTCGACGATGTGAATATGGCGCTGACGCATGCGCCCGCCGGTGACACCGACCTGCGCTTTCAGGCCTATATGCTGCGTGCGGGTATCTATAACCAGACCGGCAAGCCCGATATGGCGCTGACCGACCTAAACTCGGCCATATCGCTCGACCCCGAATCGTACGCCGCTATCTATCAGCGTGCCAACACCGAATTCATGCTCGGCAATTATGGCGCCGCCCGCACGGACTATACCCGCCTGCAGCGGTTCAACCCCCGCAGCCCTGAGGCTCTGCTGGGCCTGGCCCGCTGCGCGGTGAAGGACAATAACCTCTCGGCCGCCAACGACTATCTGCGCGAGGCCGTGGAGGTGAATCCCAACAATCCCGAAATCTACGTGCGCCGCGCCACGGTGCGCCGCCTTATGGGCGACCACAACGGCGCTGTGGACGACCTGATACAGGCCATAAGCCTCAATTCAAAGGATTCCAAGGCCATAGAGATGCTGGTGGAATACGGCAACACGAACTATCCGGCCACGATAGCCGGCCTGTCGAATGCCATCAACCTCGCGCCTGAAAACGGCCTTTACCGCTATCTGCGCGCCTCGATAGCACAGGCACATTTCAATTATCTGTCGGCGATGGCTGATTTCAACTATATCATCGACAACAGCCTGTATAACTATCACGGCCTGCAGGCGTCGGTGGCCCGCTGTCTCTACGGCCTGGGCCGCTATGACGAGGCTCTCGACCGTGTGGACCGCGCGCTGGCCGCCACGACAAATGTGGCCGACTATTATGTGCTGCGCTCGCAGATCCTGCGTGCCATGGGCCGCCATGATGAGGCCATCAGCGCCGCCGCCCGTGGCTTGGCCGTCGACTCGGATTATGTGCCCGCCCTGGTGGAGATGGCTGTCAACTATATCGACAAGAAGGAATATCGCCAGGCCGCCGGCCTGCTGGGCGAGGCGTCGATGGTGGATGCCAATGATCCGTCGATATATCTGCTGCGCGCATGGCTGCACGAGAATTTCCTGAACCAGCCTGTGGCCGCCCGCGGATTCAACGAGCAGGCACTGGCCGTGGAGGGGTATGGCGACACGAACGTGAAGTCGCTGCGCGGATTCGCGCTGCTCAACCTCGACCGCCCCGAAGAAGGCGATGCCTGGATGTCGGCCGTGCTGTCGTCGCAGCCCGATAACGACGGCCTCATCAACTATTACGGCGCATGCTACTACGCACTGCGCGGCAACGAGGCCAAGGCCCTCGAATGCGTGGAGGCCTCGCTCAAGGCAGGCTACAGCGACAATCACAACTGGATGAAGAACAATGACGGCCAGGTGAATGCCGCCGCGCTCCGCGACAATCTCAGATTCCTGAATCTGATGAACGAATATAATTCGATTTTCGGCAAATGATTCATCGCCGGCCACGGCCGGCGATGTCAGCTTTTTGATATGACTGAAGACTCGCTGGACTTTCTCAGGGCACTGAAGCCGCTCGACCTTTATGGCGGCGGTCGCACCTCCGGCGCGGAATTCAGATTTAAAATTTCGGTCTGCGGAAGCAGACCTGAAGTGCTCACCGTCGACATCACAGGTCGCCGGGTGATGCCGTCGGCCGGGGATTACCCTGAGCCGACGGCTTCGCTTTTAAGGGACATGGCCGATATGCGGGCCATGTCGCTGCCGGTGGCGGGCGGCGCAGGCATAGACCTCGACAGACACCAGGGGCTGCTTGACAGGATAATGCAGAGCGGCCGCATGGTGGACGACGACATGAATCCGCTGGAGGTGTCGGCCGACGAGGCGCGGCCGGTGCTGACGTTCGAGGCGGCGGAGGACGGCAATGTCCTGGTGCCGCGGCTGAGTATGCGCGCCGGCGGGGTGTCGCGGGACGATTTTGTAATGCTGACGGACACGGTGGCCATGATGGGCGGACGCCTCTACCGCCTGCGCTCCACGGGCGACAACTATCGCCGTACGGGGATATTCCTCAGCCCTTTCCGCAAGGACAGCCTCGCGGCCTACCTGTCGATTTTCCTCACGTATATGAAGAATATCGACGTGGAATACAATGGCTTCGGCCTGCAGTATTCCGACGAGACCGTGAGGAGCATGCCCATGATAATATTCGAGAAAATCGATGTGGACAGGTCGCTGTACATGCGGCTGTCTGTAACGACTACAGATGGCGCGGAAGGCGTGGCGGCGGGGCTGCCGGTCAACTATGCCGTGACCGTGGACGGCGACGGGCGCATGATGGCTCATCGGGTGGAACATCCCGACATGAAGCAGGCGGCGGCCGGGCTGCTGTCGGCCGTGCGGGCGTGTGCCGCCGACCGCACGGCAAGGGCCGGCGTGTATAATAGCGGAGGGCTGTTTGTGGTGCCGGGCGATATCGCGTCGGAGTTCCTGTTGACGCGCCTGCCCGAACTGCTGAAAGACTACAGGATATCGGGAGTGGATAAGCTGCGCGGCTATGGCATCAGGCCCGTGGCGCCGGCGCTGAGGCTGCGGCTGTCATCGGGCATCGACTATCTCGAGGGCAGCGCGGAAGTGGAGGTTGACAACCGTGTCATGACACTGCAGGAGCTGCTCGATGAATATTCGCGTCACCGCTGCGTGACTCTCGCCGGAGGCGAGCGTGGCGTGGTGGACGACGGAATGATGAACAGCCTCCGCCGCATCTTCCGCGTGGGCCGTAACGGCAAGGTGAAACTGTCGTTTTTCGATATCCCCGAGGCCTGCCGCATCCTCGGCGACGATGTGGCGGGGACGGGTATGCCCGCATCGGCGCGTGAGTTTTACGATGGCTTCGGACGCCTGGCGGCCGAGAAGCTGAGTCTGCCCGATATAAACGCCGAGCTGCGGCCGTATCAGAAGGAGGGCGTCAAGTGGCTCAAATATCTGTATGACAACGGTATGGGCGGGTGCCTGGCCGATGATATGGGCCTTGGAAAGACGTTGCAGACCATATCGCTGCTGTCGCTGGTGTGCAAGGGCGGCGGCCGTCCGTCGCTGGTGGTGATGCCCCGCAGCCTGCTGTTCAACTGGGAGATAGAGCTGTCGAGGTTTGCCCCCGGGATAGACGTGTACACATACTATGGCCAGGGACGCGACTTTGACGAGGCCATGAAGCATGAGCTGGTGCTTACCACCTACGCGCTCGTGCGCAATGATGTGGAACTGTTCGCGGCGCGTGAATTCCATGTCGTGGTGCTCGACGAATCGCAGACCATCAAGAATATGGCGGCGATGCAGACGCGGTCGGTCTACATGCTGCGCGCGGCGCACAGGTTTGCCCTCAGCGGCACGCCCGTGGAAAACAATCTGTCGGAGCTGTATTCGCTGTATCATTTCCTCAACCCGTCGATGTTCGGGTCTTTCGAGGACTTTAACCGCCGCTACGTGCGGCCAATCCGCACCGACAACGACACGGGCGCCATGAAGGCCCTGAGGAGCAAGATATATCCGTTCATGCTGCGGAGGCTCAAACGCGATGTGCTGGCCGACCTTCCCGACCGCGTGGACCAGACGGTGTATGTGGATATGGACGCGCCACAGCAGCAGCTGTACGAGCAGCGGAGACGCTATTATGTGGCGCGGGTAAAGGAAAGCCTCGCCGCGGAAGGCGCGGGACGCTCGCGGTTTGTGATGTTCCAGGCACTGAGCGAGCTGCGGCGCATAGCCTCCGTGCCCGAGACGATGAGCGACGGCAGCATCGCCTCGCCGAAGATAGCATTGTTATACGAACGCATCCTCCAGGCCACGGCCAACGGCCATAAGGTGGTGGTGTTCTTCAATTTCATCGCCGGCATAGAGCTGCTGGGCGAGCGGCTGGTGGAGGCCGGGGTGGGGTGCGCGCAGATGACCGGCTCCACGCAAGACCGCGCCGCTGTGGTGGCGCGATTCCAGACCGATCCGTCATGCCGAGTGATGCTGATGACCCTAAAGACCGGCGGCGTGGGCATCAACCTCACGGCGGCAGACATAGTGTTTATAGCCGAACCGTGGTGGAACCTCGCCGCCGAGGAGCAGGCCGTGAGCCGCCTGCACCGCATGGGGCAGAAATCCACCGTGTTCAGATTCTCGTTCATCACCCACGACACTATCGAGGAGAAGATATTGCAGCTGCAACAGCGCAAGGCCGAACTGTTCGAGGGCGTCATAGGCACTGACAGCGATACGTGGAAAAACCTGAGCGAGGAGGATTTAAGCTTTATATTGTCATGAAACAGCAGCCGGCCGATACAGGAAACAACGGCGCCCGCGAGGTGTGTGTGCTGAGCGTGTTGCCTCCCGATCGCCTCGAAGAGGCGGTCGACGCCCTGATGTATGTCAGATCAGCGAAAAAACGGGTGTCGGCCATCGTGGCCCTGTTCGCGCCTATGGCCGCCGAAAGGACCATAGCGTTTCCCGAGGGCTACGAGAAGCTGAACAAGATGTTTCAGCAATGCCTGTCGGGCAAGTTCAACGCCGATAGCGAATTGCCGTTTGTGCTTGCCGCCCACCTCGCCGAGGGCGAGGGAAATATCCTCAGGGCCTCGGAATACTGGCCGGACGCCTATGTCGACACGCTGGTGACGGCTTATGTCAATTATTTCATAAGTTTCAGGGAGCTCACGGACATAGCCATGAGGTACGGATCGCGTGGCGAGGCCATAACGCGCCAGCGCCTCGCCGGCATACTTATCGCCGATGACAACGAGCAGGGGCTGTATATGATTGACCGTGCCGTGAGGCCGTATATAGGCGCGCTGCCCGTATTGAAGCGCTTCGGGCGGGAGGTGTCGACCACCGACGTGCTGCCCGACAAGGGCGATATAGCCGTGTTCAACGGCGAAGACGACATATTGTCGAATCTCGCGGGAATATTGGATTTCAGGGATTCCGCGGCAAACGAGCAGACTCAGCATCCTTATCCGTCGGTATCGGAGGTCAACTGTCTGGCATCGGTGACATCGCTCGCCGAGTTCAAGAATATCAATACCGGAGTATTCAAGTTTTACCGCCGGCGGTGTATTCTCGGCTGGCTGTCGGCGTCAAGTCCTCTATGCCGGGTGTCGGCGGCCGACGGCAGCATAGACGGCGCCATGACTATCCGCAACATCTTCACCGGGATTGACAGCAAGAATTATTACGGACTGGTGGTGTCGCTCATGCCGCAGCTGAATCTGCCGCGTTATGAGAGCTTCAGAAATATCGAGGCGTCGTCGGTCATAAATCCTGCGATACGCACACTCGTGCGCTATGCGCTGCCATCGCTGGCAGGCGGACGCACGGACGTGTGGGTCGACCTTGACCAATTGGTCGACAAGGTGCTGATGCAGCTTCTCGAGGCCGATAATCCGGGTGTCGATGCAGGATACAGGTACGAGCCGATGCGGTCAAAATCGGGATGGGAGAATATATACAAGCCCGATATCGTCAAGTTCTTCACGCGTCCGCTGCTCTATGGCATCTATGTGTCGTTTGCGTCTTTCGGACTTGTCGAGCTGGCCTTTCACGCCACGGCCACACGTTCGGCCAATCCGTTCGACAGCTTCATCTATGCGCGGCTCACGTCGCTGGGGCGCTATGTGTTCGGCAAGGACAAGGAATACATGCGCAGGCCCGGCCACCGCGGACAGGAGGCCGCCGGGCATGCGGTATTCATTGACCCTGACAATATGTTTATTGTCGCCATGACGGAGGAGGCACAGGCGTTGGTGAAAAGCATGTTTGGCGTGGCAATAACTAAGACGAGATACATAGTGGACGATAAGTCGTTCATGCGCAGGGTGAAGAGCGTGCGGGATCTCAGGAAGAAAATAGACACTCTGCAGGTTATGGCCGCTGTCGACGCGTTCCCGCCGCTATGGGAGGAGTTTTTCAAACGTCTCGCCGACCGACTCGATTCTATCAAACCTTACTCGCTGACCGGCTGGCAGATGTTTGCCGTGTACAGGAATGTGTCGGAGATTATGGATATTATGACCTCCGACGAGAGTATTAGGGAAATTGTCATAATGGTGGAGGGCGGCCGCTTCCTTGTGAGGCATGAACATGTGTCGCTGTTGCGTACGCTGCTCGCCGGCCACGGCTACCGCCTGCCCGACACTCTTTTGTGAACCTCTACGGCCTCGGTTATCGTAGGAATTGTCGAACCGGCTCTAAATAAGATACCGCGTCGTAATCACTTTTACGGCACGGTATCATTTCTTATATTGGTATAAATATTTGCTCGAATGTTTAGCTTGTAACTCTATGTGCTATGCCAAATTGTGCTATTATACGTAAGCTTAAACTTTATATACAATTGGAGGTTATACGAAAAGTTCGGATAGCGTGGGATGGGCATGGATGTAGCGTCGGCCAATCTGCTCGAGAGGCACACGGTCGGTGACGAGCATGGTGGCTTCGGCTATCAGATCGGCTGCATGCGCTCCGAGAATCGTAACACCGAGAACGGTATGGTCTTCACGGCTGCACAACAGCTTTACCACGCCGCCTGCTTCGTTTGACGCGCAAGCCTTGCCGTTTGCTGCGTAAGAACGTTTAATCACGTCGTATTCCACGCCGGCGTTGTCGAGCATTGCCTGCGAGCTGCCTGTCATGGCCAGTTCGGGCTCGGAGAATACCACCGACGGTATGATATCGGTGCGGAACATTTCGGGGTCGTTGTATGCCACGACGCGTCCCTGGGCGTAGGCCGAATGGGCCAGCATCGACAGGCCGTTGACGTCGCCTATGGCATAAACGCCATCGAGCGATGTCTGCATGAGCGGATCAACCTCGATGAATCCTCGGGGCGTGAGCTTTATGCCTGCCTCGACAGCTCCAACGGGAATCACGGGACGGCGTCCTACAGCCATGAGAGCTTTATCGGCCACCACGGTATCGTCGCCTCGCTTGCCTGCGTATGTGACGCTGATATTGCCGTCGGCCGTTTCTGCGAGCGATTTCACTGCGGCCGAGGTAATGAAGCGTATGCCTCGCTTTGATAGCGCGGTGCGCAGGCGCTTGGCTATGTCGGCATCGAACGGCGGCAGAATTTCCTTACAATATTCTATAACGGTGACCTCGGAGCCGAGGGCGTTGAATATCGATGCGAATTCTATGCCGATCACACCACCGCCGATTATGATAATCGACCCGGGAAGGGCGGATAGGGACAGAGCGTCGTCGCTCGACATGGCCAGGGCGGCCCCTTCGACGGGGAGCACGGCCGGCTGCGAACCGGTGGCGATAACGAGTCTGCGGGAGGCCCGGTAGACTTCGTCGCCGACCTCTACTGTCGTCGCATCGATTATGCGGGCGTCTCCCTTTACCAACGTGCAATCGCGCAGCAGACCGTCGATGCCTTCGCGCAGACCGGCCACAACCTTGTCTTTATGGGCGATGGCCGCGGCGAAGTCAATCGAGACTTCGCCAACGGTTACGCCGATGGCTTCGCTGTCGCCGGTGTGGAGCTTGGCCGCGGCCGTGGCGCACAGGCATTTTGTGGGAATGCAGCCACGGTTGAGACATGTGCCGCCGGGCTTGTTGCGCTCGATAATGACGACGCTCTCGCCGCGGGCGGAAAGCGTTGCGGCCAGTTTATAGCCGCCGGGGCCTGCTCCGATTATGATATTGTCTACGGTATTCATCATTCGCCATCTATCAGCTGTCGGTACGTGACTTTGGGGTGCAGGGCGGCCTCGGTGTCGTCGGGACGTGCGGCCGGGGTGTCGTGCGGCGCGGTCTTGACAACATCGGGCGTTTCGGCCGCTTCGCGCGCTATGCGGCGCATGGCGTCGATGAACGCGTCGAGGGTCTCGCGGCTTTCCGTTTCCGTAGGCTCGATCATCAGCGATTCATGGAACAGCAGCGGGAAGTAAATCGTGGGCGCATGAAATCCGAGGTCGAGAAGGCGCTTTGCCACATTAAGAGTGGTGACGCCGGTTGACTTGTCGGCCAGGCCGTCGAATACGAATTCATGCTTGCAGGGTCCGGGAATCGGCAGGAGATACTTGTCCTTGAGCGAATTGAGGACATAGTTGGCATTTAACGTCGCCAGCGGGCCTACGTGGGCGAGCCCTTCGGCGCCGAGCGTCATTATATAGGCGAGGGCGCGGATAAACACCGTATAGTTGCCGAGCCACGACGATATGCGGCCCAGCGATGCATCGTTTTTGCATTCTATGTCGAATTCGCCGTTATCGCGCTTCACCACGCGGGGACACGGCAGGAATTCCTCGAGGCCGTGGCGTACACCTACAGGGCCCGCACCGGGGCCGCCTCCGCCGTGAGGCGTGGAGAAGGTCTTGTGCAGGTTCACGTGCATCACGTCGAAGCCCATGTCGCCGGGACGCGATACGCCCAGCATGGGGTTGAGGTTGGCTCCGTCGTAATATAGCAGGGCGCCGGCCTCATGGACGAGACGCGATATCTCGGGGATATTCTTTTCAAACATACCCACTGTGTTGGGGTTTGTCATCATCATGGCGGCTACGGTGTTGTCGAGTTTGCCGCGCAGGTCGTCTATGTCGACAGTGCCGTCGGCAAGACTCTTTACCTCGACTACTTCATAGCCTGCCACGTGGGCCGATGCTGGGTTGGTGCCGTGGGCCGAGTCGGGGACGAGCACACGGGTGCGTGCATAATCTTCGCGACTGTCATGGTAAGCATGTATCACCATGAGGCCGGTGAGCTCGCCGTGTGCGCCGGCAAACGGGTTGAGGGTGAACTCGGCCATGCCGCCTATTTCGGACAACGCGCGCTGCAAATCATAGTAAATCTCAAGCGCTCCCTGAACGGTGCGGGCCGGCTGACGGGGATGCAGGCCTGCAATGACGGGGTCGGCGGCTAGCATGTCGTTGAGCTTGGGATTATATTTCATGGTGCATGAGCCCAGGGGGTAGAAACCCGTGTCGACGCCAAAGTTGTTGGTCGACTGATTGGTGTAATGCCTTACAGCCGTGGGTTCGTCGATTTCGGGCAGCGAGGGCGGAGTGGCGCGCATCAGTGTGCCGGGAAGGCCTGACGTGGCGTCGGGATAATTATAATAGGGCAGGTCGCAACCATGACGGCCGGGCCTTGAAAGCTCAAATATAATCTTGTCGTAAAGGCTTCTGTTCATGGCTCAGATGTTTTGTATGGTTGTGACATATTTTTCAATTTGCGCTGGTGTGCGACGCTCTGTGCATGCAATCAACATCTCGCGGTCGTCAATGGCCACGCCGCCGAGAATACCTTCCTTTTCAAGGGCTGCGAGGACCCGGTCGGTGGTGAGCGGGTCGGCAACGGTCATGCTGAACTCATTGAGATACGGCCGTTCGGGGTATGTGAGGCGCATTTTGCCTGTTTCTTCGAGACGTGTGGCCAGGAGATGTGCGGCGTCGGCCGACAGGCGGTTGACTTCGGCAAGTCCCTCGGCGCCCATAAGGCTCATGTAGAGGGCGGCATGCTGTGTCATGATGCCTTGGTTGGAGCATATGTTGGAGGTGGCTTTTTCACGGCGTATGTGCTGCTCGCGTGCCTGAAGGGTGAGGACGAACACACGCTGTCCGCGTTCGTCGGTCGTTGCGCCGACTATGCGGCCGGGCATCTTGCGTATCAGCTCGCGGCGGGCAGTCATATAGCCCAGATAGGGGCCGCCGTAGCTGAGCGGCATGCCCAGGCTCTGTGCGTCGCCCACGGCTATGTCGGCTCCCCATTCGCCGGGAGTCTTGATCATGGCGAGGGGCAGGGCGTGGGCGTTGATGATGAACAGAGCCTTGGCTTTGTGTATCATGTCGCTCCAGCCGGTAAAGTCCTCGAGGATTCCGTAATAGTTGGGCGATGCGGCTATGACGCCGGCCACGTCGCCGGCCTCGAGCATCAGTCTCAGCTCCTCGCGGTCGGTGGCGCCATCCTTTTCAGGAATGGTCTCCACGGCAATTTTCTGGTAGCGTGCATAGGTGCCTACCACGGCCGCCACCTCGGGATTGAGCGTGGCCGAGATGAGTATGCGGCGCTTCTTCCTCGAGGCGTTCACGGCCATGATCATGGCCTCGGCGGTGGCGGTGGCTCCGTCGTACATGGATGCGTTGCTGACGTCGAGACCTGTCAGCTCGGCCATCATGCTCTGATACTCAAATATATACTGCAAGGTGCCCTGCGATATCTCGGGCTGATAGGGAGTGTAGGCGGTGAGAAATTCAGAGCGTGAGGTTATAGAGGATATTGCGGCGGGTGTGTAGTGGTCGTATGCGCCTGCACCGGCAAAGCATGTTAGCGGCCGGCAGCGGCCGGTAAGATCGGCGAATTTCTCGCGTACCTCCGGCTCGGACATAGCGGACGGCAGGTCGTAGGCCTTCTTGAGCCTGAGCTGCTCCGGAACGTCGGCATACAGGTCGCTGACGGCGTGTACACCACATACATCAAGCATGTGGCGCACGTCGTCGGTGGTGTGTGGAAAATATCTGTGAGACATATCAGAATCGGTTATCAATGTTTCTCGGCTTCGCAGACCTTGGCATAGTCTTCAGGTGAAAGCAGGCGCTCGAGCTCCGATTCATCTGACATCTCGACTTTGATAATCCAGTTTTTCTCGGGATCTTCGTTTACAAGACGCGGATTGTCGATAAGTTCTTCGTTGATCTCAATCACGGCACCGCTAACGGGTGAGAAGAGGTCGGAGGCGGCTTTGACGCTCTCGATGGCGCCGAATTCCTCGCCGGCGGTGACATCGTCGTCGGCCTCGGGCATGTCGACGTAAACTACGTTGCCGAGCTGTTCGGCTGCAAAGCGGGAGATGCCGATATAGGCGATATTGCCCTCAACGCGGGCATATTCATGAGTGGGGAGATAATATACTTTAGACATTGTTCAGTTGGGTATTTATGAGGGTTAGTTTTATTTTTTATAATTGGGGGTGTAGAACCGTTTCTTGATTACTCGGGCGGGGAATACCTTGCGGCGTACCTGTACCTGCAGGGGTGTGTCGAGGGCGGCGTATCGTGCGTCGACAATGGCCATGGCAAGATTGCGGTCAAGGGTGATGGAATGGTAGCCGGTGGTGATTTCACCCACCTTGTTGCCGTCGGCGTCAAGCACGTCGTATCCGTGGCGCGGTATGGCGCGGCCTTCGACTTCGAGTCCCACGATTTTGCGTTTCAGCCCTTCGGCCTTTTGTGTGGCAAGGGCCTCGCGGCCTATGAAGCCTTCTTTTTCAGGCTTGGCAAACATGCCGAGGCCGGCTTCGAGCGGCGTGATGTCTTCTGTCAGCTCGTCACCGTAGAGCGGCAGGCCGGCTTCAAAGCGCAGCGTGTCGCGGCATCCGAGACCGCAGGGGGCCACACCGGCGTCCATGAGTTTCCGCCAGGCATCGGTGATTACATCGGCGGTGGCATATAGCTCGAATCCGTCTTCGCCGGTATATCCCGTGCGCGACAGCACTATGAGGGAGCCGTCGGCGGCTTTCATGTCCTTGAAGGTATAGAATGAGAGGTCGGAACCGTCGATGCCGAGAACGTCTTTCATAACTTTTTCGGCTTCGGGGCCCTGGATGGCCAGCTCTGACCAGAAGTCACATTGATCATCTACGGTTACGTCGTATTTCCCCGCATGCGAGCGAATCCATTCCACGTCTTTGTCGATGTTGGCGGCGTTTATGACGAGGAAATATTCGTTATCGGAACGTTTGTAAACGAGCAGGTCGTCTACCGTGCCTCCGCGATCGTTGAGCATCATGCCATAGACGACTTTGCCGCAGGCCAGTGCGGAAACGTCGCCTGTGAAAATGTAATTGACAAATAGAGTGGCCTGTGGGCCGCTGATGAGCACTTCGCCCATGTGGCTTACGTCAAACACCCCCACAGAGCCGCGTACGGCACGGTGTTCTTCTTCGATGCCTTCATAGCTGATGGGCATGTCGAAGCCTCCGAAGGGCGACATGAGTGCGCCGGCTGCGGTGTGGAGTGGGTGGAGGCAGGTTTTCTTCATGGTGTAAGGTATTAAATAGGTATGGTTATGTCGGGATGTTGAATATAAGATCGATGAAGCTGTCGGCATCAAGGCCGGCTATTGTGCCGCCGACATCCATTTGGCCGATGGCCGATGTAAGGGTGGGGCGGTCGAATTTCAGACCGATGAGACGGTCGGTGATGTATCGGTCCACGGGGCGGATAGGGAAGAAATCGCCGTGTAGCGAAGCAGCCGTTATGTGGTTGTCTGCGTCGACGGCGATGCTGAGACGGAATTCTCCCGCTCCTTCGATATAGCCCGTGCGGACGTCGGGGCGCGCGTTGTCGAGGCCGATGCGCAGGAAGCCCGGCGTGAGATATGTCTGCATGATTGTGTCAATTTCCTTAAGACATGCGTCGGGAATAGTGAAGGCTTCGTCACGGCAGAGGTAGTCGACGGCGTATCTGACAAATTCGTCGCAGGGAATGTCGAGGCCGATGCCGCGCAGAGTGGTGACGCGCGACGGAACGGACACCACGCCCTTGGATTCGCGTTTAGCGCGCGATGGCGTGAGCAGGCGGCCCATAAGGCTGAAATCAGCGTCATACAGCATGGTGCCGTGGACGATGCTTCTGCCCGGCAACTTGTAGAACGCATTACCGGCCACTTTGCGGCCGTCGACCGCTATGTCGTTGCGCCCTGTCGGCCGGGCATCTATGCCAAGCGAACGCAACATGTCGCAAATCATGCCCGTATAGCCGGCAAAGGTGGTCTGCACGTCGGATGAGGGGGTGATGTATGAGAACATCACGTTGTTGAGGTCGGCAAGAACGGCACCTCCTCCGCTTTTCCGGCGGCATACATATACGCCCTGCTCCCGGGCCTCGTCGAGGTTTACCTCGGCAGCGATATCCTGATGACGCCCGCAGATTATGGTAGGGCTGACCTGCCATGCAAAGAAGTATTCGTCAGGCGGACAATTGCGCGCAACCCACTCTTCCACTGCAAGATAGAATGGCAGCGGCATGGTGGGCACATTGGGCAGTATGACACGTTTCACATCGGTGCGTTTTAGGGTCGGTAGTTAGTAGTGCCCAAAATTAGCAATTATTTCCGAATATACAACAACTAAAAATTGTCAAAGTGGATTTTTTGTGATATAACGGGGCTTGCCATGTGCTTTCTACGGCTTTGCGGCGGGGTAGGGAGAAAAATCCTTGATGCGGTTTTCTTAAATTGTGGAAATAATTTTGTAACTTCGCAATATGAACAGTGACATTATCAAGCTACTGCCCGATTCCGTGGCAAATCAGATTGCCGCAGGTGAGGTGATTCAGCGGCCGGCCTCGGTGGTGAAGGAGCTGGTGGAGAATTCAATCGACGCAGGAGCCACTTCAATACAGATAGTTATAAAAGATGCGGGCCGCACGCTCATACAGG
The DNA here is from genome assembly GCA_964401095.1 of uncultured Bacteroides sp. GTDB lineage: Bacteria > Bacteroidota > Bacteroidia > Bacteroidales > Muribaculaceae > CAG-873. The sequence goes on from CAYNXG010000032.1 coordinate 14,013, forward strand.
TGGTGGATAACGGCCGCGGCATGTCGCCCACCGATGCGCGCATGGCTTTTGAGCGTCATGCGACGTCGAAGATCGGGAGTGCCGACGACCTCTACACACTACACACGATGGGTTTCCGCGGCGAGGCGTTGCCGTCGGTTGCCGCCGTCGCCCAGATAGAGATGCGAACCATGAGGCCCGGCGACCAGATCGGATGCCGACTGCGTATATCGGAATCGAAATTTGAAGGCATGGAACCGGCTACGTGTGTTGTCGGCACGAATCTCATGGTGAAAAACCTGTTTTTCCACATGCCTGCACGCCGCAAATTCCTCAAAAAGGACTCGGTGGAGCTTTCTCACATATTACATGAGTTCGAGCGGCTGGCACTGGTGAATACCAATGTGGATTTCACCATAATCCACAATGATGTGACATTGCACTCGCTGCTTCACGGATCGCTGAAACAGCGTATAACGTCGCTGTTCGGCAAGTCGGTCGGCGCACAGATTATACCCGTGGCCACCGAAACTACAATCGTGAAAATTTCGGGCTTTGTGGGACTGCCCCAGCATGCACGCAAACGCGGCGCGCAGCAGTTTTTCTTTGTCAACGGGCGCAACATGAGGCATCCTTATTTCCACAAGGCTGTCATGAGCTGTTATTCCGAGCTGATAAGTGCTGACGTTCAGCCGTCATATTTTATCAATTTCGAGGTGGATCCGGCGACAATCGATGTCAACATCCATCCCCAGAAACACGAGATAAAATTCGAGAACGAGCAGCCTATATGGCAGATACTCACAGCGGCTGTGAAGCAGGCTCTCGGCAAGGTGAATGCGGCCGGGGCCATAGACTTTGACTCGCCCGAGGGGATTCCGGACATTCCCGTATTCATGCCTGACATGAGCACCGATATGCCCGGCATACAGACCGATACGGCATATAATCCGTTCGATATAACAGAAAACGCTGCTGACAAGGACGATACGGAGTCGCCGCGGCAGGCAGCGCCGGGCGGCATGCCCCGTCACTTCGAGCGTCGTGCCTCTATCAGCCGCGACTGGGACAAGCTGTATGAATCTTTTGCGGCGCGCCGCGACGATGCCGCCGTATCCCCTGACAGTGAGGCCGTGACCGTACCGCATGCGGTGGTAAAGAATGAAGAACCCGACGTGAAGCCGCTGTTCAATGAACGGGATATCATTACGGCCGGATTCGTGGTTCTGCAAAACCGATATATTGCATTGCAGTCGCGCAGCGGGCTGATGCTGGTGCATCGCCACCGTGCACATGTTCGCGTGCTTTTCGACGATTTCATGCACCGCCTGGCCGATAAGGCCCTGCCGTCGCAAAAGCTGATATTTCCGGAAAGTGTGACGTTGTCCCCGTCGCAGAGTTCCATACTGTCAGCTGTGGCTCAGATAATCGAGCACATGGGGTTTGACGTGTCGTTTCTAGGTGACAACGTATGGGCCATCAACGCCTCGCCGTCTGTTCCGGGCGCGTCAAACCCTGTGGAAATGCTGATGCGCATTATTACAGAGATACAGGATTCGGGCGATATCCCCGAGAATGCGGTGATTGAACCGGCCGCTATGGCAATGGCGCGCTGCGCGGCCGTGAACCCGGATACGGATTGGACAGCTGAGGAGACCGACAGCCTGCTGGCCCGTCTGTTCGCCAGCTCACAGCCCGATTTTACCCCCGACGGACTCACAATTATCCATACCATACCCTACGATGACATTCAAAGCATGTTTAATTAGCCTCATAGGGCTTTTGACGGTCGCGATTCCTGCGCGGGCCACGTTGGAATTCACGGCGGAGGATGCCGAGCGCATGCTCGTGGCGCTTGATGACTCTCTGGGCAAACGGCGCGAGTCGATAGACCGCCGGCAGAACGATATAAACCGTCTTGTCGACAGCCTCAAGAAGCAGCCTGAATCGACATATTTGATTTTCCGCATAGCCGAAAGTTATACGTCATTCAACAATGATTCGGCGCTGCATTATCTGGCAATGGGACGAGAGCTGGCCGAAGGGACGGATAAATATCCGTTCATGATGTGCCGTGCCACACTGTTGCCTCTTACAGGCGCATTGTCTACGGCTGCTGCAACATACGATTCGATTCCCGTCGATGAGCTGCCGGCATCATTGCTGGCGCAATATTATGAATCGGGGCGTCAAATGTACAGCTATATGTCGGCTTTTACATACGACAACAATACCGCTCGCCGGCAATATGCGGCCCTGGCGCATGAGGCTCAGAAAAACCTGCTCAAACTTCTTCCCGAGAACAGTTCGGATTATCGCTACCATCTCGGAGAATATTACTTTGACACCGGCGAGATAGGTAAGGCCCGGGCCCTGCTCGAAGGCGTGTTTGAAAGCGAGCCGACACAGAGCAATCTCAGAGCGCGAGCGGCCCATCATCTGTCGGCCATGGCGCGTAATCGAGGCGATGAAAACGCATACATATATTATCTTGCGCAGGCCGCAATAGCCGATGTCAGCGCCGCCACTCGCGAGGTGGCTGCCCTGCAGGAGCTGGGATACACTATGTTCGAGCACAAGGACGTTGACCGCAGTTACAGGTATCTTACAGAATCACTGGCCAATGCCGTGGAGTGTGGCGCATCGCTGCGCATGGTGGAATCGTCGCGTTTCCTGCCTATTATCGAACGTGCGAAAGCCGAACAGATTGCGGCCAAACAAAGGATAATCTACATCGTATTGGGCTTCCTGCTCATACTGATGCTCGGGCTTGTAGGTATGCTCATATTCCTGCGTCACGAGATGCTGCAGATGAAGCAGCTTCAGGATAATCTGCGAAAAGCGAACAAGACCAAGGAGGTCTACATAAGTCAGTTCCTGAGCCTATGCTCCATATATATGGACAAGCTAAACCAGTTCTGTAAAATCGCCAACCGCAAGATTACGGCCGGCAAGGTCGATGATTTGTATCGCCTTACAAAATCCGGTAAATTCGTAGAAGAACAAAGTAAGGAGTTCTATGAAGTCTTTGATAATGCTTTCCTGCATCTTTATCCGAATTTCCGCGAACAGGTCAATGCCCTTCTGGAGCCCGACAAACAGATTGAACTCAAAGACGGGGAATTGCTCAATACCGACTTGCGCATCCTTGCCTTCATGAGGCTCGGAATTGAGGAGAGCACACGTATAGCACAGGTGCTGAACTATAGCATCAACACTATATACGCATACAGAAACAGGACAAAAGCCAAAGCGATAAACCGCGACACATTCGAGCAAGACATCATGAAAATCAGCTCTGAATCATAGCGCAAAAAAGCTTTTCAGGTATCAATACAGGCATAAATCGTTTGATAAAAACTTATATTATCTGTTAATTAACTATTGTTTAAATAGTTATATATCAACTTATTGCATATTATATTTGTCAATACGAGTTTATATTTCACCTATATATGTGAACATACCTGCTGAAAAAGTGCTAACTTTGCATTACAAAAGTTGAAAATCATTTCAGTTTTAGGGTTAGTATAGATTGTTAGTAACTTACACGTCATTCTTGAATATAAGATGACAAACAATCAAAAATGTGTTTTATGTTAGTTATGTAATTGTTTTAAGCAATTAAAACGCAGTAAGGGTGTCCTCGTGAGAAGACATCCTTATTTGTTGTTCGCCCAGC
>CAYNXG010000033.1:0-17369 GCA_964401095.1 uncultured Bacteroides sp.
GAAGGATGCGCACTTTCTCGGGGGTTATGTCGCCAAGGATGCGCACGGCGAGGCCGGGACCGGGGAAGGGGTGGCGTGTTATGAGGTGTTCGGGCATGCCGAGGGCGCGGCCTACAGCTCTTACTTCATCCTTGAACAGCCACTGAAGGGGCTCGCAGAGCCGCAGATTCATCTTCTCGGGGAGGCCGCCCACATTGTGGTGGCTCTTGATGGTGGTGCCGGTGATTGACAGCGATTCTATGCGGTCGGGATAGATGGTGCCCTGGGCGAGCCATTTTACATCCTTCAGCTTGTGGGCTTCGCGGTCGAAGACATCGATGAAGCCTTTGCCGATTATCTTGCGCTTGCGCTCGGGGTCGGACACTCCAGCGAGCTCGCGGTAGAATTCCTCCGACGCGTCCACGCCCACGACATTGAGGCCGAGGCAGCGGTAGTCGTCCATCACCTGCTTGAACTCGTCTTTTCTGAGCAGACCGTGGTCAACGAATATACATGTGAGGTTATCGCCTATGGCGCGGGATATGAGGACGGCGGCCACCGATGAGTCAACGCCGCCGCTGAGACCGAGCACCACCTTGTCGTCGCCGAGCTGTTCGCGCAAGGCTTTTACGGTAGTGTCGATATATGCATCGGCGCTCCAGTCTGACCGTGAGCCGCAGATGCCTTGAACGAAGTTGGCCAGCAGGCGTGTGCCGCATGTAGAATGGAATACCTCGGGATGGAATTGTACGCCCCAGCGCGACTGACCGGCAACCCGGAACGCTGCGCAGGGCACCTCGGCTGTGGAAGCTATGATTTCAAACCCCGAGGGTAGGGAGGTGATGGTGTCGCCGTGGCTCATCCACACGGTCTCGCCGGGCATGATGCCTGTGAGCAGCGGGTCGGCTTCGTCGACGTGCGCGAGTATGGCGCGGCCGTATTCACGCGAGGGTGCGCTCTCCACCGTGCCGCCTGCCTGCCATGCCATCATCTGTGCGCCGTAGCAGATGCCGAGCACCGGATAGCGTGCAGCGATTGGCTCGATATCTACCTTGAACGCTTTTTCGTCATAGACCGAGAACGGGCTGCCGGAAAGAATTACGCCGATAACGTCGGGGTCATCGGCGGGAAACTTGTTATAGGGAACAATTTCGCAATAAGTGTTGAGTTCGCGCACACGGCGACCGATTAGCTGGGTCGTCTGTGAGCCGAAATCAAGAATTACAATTTTTTGGGCCATAAGCTCTTTGGGAGTCCGGGATGTTGTGATTGATTTTTCGGGCGCAAAGTTAGTTAAAAAAAACGATATTAACAAATGGCTCGGGAAAAATATTGAAATAATTCCTTAATTGGTAAAATCTTTAAAATGTGTAGCTTAACATCAGCGCGATATTGTTTCGGTGAATATTGAGCGTTCGTTGGTTCACCGACATGGTGGCTACGTCAGTGAGGCCCGCCGAGCCCTGGAAGCCCACACAATAATGGCGTTTGTAGGTGATGCCGGCATAGAACGTCCACATCAGATCGGCCCGGTGAAACCCTTTGCCGAACAGGCTCACCGGCTCGGGCTCGATTACCTCCGCTTCAAAATCGGGCATGGGATGCTCCTTGGCATATACGTTGATATTGAGAGTAGGGCCCGTGGCCAGGGCGAGCGACAGGTCATCGGTAAGCCTTATCCTATAACCCGCGAGCATCGGTATGCGCGCTCCATAGTTTTTTACCGTCCCTTCATATATATTGTTCGCTTCGGGTATGAAGTCGGTTCCCATCGTATTATAGAAAGCGCCTATGCCGGGCGATATGAACCACCGGTCGTCTATATAATATGTATATGAGGCGATGAGTGTGGCACCTCCGCCGGTCGACCATCTTCCGGCACTTCCCGACGGAGTGGTCAGCTCAAACGTAAGATTGGCCGAGAAGCCGTGGCGTGATATCCCCTGCTTGAGCAGCGGGCTGTCCGGTATGTTCTGTGCGGCCATGTCGTTTGTCAGGCATGACACACACAATAGTATTATCAATAGGATTCGTTTAGGCATTGTTTTATTCGGATTTATTAATAAAACATCCTGCATGCACAAAGGTTGATGCCGGGTGCTGTCAGTTGGCAACATTTTTTTAATAGTGCCATATTCACGCCGCCCTCATAATCGCCCTGTTACGCCCTGGTTAACAATATTTAACTTATTTAAGCAGACATTTTTTTGTAATTTTGGCGTCTAATGAGCGTGAAATAATAAAATTCAAACGCAGATGTTAAAAAAATTCTTTATCTCCATGCTCGGCACAATCGCCGGCTTTTGGATATCAATGATTATCGCCGTTTTTGTGATTTTCGCAATTATCGGCGCCGTAGTATCCTCGGGTTCCAGCAATTCCAAGCTCTCGATAGAGAGCAATTCGATACTTTATCTTAATCTGAGCGGCGACATGCCCGAGCGTTATCAGCCTACCGACGTATGGCAGATGCTTAAAAACGAGGGCGACAGCTCCGACGCTCTGATTGATATCCTGCGCTCGATACGCTCGGCCAAAAACGATTCAAAAATCAAAGGTATCTATATTAACGCTTCCTCCGGCCTTGCGGGATTTGCCTCACGCGAGGAAATCGTCGAGGCTCTGCGCGACTTCAAGGAGTCGGGCAAATGGATCTACGCCTACGGCGACATGTATTCTCAGGGCGATTATCTGCTGTCATCGGTTGCCGACAGTCTGTTCCTTAATCCTATAGGAAGCGTCGACGTACACGGCATCGCCAGCAGCATACCCTTCTTCAAGGGTCTCCTCGACAAAGTGGGCGTGAAGATGCAGATTGTGCGTGTAGGCACATTCAAGAGCGCTGTCGAGCCGTTCATGACCACCGAGATGAGCCCCGCATCGCGCCTGCAGACACAGGTCATGATCGATTCCATCTGGGATTATGTCAAGACCACCGTTGCCGATGCCCGCGGCATAAAGACTGCCGAGGTTGACGTATGGGCCGACACCCTCATGGGTCTTGCCGGTGCCCGTTACGCACTGGATCAGAAAGCCGTAAGTGCCCTCCGCTATCGTCGCGCAGTCGAGAAGATGCTGCGCGGAACTCTCGATATCAAGGACAAGGACGAGCTGCCCCTGGTAACACCCACCGACTATACCGCATCGCTCGACAGCTATTCCAAAGATAAAGACCATATTGCCGTGCTTTTTGCCTGCGGCGATATCGTCGACAGCGGTGACGGCGGCATAGTGGGCGAGACCATGGTTCCCGAAATCATCTCGCTTGCCGATGACGACCATGTCAAGGCTCTTGTACTCCGCGTCAATTCGGGCGGCGGCTCGGCTTTCGCCTCCGAACAGATCTGGGAAGCCCTTGAATATTTCAAGAGCAAGGACAAGCCCTTCTATGTATCGATGGGCGACTACGCTGCGTCGGGCGGCTACTACATATCATGTGGCGCTGACAAGATTTTTGCCGACCACACCACGGTAACCGGTTCAATCGGCGTATTCGGCATGATGCCTGATTTCTCCGAACTCGCCACCGATAAGCTCGGCCTGCATTTCGCCAATGTCGAGACAAACAAAAACGCCTCATTCCCCTCTCTCTATACTTCGCTCTCAAAAGAGCAGTATGACGCCCTCCAGCGCAATGTTGACAACATCTACGACCTCTTCACATCTCGCGTGGCCGAGGGCCGTGACATCAGCCAGGACTCTGTCAAGGTGATTGCCGAGGGCCGTGTATGGACCGGCGGCGCAGCCCTCCGAATCGGACTCGTTGATGAAATCGGCAGTCTTGACAAGGCCGTGTCGGCCATAGCTGAGGCCGCCGACATCGATGCCGACCACGTGGTGATGTACCCCGACGTGGAAGACAACTTCCTGTCCAAGGTCCTTGCGCAGGCCAAGGGCAACATCAAGATTGGAGATGTTACTCTTGATTCGCGCTACATGTACCTGGCACGCTTTGTCGACCGCCTGCGCACCATGAACCGCGTTCAGGCCCGTATGCCCGAAATCATGTTTGAATGACATTATACCGCAGCTGTCGTACACACGGTATGAAAATCCGCAATATAATATCGAAGGTCATCCTGCTCCCGTGCTCAAAACTGTACGGGGCAGTGACCTATATGCGGAATCAGATGTTTGAATGGCGCATCCTGCCTCAGCACGAATTCGATGTGCCTGTGGTGGTGGTGGGCAATCTGGCAGTCGGCGGTACGGGCAAGACACCCCATACCGAGTATATCGTGGATTCGCTGCGGCATAATTTCCATATCGCGGTACTGTCGCGCGGCTACAAGCGCAAGACACGAGGCTTTGTCCTTGCCACACCGTACTCCAAGCCCCTCGACATCGGTGACGAATCTTATCAGATGTATCATAAGTTCGACCACAAAGTCACCGTCGCCGTTTGTGAGGACCGCACGCACGGCATTAAGGAGCTGCTGAGACTCGACCCCGACATAAATCTCATCATCCTTGATGACGCTTTCCAGCACCGCTATGTAAAACCGGCGGTATCGATTATAATTACGGAATTCAACCGTCCGCTCTACAACGACAGCATGCTGCCCTACGGCAGGCTGCGCGAGCCGGTCCGCGGCATCAACCGCGCCGATATAGTCGTGGTGTCGAAGTGCCCCGATTCGATGAAGGATCTCGACTATGCCCTGTTCAAGAAAAACCTCGGGCTGTTCCCTTATCAGCACGTGTTCTTCTCGCGATACGCATATCAGGGCCTGGTGCCCCTCTTCCCCGAGCAGAGCAACACCGTGCCGTCGCTCGACTGGATGGACTCATCTGACGCAATCCTCGCCATTGCCGGCATCGACAATCCGCGGCCGTTCGTCAGATATCTCAAGAGCTTTATGCCTAAGGTGAGAGTCAATATATTCGCCGACCATCACAACTTTACGCGCAAGGACTTTGAGCTCCTTTACAAGCGATATGCCACAATGAAGGGCAACCACCGCATAGTCATAACCACCGAGAAGGATGCCGTGCGCATGGTTTCGAGTCCCTATTTCCCGCCCGAGCTCAGGGCCGTGACATATTATCTGCCGGTAAAGGTGGAATTCATATCTCACGGCAACGCCGACTTCGATACACAGCTGCTGAGGCTCATTCGCAACAACAATCCCTGACAACAATACGGAATATATTCTGTTATTCATATAGTGATATAATACAAACAACCGAACATAAAACATAAAGAAAAACACCATGCTGACCAAAATTAACGAGACTGCCGATTTTCTCCGTTCGCGGGTTAATGGCGAAATGCCCCGGCTTGCCATTATCCTCGGCACCGGACTCAGCGCCTTAGTCGATTATATCGAAGACAAGCAGTTCATTCCTTATACAGAAATTCCCAACTTCCCCGTTTCGACAGTAGAGGGCCATTCCGGCAACCTCATTTTCGGAACTCTCGGAGGCAAGCGCGTGATTGCCATGCAGGGCCGTTTCCATTATTACGAAGGCTACGACATGAAGCAGGTCACATTCCCCGTGCGTGTGTTCAAGGCACTCGGAGTTGACACACTTTTCGTGTCCAATGCAGCCGGCGGCATGAACAAGGACTTCCGCGTGGGCGATGTTATGGTCATCACCGACCACATCAACCTCTTCCCTGAAAATCCTCTCCGCGGCAAGAACTTCAACGAGCTCGGCCCGCGCTTCCCGGCCATGACCGAGGCATATGATCATGAACTGATCCGTATTGCCGACGGCATCGCCGCCGACAAGGGCATCCGCCTCAAACACGGCGTATATGTCGGCACTCCCGGTCCTACATTCGAGACACCTGCCGAGTATGAATACTTCCGCATCATCGGCGGCGACGCAGTAGGCATGTCCACAGTCCCCGAAGTCATAGTTGCCCGTCACGGCGACATGCGCGTGTTCGGCGTGTCTGTGATTACCGACCTCGGCGGCAAGGATATTACCGAGGTACCCACCCACGAAGAAGTGCAGCTCGCAGCCCAGAAGGCTCAGCCCAATGTCGTGGCCATCATCTCGGAACTCGTAAAGCGCGTCTGAAATCATGACATAAAGTGTGCCGCGACCATCCACAAGCCGCGGCACACATTTTCTTTTTATAGCGTCATCCATCCCGTCAGGCGGCCTGAATAAATAATATCATTGATATAAAATATCCACTATTTATACTTATATGTCTGAAATATCATCGCTCGGAGAATTCGGCTTAATAAAGCATCTTACTGAAAAGCTTGAAAACATCAATTCATCCACCCTGCGCGGCGTGGGTGACGATGCCGCCGTCATGCATTACGACAGCGCAAACGACGTGCTTGTCACCACAGACCTTTTGCTTGAAAACGTACATTTCGATCTTACTTATGTACCACTCAAGCATCTCGGATACAAGTCGGCAGTGGTGAATTTTTCGGACATATACGCCATGAACGGCACGCCGCGACAGATAACTGTATCGCTCGGCATATCGAGCCGTTTCACAGTCGAGCACATCGAGGAATTATATGCCGGCATACGCCTGGCATGTGATGTTTACGGTGTGGACCTCGTGGGAGGCGACACATCGGCCTCACATCAGGGACTGGTGATTTCAATCACTTGTCTCGGCGAGGCACCGCGCGACAAAATCGTATATCGCGACGGCGCAAAGCCCACCGATATCATCTGTGTGAGCGGCGACCTTGGCGCGGCTTACATGGGACTCCAGCTGCTCGAACGCGAGAAAGTGGCCTCGGCCGGACGCCCCGACTTTGTCCCTGACTTCGCCGGCCGTGAATACCTCGTTGAACGTCAGCTCAAACCCGAGGCGCGCCGCGACATCATAGCCGAACTCGCCAATGCCGGCATAAAGCCTACGGCAATGATGGATATATCCGACGGCCTGTCATCCGAACTCATCCATATCTGCTCCATGAGCCACACCGGATGCCGTGTGTATGAAGACCGCATTCCCATCGATTATCAGACTGCCGTAATGGCCGAAGAACTCAACATGAACCTTGTCACTGCGGCCCTTAACGGCGGCGAGGACTACGAGCTCCTGTTCACCGTGCCCCTCACCGAACACGACCGTGTGTCAAAACTCCCCGGAATCAAGGTGATAGGATATATTACCGAGGAAAATCTCGGCTGCGCCATGATTACGCGCGACGGCGGCGAGATTGCCCTGAAGGCCCAGGGCTGGAACCCTCTCAAAGAAAGCGACAGCGAAAAATAAGGCGGTTTTATTGGCTTGTATAACAAAAAAGTCGTAACTTTGCCGTGCCTTTAGGACAAGAAAAGACACCTTTCAACGACAAAGTACATTAACAGTATGATAAATCGCATATTAATCAGAACAAAAGTGGTGCAGATTCTTTATTCATATCTGCTGTCCCGTAGCGAATTCAAAATCGATACACCTCCCGAAACCACTTCGCGTGACCGCCGTTTTGCCTATTCGGTTTATCTTGATACCCTTGCCCTTATACAGGAGCTTTCGGGCATACGCACCAATAATCCCGAACGCAAGTTGCCGGCTATTGACGTTCATCCCAAATTACGTACAAACCGTGTGGGACGCGCTCTTGCCGATGACCCGGTTCTCAAAGAAATCCTCTTTAAAAATATCGCCGACCTCAACGCCTTTGGTCCGTCGCTTCAAAAAATCGCCGACAATGTGGCCTCGTCATCGGTGTTCACCGATTATGCACGTAAGCGCAATCATACACTCGACGATGATGTGAAGCTGTGGTCAGTGATTCTCGAGACAACAATTCTCAAGAGCCCTGAAGTCACAGCGGCGCTCCGCACCAATCCCGACTTCTCGCTTTCGGGTCTGCATTATGGCATAATGAATGCCGTAGATACAATCAAGGCATACAATGACTCGCGTGCTTCGTATCTGAAAGCGAAAAACGAGCTTGCCGCATCGCTCGACAAGGCCTACGAACTGTATTATGCAATCTTCGCTCTCATTGTAGAACTCGTGGACGAAGAGACCGAACGTCAGGAGGCCGCCAAGGCCAAATATCTTGCCACCGCGCAGGACCTCAACCCCGACACGGCCTTCATCGACAATTCATTCGCGCGCTTCCTCGCCGAGAACGGAGATCTGAAGGAATTTGTCGACGAGCACAAAATCACCTGGATTGACTCGCCGATGCTCCTGAAAAATCTCCTCGACTCCATAAAGCAGTCGGAGATATATCAAAACTATATGTCGGCCGAAAAGCATGACTGGGTTACAGACTGCGAGCTGTGGCGCGACCTGCTCCGCTCGGTGATTCTGCCTTCCGATGCGCTGGCCGAGGCTCTCGAGACAAAGTCGATATTCTGGAACGACGATGTCCTCGCCATGGGTACATTCGCGCTGAAGACCCTACGCCGCTTCACCGGCTCGGACCATGGCGCCGGCGTGCGCTTCCTGCCGAAATACAAGGATGACGAAGATGCCGAGTTCGGCGCACAGCTGTTCACCCTTGCCGTCGAGAACCGCGACACCTACCGCAGCTATATCGACCGCTTCATCAATCCCGACTGGGATCCCGAACGCCTCGCGTTCATGGACATAGTGATAATGACGGTAGCCATCGCCGAGATTCTCAACTATCCCGCAATACCTCTGCCCGTGAGTCTCAACGAGTATATCGAGATTGCCAACAGCTACTCCACACGTCGCTCAGGCCCGTTTATCAACGGCATATTATACTCGGTGATAAATATGCTCGCCGAGGAAGGCTTACTCAAAAAGCCCTTCAACCAGCTTGAAGAGGCTCCCCAAACCGAAACAGATAACTAATTAACCAATAGAACAATGCTTCAATTCATCCCCCTCCAGGAAGCTGCGCCCCAGGGCGGCGGTTTCAGCGGAATCATAATGATTGTCCTGCTCCTCGTGGTGTTCTGGCTCTTTATGATCCGTCCTCAGCAAAAACGTCAGAAAGAAATCCGTAAATTCCGTGAAGCCCTCAAAAAGGGTGACAAGGTGGTTACCGCCGGCGGTATCTACGGAACGATTGTTGAAGTCCGTGAAAAGACCTTCGTAGTAGATATTGCCAACAATGTCAAGATAACCATTGACAAGGGCTCTGTATACCCCTCGGCCGAGGAAGCTACACAGGACGCCCAGCAGCAGGGCAATCAGAAATAATAGGGTCTTGCGCCTATATTTACGGCGAAGATTATGAACTTCAAAGACATATTGCATCGTGCCGACGTGGCGATTCATTCGCGGCGAGGGCACGATGTGCTTGTCTTTGCCGTATTCCTCGTCATCGCCGCCATGCTGTGGTATGTAATAGCGCTCAATGACGAGGCCCAGACAGATATCCGCATGCCGGTAAAGATTACGCATGTTCCCGATTCTGTCACTATCGTCAGCCGCGTGCCGTCCTCCATGTCCGTAAGCCTGCAGGCCCGTGGGTCGCAATTGCTTAAATTGAGCTGGGGACGGGTGCCCGCATTCAATATAGATTTCCGGCTGTACCGTCAGGGCGACGTGCTGCGCCTCTCTGACACAGACCTGAAAGCCATAGCCCGCGGCGCTCTCGACGGCGCCAACATAATAGTCATTTCACCTGATTCACTCTCGCTGGCTTTCACGTCGCAACCTCCGGTTATCCTTCCCGTTCATCCCGATTATACCGTGACTCCGGGGCCTCAGGCCACCATTGCCGGCTCGCCTAAGCTGTCGGCCGATTCAGTGAAGGTATATACCCTCGGACGTCCGTCTCGGCTTCCCGAAGCCGTCACCACCGAGCCTATAAGGCTGGCGGCTCTTAACGAATCGGTCACACGTCGCGTGCGTCTCATACCCCCTGCCGACTCGCGCGTGATTCCTGACAGTATCGACGTTACCATAGACGTTGAGCCTCTGATTTTCAAAACGCGCAAAGTGCGCATTGAGCCGGTGAATGTTCCGGCCGGCAACAAGCTTATCACATTCCCCGCGCAGGTGGAGGTGATGTATATGATTCCCGCATCTGAATTCAAGACAGCCGAGACATTTATACGTGTCACTGCGGATTTCCGCACAATCAACGGAAAATCGGGAATGGTTAAACTCCGCATTGCCGAGGCGTCCGACAATCTGCAGAATGTCCATCTTACAACTGACAGCGCCGAATTTATCATAGAAAAATTATGAGCAGCGTACTTGTCGCCGTGGCCGGCGGAATCGGAGCCGGCAAGTCTGTCGTGAGCCGAATCCTGCGTGTCATGGGCTATGGTGTTTACGACTGTGATTCGCGTGCCAAGGCCATTATGGACACAGACAAGGCCATACATGCCCGCCTTGTCGAAACGATTCATCCGCAATGTGTCGTTGACGGAATAATCGACCGCAGCCTCATATCAAAAATAGTTTTTTCAGATTCCGCGGCTTTGGCGTCGCTCAATTCTATTGTGCATGCCGCGGTAAAGGCCGATCTGTCGGCGTGGCGACAGAGCCGCGAACAGCATGGCGAGCGGCTGATGTTTGTCGAGTCGGCCATCCTTCGCAGCAGCGGACTTATCGATATTGTCGACGATGTATGGGAGGTCACTGCTCCGCTTGACGTCAGAATTGAAAGAGTGGGGCGACGCAGCGGACTTACGGAAGCGCAGATACGCGGACGCATAGCCGCACAAGCATCGGAAAATCTCGATGACGTCAGCCACAGAGAGATCGTCAACGCTCCTTCACGCGCGATACTCCCTCAGATTCACAGACTCCTTGAGAAATACACTCGCTGAAAGCGGATTACTTGCTTATAAAGTCCGGAATGACCGGCATTCGGCCGTTATCGTTATAGGAATAGTAACCGCTGTCGGTAACGATAATATGGTCGTTTACCCTTACGTCGATGGCTTTCGCTCCGGCGCATATACGGCGTGTGAGGCTGTCGTCCTGCGGCGAAGGCTGTAGCGCACCCGATGGATGATTATGGAAGAGAATCATCGATGTGGCATAGTTCTCGAGCGCGTGCTTGAGAATTATTTTTATATCCACGACTGTAACGGCGATGCCTCCGCGCGACACGCATATCTCGCGTTGTACCTTGCCGGCCTGCGACAGCAGCATGATCCAGAATTCCTCATGCGGAAGGTTGCTGAAATGCCTGCGCATGATATTCACGGCGGTCTCGGCGCAGCGTACAACCGGATTGGAAATCGTCACGGCGTCCGAGGCGGCGCGGCTGCCCAGCTCGAGCGCCGCAAGCATTGATATGGCCTTGGCCTCGCCGATACCTTTGTAGCGGTTGGTGAAATCCTTTATGCTCAGTCGGGCCACTTTCGACAGGTGATGGTCATTGTCGCGCAGAATTTCTTCGCTGAGGTTTATCACGCTTTTACCGCGGACACCCGTTCCGAAAAGTATTGCCATCAGCTCGGCATTGCTAAGGCTTTTGATGCCATGTCTGATAGCTTTCTCGCGTGGCCGCTCGTCCGTGGCCATGTCGCGTATCAGCGCCGATACTGGCACATCATCGCCGTATGTCTTCCCGTCCTCGTTCATTTTCCGCGTCGCATCTCTATCTCCTCCTCCACGTTGCGGCCGCGGCCGAGAAGAATCTTTAACGTATAGTCTTTTATGAATCCCAGGCCATAGCCTCCGAGCTGGATTACGGCTGCGGGTACGGCCATGGCGGCTATCTTAAGCCGGCGGGTGGCTATGAGCGCTCCCGTAAACACGGCAGCGAAATACAGCCCGAGCGGCAGGAACCACCATGGGCTGACAAAGATGCCGAGAAGAACCAGCGCAACAACCCCGAGCACAAACACGGCCGGCAGCAGATGCACCACTTTCAGCGAGTCTGGGTAAAGCAGTTTGAGTGTCACACGCGATTTGCCGAAGACATACACCTGCCGGAAGAATTTGCGGAAGTCGACGCGACGTTTGTGCCACACGGGATTTTGAAGCAGTCCAATGGTAAAGCCGCCGTGGCGCACGCGTGTGCTCATATCGATGTCCTCCGAAAACATTTCCCTGAAGCCGCCCACTTTGTCGTAGACCTTGCGCGAATAGCCCATGTTGAATGTCCGCGGCACGAATTTCTCAAGTTGTACCTTGCCGCCGCGGATGCCTCCCGTAGTAAGAAATGAAGTCATAGAATAGTTGATCGCCTTCTGCGTGTCGCTGAACGATTCATGCGCCGCGTCAGGGCCACCGTAGCAGTCGAGCGGATTTTCGTCGAGCATGCGGGCGAGATTCTTGAAATAATCCGGCGGAATCACGCAGTCGGAATCAAAGAAGACAAAGTAGTCGGCCGATGCGCGTTCCAGGCCGTAGTTGCGCGCTATCGAGCGACCCTCGTTCGGCTTATAGAAATACTTTACGTCGAGTCCGTCGGCTCGGGCCTCGTCGGCAGCTTCTTTGCAGGGCAGCGTGGAGCCGTCCTCCACTATTATGACTTCAAAGTCTTTCGAGGTCTGTGCCTTGAGGCTGTCGAGCAGCTCCCTTACCTCGTCTATGCGGTTATAAACCGGTACAATTATTGAGAATCTCATGGGCTTGGTATTGTTCAGCTCATTCGTGATTTATAATCTTCGTAAGTGTATTCGCGCAGAAGTTCCACGCTGCCGTCCGACCGTTCGAGCCATATCGACGGGTGTTGTATGCCGTTGAACATTGTCGTCTTCACCGTGGTGTAGTGGTTCATGTCCTCGAGCGTCAGACGGTCGCCGATGGCCGGCATGTCGTTGAAGCTCCAAAAGCCCATGTAGTCGCCGCTGAGACATGAATTTCCTCCGAGGCGACAGGTGGGCTTGCCCTCGACAGGCTCGTTGCCGAGGCTCTCGGTGATGGCCGGCTTGTAGGGCATCTCGAGCGTATCGGGCATATGGCAGGCAAATGACACGTCAACGATGGCCGTGGTAATGCCGTCGTTCTCTACAACATCCACTACAGACGTCAGCAAGTCGCCGGTACGCCAGGTGAAGGCGCTGCCCGGCTCGAGAATCACTTTAAGCCACGGATAGCGGCTGCGGAAACCTTTGAGCACTTCCACAAGATGGTCGGTGTCATATCCCTCACGCGTCATTAGATGTCCGCCGCCCATGTTTACCCATTTTATTTTTGGCAACAGATGGCCGAATTGTTCCTCGAATGCGGCGAGTACTTTGGCCAGGTCGTGGCTGTCCGATTCGCATAAGGCATGAAAATGCAGGCCCTCGATTCCTTCGGGAAGCTCGATGAGATGTGCGGCATCAACTCCGAACCGCGAGCCGGGGAGTGCCGGGTTATAAATGTCGGTCTCGATTACCGAGCATTTGGGATTCACGCGCAGGCCCGGCGACACGCTTCGGCCCGATGTGGCGTTATATTCCCTGAGGCGTTCGGCAAAGCGTTCATACTGGCTCACGGAATTGAAAGTGATGTGTGAGCTGCCGGCAAGGTATTCATCGATTGTATCGGGCGTATATGCAGGGCAATAGCTGTGCACTTCGCCGCCGAGAAATTCCCGGCCGAGCCTCAGTTCGTTGAGCGAGCTCGCCGTTGAATTCCGGCAATACTCTGCTATGATAGGAAATGTGCGCCACAGGGCGTTGGCCTTGAACGCCATGATTATGTCAACTCCCGCGCGGCGCTTTACATCGTCAATAAGGGCGAGATTGCGGCGCAATGCATCCTCGTGCACCACATAGGCCGGGGTAGGTATTTCTTTTATATTTTGCGGAGCCATATCAGTCAATGATTTTGAAGCGTGCGAATTTCAATAACAGTTTTTTTGGCGTGTCATCATTATCGAAGACCACGACGGCCATGTCTCCGATATCCTTGACATCGACACTTTTGATTGTGCCACGGCCGAATTTTGAATGTAATATACGGGTGCCTTCGGAAAGCTCGGCTGCCGAGTGGAGCGTATCGCCCTGCTGCACGTCGCTGCCTGCGGCAGCTGATTGCCGGGGTTGCGGCGGCACGGCTTTGTTGACGGGTGCCACTTTACTGTATATCGGATGTGGCCTCATAGACGTAAATGTAGGCACGGCTATGTCTTGCCCGGCGCCATATGAATATTTAAGGTATTGCGCGTCGATATCCTTAAGGAACCTCGAGGGGCGGCACGATGTGGGTTGGCCGTTGCGGTAGCGGTTGAGCGCGTATGACAGCATGCAGGATTTCTTGGCCCTGGTAATGGCTACGTAGAACAACCTGCGCTCTTCCTCCACTTCGTCGGGCGTGCCGTTGCCCATGGATGAAGGCATCAGTTCTTCTTCCACGCCCACTACAAACACATGGGCGAATTCGAGGCCCTTGGCTGCGTGGATTGTCATGAGTGTCACCGAGTCTGCGAGGGCGGGGTCTTCGGTGTCCTGATCGGTCTGCAATGACACATTGGCCAGGAACGATGCCATGCCGGCCTCATCCTCGCGCCCCGCCTCCATGGCGTCCTGTACGAAATCGTGTGCGCTGCGGACGAGTTCTTCAATATTCTGTACCTTGGACACATTTTCAGGAGTGTTGTCTGACAGATACTGGCTCAGCAGCCCGGTCTGCGTTATGATCTCACGCGACAATGATTCTGCGTTCATGCCGTCCTTGGCGAGGGTCACGAAGCCGTTTATGAGCTCAACAAAGCCGCGGAGCTTTTTCAATGTGCCGGAATTTACCTGTAGCGAGTAAAGTGCAGGGTTTTCCAGCACCGTCCACATGCTCACACCTCCTTCGATGGCCGCCGCGCTGATTTTGCCAACGGTCGTGGCGCCGATGCCTCGTGCCGGAACATTGATGATGCGTTTCAGCGCCTCGTCATCGGCGGTGTTCACGGCAAGGCGGAAATATGACAGGGCGTCCTTGACTTCCTTACGCTGATAGAACGCGAGGCCTCCGTATATTTTGTAAAGTATGTTGCGGCGGCGCAGAGCCTCCTCGAGCACGCGCGACTGTGCGTTTGTGCGATACAGCACGGCAAACTCGCTCAGCGGGTCGCCGGTGCGTGCGCGCTGGGTCACGATTCTTGTCGCCACCAGGCCTGCCTCGTCATAATCCGAGTGGCCCGACTGCACCTCCACGCGTTCGCCGGCATCGTTGAGCGAGAACACACGTTTGCGTATCTGTTCCTTGTTTTTGTCTATGAGACTGTTTGCGGCATTGATTATATTGCGCGTAGATCGATAGTTCTGTTCGAGCTTGAACGTCTGCAGGTCGGGATACGACCTCTTGAGGTCGAGAATATTGCGTATATTGGCCCCGCGAAACGAGTAGATGCTCTGCGCATCGTCGCCCACGACACATACGTCGCCGATGCCTTTGGTGAGCATCGTCA
Source organism: uncultured Bacteroides sp. (assembly GCA_964401095.1). Taxonomy (GTDB): domain Bacteria; phylum Bacteroidota; class Bacteroidia; order Bacteroidales; family Muribaculaceae; genus CAG-873. Next base: position 15,198 of record CAYNXG010000033.1, read on the forward strand.
TTATATAATTCTGAGCGAAGTTGGTGTCCTGGTACTCGTCCACAAGGACATACCGGAAGAATTCGCGATAGTGTTGTAGCACTCTCGGATTGTCGCGCAGCAGCACGGCCGTGTTGTACAGCAGATCGTCGAAATCCATGGCGTCGGCTACATGGCAGCGTGCGACGTATCCCTTGTAAATCTCGGCCATGCGGGGACGGCGCGAACGCATGTCCGAAGCCATCAGTTCGCGGTCGGCCGCGTATGCCTCGGGGGAGATAAGGTTATTCTTCGCCCAGGAAATCGTGTGTTGTACGGTGGATGCCTTATAGACTTTCTCGTCGAGCTCGAGGTCTTTGATTATCATCTTGACCAGCGATTTTGAATCGGCTGTATCATAGATGGTGTAATTCTTTGAATACCCTATCATATCGGCGTTTTGCCGCAATATTCGCGAGAATATGCTGTGAAATGTACCCATCCACAGGCGTGAGGCGGTGCGTTCTCCTGTCAGGGCGGTTATGCGTTCACGCATCTCGCGCGCCGCCTTGTTGGTGAACGTCAGCGCCAGTATTCGCGAAGGCTCGTATCCGTTGGCCAGCAGATGCACAATCTTGTACGTCAGCACACGGGTCTTGCCCGAGCCTGCGCCGGCTATGACGAGCTGCGGGCCGCCGAGATATTCCACGGCTGCGCGCTGCTGATCGTTGAGCTGTGACAGATAATTGTTGTCAGGCTCCATAATCAGGAAAAACAGTTGTGTATGGCGTCGTAGGTGAAACCTGCGTCGGCAAGTCGCTTTTCGAGGTCGTGGCGGTCAACGCCCATGTCATCGCACAGTGCGTCGAGGCCCGGATATTGGTCGCGCAATTTCATGTTCACTACGCTCAGCAGCATATAGGGATCCTTGGGAAGTGTCTCCATAATTCTTTATTTTTATACAAATTTACGACATTTTCGCTCACGGAGCAAACAACATGCCATGCCATTTGTTTTTTTAGTAAATAAAACAAATAACCGACAATAAAAAACCATATTATATTATGAAAGAAATAGCCTTGACCGGCCTTAGCGGCCATGTATTCGCGGATGTCCTTTCGGCCCTTCTGAAAAGAAATGTAACTGTCAATGCCATGGTTAACAATCCCGAGCGTCTTATGCTCGACGATGTTGACGTGACTGTTTCGCATCTCGACGTCACCAATAAGGAAGAGCTTGAACACATGTTTGAGGGTTACCACGATGTTGTAATGACTTTCCATGACGACCTGGAAGATCACGATGCCAACACATTCGTGCTTGACAATTATGTAAAGATGGTCAATGCCGCACGCAATGCCGGCGTGGCACGTCTTGTGATTGTCGGTTCGCCCGAGAGCGAGGCCTTCTTCATGGGAGATCTTCGCCGCCACACTGACATCGACTGGGTGTTCATATCCACCGAGGGCGATTTTGCCGACCATGCAGCCGAGGAAATCGTCGCGCCTCGTTTCCACCGCGAGAAATATGTGGAAGAATAAAGACTAAATAATAAATTAAACGCCGCATGGAGCTGTCCGTGCGGCGTTTAATTTATACATCGGGGGCTGAATTATCGGCCCGAATTCTTTATCAGAGTCTTGAGTCGGTTGTTGAAGCCGTCGGCCGCGCGCAGCTCGTCGAGGGTGAGATGCATGCGGTAGCGCCAGTAGTGGCGGGGATTTGCGGGAATGTTGATGAGCTCGTCGGCCGGATTTTCACGGCGCAGGTTGCCGTCCATCGACAGCCAGTCGGCCAGCGGGATAATGCAGAGCATCGAGGGCGACTTGACCTGCAGGTCGAGAATCTTCTCGCACACCCAGGGCTCGGCGAAGTAGGGCGCATTGCCGCCTTCGTGGAGCACGTTGTGGTAGAACTCGTTGGTGCGCTCGCGGTCTTCCTCCCACCAGGCTCGTATGCCGCCCATGTCGTGGGTCGATGTGGTGCATACGCTGTAATAGGGATAGCTCCAGGTGTTGCCAAACTTGGTGGTGGGATCCTTGGGCATACGCTGAATCTCAAGGGTGAGAATCTCGAGCTGGCTGAGTACGGCGGGAACGCAGCCGGGTATCATGCCGAGGTCTTCGGCGCATGTGAGCATGTTGGTGGCATCGATGAGCGGCGGCATCTTCCACATGGCCTTGCCATACCAGAAGTCGTTGTGACGACGGTAGA
>CAYNXG010000034.1:0-17335 GCA_964401095.1 uncultured Bacteroides sp.
CGACCCTCTGCTTGTAAGGCAGACGCTCTGAACCAGCTGAGCTAAGCGCCCGTGTAGGTTTCTCGTCGAAAGCGATGCAAAGTTACGACCTTTTTTTTAATCCTCCAAATTTTTTGGGTGTTTTTTCAATAAAAAGTCACAACAGATTGCTAATCAGATTGATATATTTGTCGGCCACGGCGGCGTAGGAATACCGCTCTGCGGCGGCACGCATTGCGGCGCGTGTCGGAGGCTCTTCGAGCGCACGCTTCAGGGCGCGGGCCACGGCCGCCGCAGTAGGCTCGGAGATGGCGCAGCCGCAGTCGGCAGAGGTGATTATATCGGCCCGGCCGTCATGCACGAGGGCCACAGGCACCGCGCCGGCGGCCTGACCTTCGAGCAGGGTTGCGCCGAATGATTCGTAGTGCGACGTCGACAGCACCGCGTCGCCCAGGGCCATGATTGCCTGCATGCGGGCGGCGTCGGCCACCGGCCCGAGGTGGACATATGGCAGCCTGAGGTCGTCGAGAGCATGCGCATCGCGGCAGGCGCCCACGAACACCGCCGTCACATCGCGCAGCCCGTCGGCATCGGCAAGCATGTTGAGGCCCTCCACGGCCAGCGGCAGGTTCTTCACCGGGTCATCTATCCGCGCGGCCACAAACAGAATCAGCCGGCCCGCGGCAGGCAATCCGAGGCTCTCGCGCGACATCCCGGCCGGCCGGGCAAGGCTTTCAACCGGAAATGCGTTGGGAATCATGGCCAGGCGGCGCCCCACGGGAAGGGCCGAGCGCCGGGCGGCCTCCTCGAGCCAGCGGCTCACGGCCACGAACGTGAACGGCGCACTGTCATACAGCCGCTTTTTCCGGTCGAAACAACTGTAGCTGAGATCGCGGGGACCGGCGGCGCGCCCCAGCAGCGGACAGTCGCTGCAATGCGTCATATAGCGGTCGCACCGGCCGGCATGATGGCACACCGAGGTTATGTTCCACATGTCGTGCATGGTCCACAGCGTCGGCTTCATGCGGGCTATGCGTGCGGCCTCGTCGAGCGACAGCATGCCCTGGTTCACCCAGTTGAGCACCACGGCATCGGCCTCGCGCACCAGGGGATGCGACGCCAGCGGCAGGCCGTCGGTGGCTATGGAAATCTTGAACAGCGTCTTGCGCGAGAAGCCGTTACGGGCAAATATGCGCAGATGCTCGGCCAGAAACGGCAGGCGCGTGCGCAGGCGCGAAGCAGCCTGCTCCACATAGGGCGACGACGACGATTTCGACGCCACAAGCATGCGCGCGTCCACCCCGGCGGCCCTGAGAGCCTCCATCAGGCGGAATGTCACCACCGACGCCCCGCCCAGCGTGTCGCTGTGATTTATCAGAGTTACTTTCATCGGCTGAGACGGCGTGGCAGAGGGATATGCTCGTTGCGCACGATTATGGCCACGAAGGCCGCTATGATGAAGAAGCGTATGATGCCGTTGGCCACAGCCGAGGGCGTAAGGCAGTACATGCCAATGACATAGAACACCGCAGCGATGGCGCAATACACGGCCAGGCGCCCCACTTGATAGTCGATGGGATACTTGCGGCGGCCTACGGCATAGCTTGTCACCATCATGACGCCATAGCTGAAAAACGCGGCCCACGCGCAGCCCATATAACCGATACGCGGCACCAGCAGACAGTTGAGCCCCACGGTCACGGCCAGGCCCAGCAGCGAGAACCACGCGCCCCACATCGTCTTGTCGGTGAGCTTATACCACAGCGACAGGTTGAAGAATATGCCGAAAAACAGCTCGGCCAACATCACAACGGGCACCACCTTAAGGCCGCTGAAATAGCGCGGAGAGATGAAATATCTGATTATATCGAGATAGAACATCACGCCCATGAAGATGATAAGGGCGAAGAGCACGAAATACTTCATGGCGTCGCTGTACGTGCGGTCGCGGCTCTCGCGCTCTTCCTTGCCGCGGGCGAAGATGAACGGCTCGTAGGCAAAGCGGAACGCCTGGATGAACATCACCATCACGATGGCTATCTTATAGTTGGCGCCATAGATGCCGAGGCCCTCCAGGGCGTCGCTGCCCGCGGGAGCCAGCGACGGATACAGAATCTTGTCGATGGTCTGATTCATCACCCCGGCCACGCCCAGCGCCAGCAGCGGCGCCGAGTAGCGCAGCATCTCGCGCCACAGCCGCCCGTTGAACCTCCACACGAAGCCGCGCAGCTCGGGAATCATCATCACGAAATTCACCGCCGACGCTATCAGATTGGCCAGGAAGATATATCCGATGCCGAATGTCGGGTCATAGAACCACTCCACCGTGGCCGGCGCATGCTCCATGAGCCACGGACACAGCAGGATAAAGAACAGATTGAGGCCGATGTTAAGGCCGATGTTCACCAGGCGTATCACGGCGAATCTCACCGGCCGGCGCCTGTAGCGCAGATAGCTGAACGGCAGCGCCAGGAAGGCGTCAAGCGCCACGCACACCGCCATCATCATCACATAGGACGGATGCCCGGCACACTCCATCCACCGCGACAGCGGCGATATGAAGGCCCACGCCAGGGCCACGAAAGCCGTGGAACTGACTGCCAGCGATATCAGAGCCGTGGAATACACCTCGAGCGGGTCTTTCCACCGGTCGTGGTTGGCAAAACGGAAAAAGCCCGTCTCCATGCCGTATGTGAGCACGATGAGGGCCACGGCCACCACCGAATATACAAATGTCACCACGCCATACTCCGCCGCGGCGAACGTTATGGTATAAAGCGGCACGAGACACCAGTTGAGAAAACGTCCCACTATGGAGCTGACCCCGTAGATGGCCGTGTCTTTGGCAAGCGATTTAATTGAACCCATTGCAGAAACAGTTGAAAACAGAAAAGAAGAAGGCGGGAGGAGCCGCAGCACACACGAGGGAGGCGTCAGCCGAACAGGCCGAAGTCGTCGCCCGGCCTGCGCGCGCCCAGGTGCTCATAGGCCAGCGGCGTCACCTCGCGGCCACGGGGCGTACGCTTCAGGAAGCCCTCCTTGATAAGATAAGGCTCATAGACCTCCTCCACAGTGCCCGGATCCTCGCCCAGGGCTGTAGAGATAGTCGACAGGCCCACGGGGCCGCCGTGAAATTTTCGTATTATAGTATTCAGAATCTTGTTGTCCACCTCGTCGAGGCCGTAGCGGTCGATATTCAGAGCCTCGAGGGCATAGCGCGCTATCTCGATATCTATATCGCCCGAGCCCTTCACCTGGGCGAAGTCGCGCACGCGGCGCAGCAGGGCGTTGGCGATACGAGGCGTGCCGCGGCTGCGCATCGATATCTCGTCGGCCGCCTCCTGCGAGCAGCGCACCTTCAGCAGGGCCGCGCTGCGCTGCACGATGCGCCGCAGCACATCATGGTCGTAATACTCCAGATGGCAGTTTATACCGAAACGCGCCCTCAGCGGCGAGGTCAGCAGGCCGCTGCGGGTGGTGGCGCCCACCAGCGTGAACGGCGACAGTGAGAGCTTCACGCTCCGCGATCCGGGCCCCTTGTCTATCATTATGTCGATGCGGTAATCCTCCATGGCCGAGTAAAGGTACTCCTCCACCACGCGGCTCAGGCGGTGGATCTCGTCGATAAACAGCACGTCGTTCTCCTCGAGCGACGTCAGTATGCCGGCCAGGTCGCCCGGCTTGTCGAGCACGGGGCCCGACGTCACCTTGAAGCCCACGCCCAGCTCGTTGGCGATGATTCCCGCCAGGGTGGTCTTGCCCAGGCCGGGAGGGCCGTAGAGCAGCAGGTGGTCGAGCGCCTCGCCACGCATGCGCGCCGCCGCCACGAACACCCTCAGGTTCTCCACAATCTTGTCCTGGCCGTTGAACGCCTCGAAGCGCGAGGGGCGCAGAGCCCTCTCAAACTCGCCGTCGGCATCGCTGCGACCGGTCCTTATGTCAAAATCCTCACTCATGGGGATATAGCTTTTCGATAACTTTCTTATAAATGACGTCGGGCTTTATGGCCTGCAGGCACAGATAGTCGCCGCGGCGGCAGGGCTTGTCGCCGAAAACCGAGCACGGCCTGCAGCTCATGGGCAGCTGCACGGTGTCATAATCGTTCTGCCTCCAGCCCTTGAAGCCGCAATAGGGATGCGTGGCGCCCCAGATGCTCACGGTGGGCGCGCCGGCGATGGCCGACAGATGCATGTTAGCCGAGTCCATCGTCACCACGGCATCCATGTGGTTGAGCAGCGCCATCTCCACGGCGAATCCATAGCGCTTGCCGGCGAGGTTGCGCACACGCGGCAGGCGCTCGGCCCAGCTCTCCAGCACCGGAGTCTCCGCAGGGCCTCCGCCCAGCAGGAATACCTCCACATTGTCATTCTCGCGCACAAGCCGCTCCACCACCTCATACATCTGTGCCGGAGGGTAAATCTTGCCCGTATGAGCCGCGAACGGCGCCACGGCCACGCGCTTCACCCCCTCGGGAGCCGGAGGGGCGATAGCGGCGAAAATCGAGGCGTCGGCGCGCCGGCGGCCGCCGTAGAGGCCGTCGAAGCGGTCGGTCAGCGGCAGCCCGGCCTTGAAAAACGCCTGACGATAGCGCGCACGCTGCGAAGGCAGCGGCAGCATCATCTTGGCATGGTCGCGGGTCAGGGCCCGCTTGGCCCTGCGGCCCTTGTTGATGCGGGCCACACGTATGCCCCGCAGACGGCAGCACAGGCCCATAATGCGCGTGCGCAGCACGTCGTGAAGGTCCACGAACGCGTCGGGGCGGTATTGCTCGGCCATCTCCTTCACCAGCCGGCATATACCGCCCGGGCCCTTGTAGCGGGTATTGACGTCGACACCCTCCACGATGAGGTTTTCGGGCGCGTTGACAAAAATATCGGCCATGGCCGGGCGCGTCACCATCACGAACCTTATGTCGGGATAACAGCGGCAGGCGCTGTAGATCACCGGCACGGTCATGGCCACGTCGCCGATGGCCGAGAAGCGGGCCATCATCACGGTGAGCATGCCCGTGCCGTTGGCCGGCGCCTTCTTATTTCGAGCCATACAGCACGGGGTTGGTGTCGGCGTCGTTATACATCTTCATCTGCTTGTACACCTTCATGTACTTGCGGCCGGCCTCGATATCGGCCAGCAGGGTGTCTATCGCGCCCGAGAGGTCGACACGCTGCTGCAGCAGCACATCGAGCTTGCCGCGGCAGCGCATGCGGTGGGCCTCGTCGGCATCGGTGCGTGCCGCCTCGGCGGCCATGTGATAAAGCTTCAGGGCGAGAATCGACAGGCGGTCGATGGCCCAGGCGGGCGTCTCGGTGTTCACCGTGGCGTCGGGGGCCACGGCCACCGCGGCATATTTATTGCGGAAATAATCGTCGATAGCCTCCACCATGTCGGTGCGCTCCTGGTTGGAGCGGTCAATACGGCGCTTCAGCTCCAGGGCCTCCACGGGGTCGATGGCCGGGTCGCGGATGATATCCTCCATGTGCCACTGGCGTGCGTCGATGAGATTCTTCTCCCACAGCACGTGCTCCAGGCTATCCTTGTCATACGGATTGGCCACGGGGGCGTCGATATCGTCAGTCACGTGATAGGCCTCCACACAGGCGTCGAACAGTTTATTGCATGTCTCGGTAAATGTCATAATAGGGCGGATTGGTGTTGAACTACAAATTTAATCATTTTTTGAAGAAAACAATACACCCGCCCGCAAAATGCCCGAAAAATTTATGCCCCGCACCGGATTCGCGCCCGCGGGCCGTCGATGACGGGCGAAAAAAACACAGCCCCCGCGGGGGCGGAGGCTGTGTTTTATGAAGGGTTTGTCGGGGATTATTTCACGGAGAGTTTCACGGCGGGTGCCTCGCCTACCTTGACGAGATAGATGCCGGGAACAACCGATACGGCTGCGTCGCCTGCGGCGTTGTAGACTACGCGTCCGTCGGGGGTGCTGACGGTTACAGCGAGGCCTTCGGCGCCTTCAACCACGATGGTGCAGTCGGCTGCCTTGACGGTGATACCGGCGGTGGCGGCGTCAAGGATGCTCTGGAGCTTCACGTCCACTGAGTTGGAGTGGAGTGTCTCGAGGATGCCGTCGTTATAGAGGGCCGTAACGGTGTAGGTGCCTTCGTCCTGAAGGTTCTCGTGGCCGCGGGTGGCGGGTTCGAGCATTTCTTCGTTGAAGCGTTCGCCGTTCTTATAGATGTGGAAGCCTGCGAGTTCTACGAATTCGTTGTCCTTGACGGTCCAGGCGAGGTTGTTGCCCTCAGCCGACAGTTCGGGAGCCTCGATATCGAACACTGCCACATTGTCCACGATAGCCGAGCAGGGGTTGCTGCCCTTGTGGGCCGCGAAGCGGATGCTCATTGTCTGTGCGCCTTCGGGCACGTCGACGGGAACATCGACTTTCACCCAGCCTGCTTCTGCCACATCCTGGCTGTACTCGGTGTACCAGAGCTGTTCAAATGTGCCGTGGTCAAAGCTTACCTCAAGCGCGAGCTCGGTGTTGTAGCCGGGGATGCCGTAGAAGTTGAAGCGGACGATGGGCTGCTGGGCGGTCTCCACGAGGATGTTGCCCGAGGTGAGGTAGCTGTCGCATTCGTCGCCGTAGGGGCCGAAGTATGCATACATCAGGCCGCCGTCATTGTCGAGAGGCAATATCTGGCCATCCATCATGGTGTAGGCCATTTCGGCGCATTCCCATCTCGACGAGCCGCCTTCGCATACCGAGCTCCAGATGTGGTTGGGATCTACGGTGTATTCGGATACCACGGTGTTGAAGTTCTCCACGTAGGGGAGCTTGGAGGGCTTGCCCACGAATACGGGTTCGGTCATGGCCGGGCGGCCTTCGATTTCGCCGTTGTAAGCCTTCACGAAGTAGCGTATGGCGGCTTCTTCCTCATATACGGTAGCGTCCACATAGTGACATTCGGTGAGACCGCTCTCGATGGCAACGCCGTCATAGATGCTCGAGCTCTTGGTCATATAGACGGTGTAGGTGAGGTTTTCAACATCCACATAGCCGCCGTTGTAGCCGGTGGTGGGAGCTTCCCACTGCAGGCCTACGGTGCCGTCTTCAAGGAGTGTGGCCTGAAGGTTGAGGGGCTCGTTGGGGATATCGGCGCCTACATATACCGACTTGGAGACACCGTAGTTGCTGCCGGCTGTGCCGTTGCAGATCACCTTATAGGAATACTGTTCGTTCTCCTTTACGTCGTTGTCCTTGTAGGAGTATCCGGTGGCGGGTTTCACATCGGTGAGAGTGGCTATGTCGGCCCAGTTGTAGGTATCATAGCTGAAGCGCTGGATGGTGACGCTCTTCAGTTCGCGCAGGTCGGCGCCGGTATCGTCCTTCGAGGGAGTGGTGAAGGCGATGGTGACGGGAGCGAGGCCGCGCTCGGTGGTGAGGGTAATGTCCTCGATTTCGGCGGGAATCTGACCCACGCGTACGGGATTGTCGAGGAACTGGCCGTAGTCGCAGTTTCCGCCTACGTAAACGATTACCTTGTAGTAGTAGTTGCCGCCGGCCGAGAGGTCGGTATCCTCATAGGTGAGGACGGTGCCCTTGGCGGGAGAATCCCACGATTTGATTACGGCATAGTCGGTGTAGCTGCCGGCCTGGCGGAGCAGGTCGACGCGGGTGATGAAGGGAAGGTCTTCGTTATTGACGTCGCCGAGTGTGGCGTGTGTCTTTTCGGGAGTCTTGAACGATACTACGATCTTCTCGTTCTCATAGTCATAGGTAGCTGTGAGGTCGGAGGCCGATGCGGGATAGATCGAGGGAGCCGCGCCGCTCTCGCGCAGGTTGATGTCGTCGATACATACATATTCGGGGCTGCTGCCGGGGAACGACTGGAAGCGGAGCACTGCGGTGGTGCTGCCGGAGGGAACTTCGATGCTTTCAGTAACCTTGATCCAGCCGGTGGCGGTAACGTCGGTCATGTCGGCAACCTTTACGGTCTTGAATTCGCCGCCGTCAAAGGCTATCTGAGCCTCAACGCCCTGTGTGAAGGTCTCGCCTTCCTTGAACATGCCGAGATACTGGAACGAGAGCTCGAGAGCGCCGGCGCCTTCCACGTTGATTTTCGACGAGGTGAGGTTCAGCAGTTCATCGGCGCCGTCGTAGCTGTAGTATGTCACGGTGGCCATGCCTCCGCCCTGACGGCTGTCGAGAATCTGTTCGCCGCCAAAGTAGATGTAAGAGCCATAGCTCCAGTACTTGTACGAACCGTCCTTCAGAGCGGCCGATGTCCACAGGTTATCGGGGCAGTATGACGAGGACGACCGCGAGTCGAATGTCTCGGCGAAGGGCAGCGGAGCTGCGGGGCCTACGACAATCGATGAGCTCTTGGCCTGTGTGGATGTCTTTTCGCCCGAAGCGGCCACAACGGCCATGGTGAGCATGGTGGGCTTCTCGTAGGTCTTGTCGTAGACGTATGAGGTGCCGGTTATGCCTTCGGCGATGAGTTCGAGATTGTAACCCCTGGCATCCTCGGTGGCATAGACCTTGTAAGTGATGGACTCGGGGTCTACATAGCCGCCGTTGGCGCCCTTGGTCACGGGATCCCATGTGAGGGTGATGGCCTTATCGGGGGTCTCGGCGAGGGTTACATTGGCGGGCTGTGCGGGCTCATCGGCGCCTACGCGGAAGGACACACGGGTAGAGGTGCCTGCACCGTCGGCGGCAGTGCACTGGATGTACCATGTCTTTGTACCTTCTTCCAGCGGGCCTTCAATGACAAATTGCTGGGCTGAACCGGCGGGAACGTTCAGGAGTTCGCCCTGGGTGGTGCGGACATTGCTCCAGCTCGAATAGTCATATTCCTCGCTGTAAAGCTCCACGCGGTCAATGTCGCAGTTGAGGTCATAGTCGCTGTTTTTGAGCTTGGTGGGGGTCACGAAGCTGATGGTGATGGGGAACGAGCCCTTGTTGGTAACGACGTCTATGTCGGTGACGTCGCCGGGGAATGAGCCGGCTTCGCCGTAGAGCTGCTGGCCGTAGTCGCTCTGTTCGCCCACATAGGCCAGGAATTTATAAGTATAGGACTGGCCGGGCTCTACATTCTTGTCGAGATATGTGAGGGTCTGGCCGGGCTTGATATTTAGCCAGGTGTTGATGAGTGTGCCTGTGCTGTAATTTTCCATTACATACATCTCCACCTTTGTAAGCTCGGTGAGGTTTACGGGGATACGGCTATAGTCTTTGTCGTAATAATAGCCTGTGGTGGGAGCTACATACGTGATGTCGATGCCCTTCTCCACAGGATTCCAAGTGGCTTTCAGCTTGGTATAGTCGGGCCCGTCGGGGGTGATGGCCGGTGTCTCGGCCGCTGCGGCTGCCTGACGTGATTCTGAAAGCGCTGCGGGCAATGCCACGGCTGTGGCTCCTGCGGCAAGTGCGCCTCCAAGCAGGATGGTAAAGATTTTTTTCATCAGCAGAAATGAATTGATTTATAAAAAAACGATTGATTCAGTCTATAGTTATGCTTTTTCGATTGCGCAAAGATAAACAAAAAACGTCCTGTTTGCAACATTGAGTTCAGATTTTTTAAAGAAAAATGACAAAATGCTATAAAAAAGACTTAAAAATATTCATCAAAGCCCTTAACCGGCTTGTTTCGGCCCTGGCGGAAGGCGTTTTTCAATTTTTTTGTCATATAAGCGGGGATGCATCAGAGGGTTACAATAATCGTTGATTTATTTATTGAAACTTTTCTTGATTAATTGAATTTTGTATTGTAATTTTGCAACATGAAAATTGACAACAATTATTGAAATTAAGAAATCCCCTAAGAAAAATGATTACACAGGCATCTATCAGAAACAAAGATTTTGTGAGCTGTTGCAAAAAGGTGTACCACCGCCTGGTTGACAACGGCGAGGAGCCCACGCTGCGGCAAGTGGTGGAAATCGTGCTCAACGGGCCCGCCCCCGCCTATTACGTAGACTATTACCGCGCCAACAGCATCCTGCTGCCCGCCTTCAGGGAGGGTCGGCAGACCATTAGCGGCAAATATCGCTGCACGCGGGTGTGGAACGATATGCTGGCCGACCTGCGCCGCCGCCACGAGCGCTACCCGGCCAAGCCCCTGCGCGAGCTCATCCTGGAGCTGTGCATAGGCCGCGGCGGCAATCCTCGGTTCTACATGACCCGCCGCCGTGCCATGGCCGTGGCCATGCCCTTCTTCACCCGCAAGCTGCTCTGCCCCGTACGCCCGTCGAGAGCCTGAGCCGCTGCCATGCCCATATACAATTATTATATATAACGACTATTATACGACTATGAAAATCCTGTTTTCCGAAGTGCTCGAGGGTGTCTATGCCCGCTCGGCCCTCGCCACCCTCGACGAGCTGTCGGCTGCTCCCCTGCTCCACCCCGGCCATGCCCGCGCCCTCTCCCGCACCCTGCGCGACCTCGCCGTGCTCATGGCCCGCCACCTGCCTCGGGGCATAGCGGTGGCGGCCATCGATGACACCGGCATTGAGATAGAAATCAGCGGCGCCGCGTTGCCCCCGCCGCACATCATCGCCGCCACCCTGAAGAGCGCCCTCGTGGAGGCCGCGCTGCACACGGTGTCGTCGGCCGCAGGCATCCCGGCCGACATTTTCAACATCCTTGCCGATAACTTATCTACATTCCCGTCGCCCGCAATAATCGCGCCTTGCCGATATTAATACATTGAATATTAGCGCTATACAGCTGCGCGTTTTTCATCGCCGAGGCTGCGGAGGGCGTTTGCCGAAAAAAGTTATAAAAAGTTATTGACATTTTATTAACACCTTATTTACATCCCTGTAAATAAAAAATCGACACATTGACAAGGTGGCCGCGGTTATTATGTCTTTTTTTCGTATCTTTGCCAAAACTAATGAAAAAAACAACACCACTGCAATAAAATGGAAGTAGAAGGTAAGATAATCGCCTTTATCGGCGAACGCTCGGGCGTATCCAAGGCAGGCAACCCCTGGAAAACCAAAGAATACGTCCTCGAGACCAAGGAAAGCTTTCCCAAAAAGATCGCTTTCGACTTTTTCGGCGACCGCGCCGACCAGTTCCCTCTCAATGTAGGCGATGAAATCCGTCTGAGCTTCGACATCGAGAGCCGTGAATACCAGGGCCGCTGGTACACCAGCATCCGCGGCTGGAAATCCGAGCCGCTGACCGCTGCCGCTGGCGCCCCCGTGCCTCCCACCAGCGTCGTGCCCCCGCCCCCCGTGGTTGAGCCGGCCGGCAATGGCGAGGACCTGCCCTTCTGAGCATGACCGAAGCTATCGGCAATGACAGCACGTCTGAAAAATATCGACGGCCGGCGATATCTCACGCCGGCCGTTCATCTTCTTATCATAGGGCTGATTTTCATCCTGCCCGAGGCCCTCATGCGCATGGCCTTCCCCTGGCGCGGCCCCTCGATGCCCTGGATCGTATACGCCAAGACAGGCCTTATGATAGCCGCGTTCTACATCAACTATTTCTTCATCATCCCCGCCACGCTGCTCCACTCGCGCCACCGCTGGCGATTCGTGTTGCTCAACCTGGCCCTGATAGCCATATTCTCCGTGGCCTCATACCTGCTCAGCTCGATAGGCTGGCATCACAAGCACCACCACGACATCAACAGCGCCATCATATCGGCCACATTCCTTATCCGCGAGGCCGTAACGCTGGTGCTGACACTCTCGCTTGCCGTGGTGCTGCGCCTGTCGGGGCGATGGGTCGAGCTTGAGCGCCGACAGCAACAGCTCATATCGGCAAGCCGAGAGAGCGAGCTCGAGAGCCTCAGGGCACAGCTCAACCCTCATTTTCTCTTCAACACCCTCAACTCCATCTACGCCCTCATCCTCATAGACCCCGACAAGGCGCGCAACGCCGTGCACCGTCTGTCGTCGCTGCTGCGCTACGTGGTATATGAGAACCCCGACGAGGTGCCGCTCGAGCGCGAGGTGGACTTCGTGGACAGCTACGTCGACCTCATGCGCCTGCGCATGGGCTCGCGGCCCGTGACATTCAAGGCCGAAGGCGACATGTCCTCGGCCACGATAGCCCCCCTGCTGTTCGTCACCCTTGTAGAGAACGCCTTCAAGCACGGCAACACCGCCGACACCTCCCTGCCCATACACATCGCCGTGGAGGCCCGGCCCGACGCCATCATCTGCCGCACGTTCAACCATTTCGACCGCGCCGCCCGGCGCCAAAGCCCCGCCGCGGGCGTAGGCCTCGCCAACCTGAAGCGCCGCCTTGAACTCCTCTACGGCACCGACGCCACCCTCGACATCGACTTCAGAAACGACGAGAGCCACGTGGAACTGATAATACGCAAGCCATGACGCTGAAATGCATAATAGCCGACGACGAGCCCCTGGCGCTGGAACTGCTGCGCCTCTATGCCGACCGTCACCCCTCGCTCGAACCGGCGGGCGCATTCACCTCGCCGGCCGAGGCGCTGCGGGCCATACGCGCCGCTGACGGCCCCGCCCTGGCATTCCTCGACATAAACATGCCCGGAATCAACGGCCTTGAACTCGCCGCAGCCGCCCGCGAGGCAGGCGTGCGCATAGTGTTCGTCACCGCCCACCGCGAATATGCCCTCGACGGATTCAGGCTCAACGCGCTCGACTATCTGCTGAAGCCCGTGAGCTACGAGGAATTTTCCGAAGCCGTGCAGCGCGCCCTGGATGCCGTCGGCACCGCCGGCACCCCCGCCCCCGCCTCAATCACCGTGCGCAGCGACTACCGGCAGGTGCGCGTCGACCTTGCCGACATCCTGTATGTCGAAGGGCTCAAAGACTATATAAAAATCTACACCGCCTCGCGCGAACGCCCGCTGATAACGCAGATGAGCCTCAAAGCCGTCTGCGCCATGCTCGCCGAGCCGGCCTTCGTGCGCGTCCACCGCTCGTACATCGTATCCACCGCCCGCGTCGACGCCTACGACAGCACACGCGCCACAGTGTCGGGCATCGACGTGCCCGTCGGCGAAACATACCGCCGCCACTTCGTCGAGATAATGAACGCCTGACAGCTCCCGCATATACACAGACCGGCCGCCTCTGCCCCGCAAGGGCTGAAGGCGGCCGATATATTATATTTATGACCTTGCGACTGGTATCAATAGGTCATGACCGGATCGAGCGTCTTGGCCTGCTCGATCATGCGCTCCACCTCGGCCTCGGAGGGCACGCGGTTGCAGAGATTCTTCGCATCGTTAACTTCCACGAGCTTGGCATGGAGGTTGGCGGGAACGCGGTGGCGCAGTTCCTTCACGGTATCGACGCCGGCAGCCTCGAGCAGCTCGGCAAACTGACCTGCAACACCCTTGATGCGGAACAGGTCGGCGTGGTTGGCCCACTTGAGGATGAGTTTTTCCGAGATACCGGTTTCCTCGGCCAGTGCCTCACGGCCTTTCTTGGTGGCTGCCTTTTCAAGCAGATTTTCGGTGGTCTTCACACCGGCGGCTTCGAGCTTGGCGGCAAAAGCTGCGCCGACACCTTCAATTTCTTCAATCTTGTATGACATAACGATTAATATATGGGTTAGTAAACTTGCCGTTCTTTTATAACACGGAGAAAATGATATTGGTTGTCAGGCCGTGAACGATGTTTTGCCAAAGTCACAAAATTTATTCTGAAATCAAAATTTTCATAAGGAATCGGGATAAATTTTCGTATTTTTGCCGTTCAAACGAAAAAAAGAAGCCTGTCATGAAAAAATCCGCCAAGGCCCGCATAGCCGCGCTGGGCCTCATGCCCGTCTGCATGGCCGCCCTGTCGGCACAGCCCGCGCCCGGGCCTGAAAAATGCGACGTCCCCGCCCGATACACCAGTGTGCTCGAAGATACAATTTCAAAAATAGTGTCGGGCTATCCCGGCGAAATAGGCGTGTCGGTGATAATCGACGGCACCGACACCGTGGCCGTCAACGACAGGGCCGTCTATCCCCTGATGAGCGTGTTCAAGCTGCATCAGGCCGTGGCCTTGTGCCACGACTTTGACCGCCGCGGGCTGTCGCTCGACTCCGTGCTCACCGTATCAAGGGCCACGCTCGACCCCGACACATGGAGCCCCATGCTGAAGGAGCACCCCGAGGCTGAGATATCGCTGACCGTAGAGGATTTGCTGCGCTATGCGCTCGTTCAGAGCGACAACAATGCAAGCAACATCATGTTCGGACGTTTTACCGACGTGGCATATACCGACAGCGTCATCGCCACGATAGCCCCGCGGCAGAGTTTTCAGATAACATGCTCGGAGGCCGAGATGGCGGCCGACCATGCCAAGGCATACGCCAACCGCACCTCGCCGACGGGCGCGGCGATTCTTATCGACCGCCTGTTCACCGACAGCCTCGTCAGCCGTGAAAAACAGGATGTGATCATAGGCATGCTCCGCGAGTGCAAGACCGGCGGCGACAGGATATCGGCGCCCCTGCAGGGAATCGACGGCGTAACAGTGGCCCACAAGACGGGCACGGGCTACATCGACGATAACGGCATGCTCGTGGCCTGCAACGACGTGGCCCATATCACCCTGCCCGGCAATGTGAGCTACACGCTGGCCGTATTTGTCAAGGACTTCAAAGGCGACGGCCCCCGCGCCGCCGAGGCCATAGCCGCGGTCTCCGACGCCGTCGTGTCCGTCCTGTCGCGGCGCGGCGCCCGGCGGTGAGCCGTCGGCTATGATGCATCAAGACCCCGCCGGCATCGGATGCCTGCGGGGCCTTGTGTTATGTGGAATCAATCCGTGGGGCGGATTATTCGCCTAAGCCGCGGATGAATTCGAGGCTGTTGTTCTCAACCTTGTTCTTGCCGAGCAGTACGGTGAAGCGCTGGAAGTCCTGCATGGGACGGCTGCCGCCGATACCGAGCGAGCGGTTGAACTGGTTGGCATATTCCTTGAAGGTGTATTCGCGGTTGGCGTTGTCGACACCGGTAACGGTGAACACCACCACGGCGTTGTTGCCCTGCATGGGACCTACGAGCTTGCCCTTCTCTGCAGCCGCGATGGCACCCTGGAGAGCGCTTTCGCCAAAGCCGAGGTTAGCGAGCATGGGCGAGTTGAACATGGCGTCGCCTTCCTGCACTTCCACGCCCATGAGCTTGGCGTAGCCGGCCAGGTCGTTGGCCTTGCCGCTGTACTCGTCGATGAGCTTGTTGGCCTTCTTGGTCTTGGTGGCCTTGGCGTTGATCTGCTCGGCGATGAGGTCGGAGTCGTAGGGGAGGTAGTCGCCGTCATAGATATCCTTGACAGCGGCGGTGAGCATATAGGTCTGCTTGTTGTCCTGGTATACGGGCATCACCTGGCCCTTCTTGGCGTTCATGACCCACTTGACGGCGGGACGCGAGTCGGCGGCGTTGGCGAGGTGCGAGCTCGAAGCCGATACGGGGGTCGAGAGCACTGTGTAGCCTGCCTCGGCGGCGTTGGCGGCGAAGTCGGCGGCCGACGAGTTGTTGGACACGAAGGTGTTCAGGTCAGACGACAGCTTGGTGAGTGTCTCCTGCGAGGGGTCTACGGTATAGTCGATGGTGGCGAGCTCATACACGGTGACGGGAGCGTGACGCTTGTTCACACGGTAGAGGGTCTGTACCTCGCGTCCCATAACGGTATCGGTGAGCACGAAAGCCGAGCCGATGGCGCAGTTTTCGAGGGCTTCCTTGATATTGGCGGGGATGCCGGCGGCGGCGAGGGTGGTCCATGTGGAGTCCTGACCCTGCACGTTGCTGCCGTCGATGAGTTCGGCGAAGCTCTTGCCGGCGTTAACCTGTGCGAGCAGCGAGTCGAGCGAAGCGCCGTCGGGGCGGCCGATCATCGACACGTTGATCGAGTCAACATCCTGGCTCTTGCCGAGGAGCTTTACCATCGAGTAGTTGTCGCCTACGTTGTTGAGGAGCACGGCGGCGCCGATAGCGGCGCTGTCGACAAATTCCTTGAGGCGGTTGTCGGTCATCTGCGAGCGGGTGCTGCGGCCGTTATTCACGACAAACTTCGAGTTGCCCGACACCATTTCAGTGCCTTCGGCCGAGTTGAGGGCCACGAGGGCGTCCTCCACTACTTTCTGACCGGCGAGGCGGTCGGCCTGCGAGGGCTCGATGCGTACCATGATATAGTCAACCGAACGGACGGGCTCGGAGAGGCGATACATTTCCATATCTTCCTTCCAGGCGTCGCGGCGGTCGTTGTCGGTCACCTCCACCTGTTCGTCAGTGACGGTGGCGATGTTCTTGGCGGCGTATTTGAAGTGGCGGGTTGTGGCCACGTCGTCAAAGAGGTTGCGGGCGTCGAGCTCGTTGGCGGTGAAGAGGCCGGCCATGAGGCGGTCAAACTTCTCCTGCTTGAGCACGTTCTCCACGTCGGATTCCAGGGCGGCCCAGTATTGCTTGAGCTGCTGGCCCATTTCGGGAGGGAAGCCGTATTTCTGAGGATTCATCATGGCGTCGTAGACGGTCTGGCCCGAAGGTGTCTCGAGGCCGAGCTGCTGCGACACGGCATATACGAACTGCTGTGCCGAGGGATGGGGAGTGGCGCCGGTGAGAGCTTCGGTAAGCTCGGCATCGGTGACGGTTATACCCAGCTTCTCGTACTCCTGCTGCTGCATCTTCTCGAGAAGGAGGCTCTGGAGAACCTGCTGCGAGAGGTCGTCGTTGTCAGGGGCGTTGCGCTGGTTGCGCTGCTGTTCCGACATTGCGTTGACGCGGTTCTGATAGTCATTGTAGTCCACTTTGGCGCTGCCGGCCTTGGCCACGGTGGTTCCGGCGCCGAAATAGGTGCGGCCCGATGTAAGGAAGTCGCCGAGGATGAAGGCAAGCAGGGCTACGATGATGATCACAAAGAGCAGCACTGACTTGCTTCTGATTTTTTCAAGAGTTGCCATTGATTTATTTAGCGTTTTAAAATTATTTTTGCAAGATTGATTGGTATATGTGCGATTTAAGCGCACAAAGATACACTTTTTTTGTCAAAAATGAAAAATTGAAGCGCCTTATTTGGGAAAAATTAGCGAAACAGCTGCGTTTTACGCGGCAACCGGCGTGCCCGGGGGCTCCGCGACACGCCGTAGCCGCCTGTTTTTATCAGAGGCCGAATGCCTGCTTCACCTCGTCGATCATGTCGAGCTTCTCCCATGTGAAAAGCTCCACTTCGCGCACGATGGGCTCCTCGCCGAAGGCGCGGAAGGTCTTTGTCACCGTGCGGGGCGTGCGGCCCATGTGGCCGTAGCTGGCGGTCTCGCGGTAGATGGGCGCGCGCAGCTTCAGTCGGCGCTCGATGGCCGCGGGACGCATGTCGAACAGCTCGCTGACGCGGCGCGATATCTCGCCGTCGGTGAGGCCGGTCTTTGACGTGCCGAAGGTGTTGACGTTAAGACTCACGGGAG